>DASSZN010000041.1:0-13434 GCA_035702805.1 Thermomicrobiaceae bacterium | reverse complement strand
AGGGCCAGGGCCGCCGCCAGGAGCAGGGCGACGACGTAGCCGAGCGCGGTCATGGGATCCTCTCCTTCGAGGTCCGAGTTCTCGGGGTCCCCCCTGGACCCCGCCCCTCTCAACCGCCCCCAGCATAGGCCCGCCCCCGTTACAGCCCGGTTGCGTCCCGCTCTCCGGCGTTGCAGTTTCGTGACAATTCCGTTGCGCAAAGGGAATGACGCGGCCGGACAGCCTGCCGCCGCATGATCGACATAACAAACTGTCACGGGCCGTACCGGCAGTACCGGGCGCGCCACTCGTGCCGGACGGCGCTCCGTCAGCCGCGGTAGCCCGGCTCGGCGAGGCCCACCGTGCCCAGGCCGTGGACGGCGAAGAGGGCGCCGCCCAGCGGCGAGTGCGACTCGGCGCCCGGGCCGCCCGAGTGCATCGAGGTGACGTAGAGGACGTCCAGGCCGGGACCGCCGAACGCCAGGCTGGACGGGGTGTCGACCGGCATGTCGATCACGCGGTCGACCCGGCCGTCCGGCGCCAAACGCACGACGTTGCCGCCCAGGTTGAAGCAGCTCCAGACGAAACCCTCGGCGTCCACGGTGCAGCCGTCGGGCGTCCCGCCGTAGCTCTCCGAGGTGGCGAAGGTGCGGCGGTTGGCGACGTCGCCGGTGGCGGGGTCGTAGTCGTAGGCGTAGATGGTGTGGGGGCCGCTGTCGGTGAGGTAGAAGGTGCGGCCGTCCGGGCTCCAGGCCGGTCCGTTGCCGATGGTGAAGCCCGAGGCGACCGTGCGCGTCGCGTGGTCGGGCTCGAGGGCGTAGAGCTTGCCCAGCGGCTCGTGCTGCTGCCTGTCCATCGTCACCACCAGGAAGCGCCCTTGCCGGTCCACCTTGGCGTCGTTGAAGCGCGTGTGCGAGTCCCCCGCGTTGGGGTCGGCCACCGGCGTGCGCTTGCCCGAGGCGAAGTCCAGGAACTCGATCCCCGCGCCGCAGGCCACCACCAGCCCGCCCGCCGCGCGCAGCCCGACCGCGCTCACCGTCGTGCCGAAGTCGTGGGACGCGAACGACCCGGTCGTTGGGCCGTGGCGCCAGACCCGGCCGCCGGTGATGTCGACGAAGTAGAGGACGCCCTCGGCGGGGTCCCAGACCGGCCCCTCGCCGAGCTCGCAGCGCAGGTCGCCGACGCGGTGGATCTCGACAGCCATGGTTCCTCCTCGGGTTAACGTCAGCCGCGGACGGACGTACGGCGACGGTAGCGCAGGCGGCGGCGCCGCGCCAGCGGCCGCTGCGCCCTGCTCGCCAGGTCGGGGACCGGGACCGGCCGCTGGTGTAGACTGCGCGCGATGGGCCCGGCCCGGCCCGACCGCCAGCCAGCTACGAGGGGGGTGCCTGCCATGCCGGACGACGCGCGCGTGATCCGCGGGGCCTGCCCCCACGACTGCCCCGACACCTGCGCCACCCTGACCACCGTGCGGGACGGCCGCGCCGTCGCCTTCGGCGCCGACCCCGACCACCCGATCACTCGCGGCTGGCTCTGCGCCAAGGTGCGGCCCTACCTCGACCGGGTCTACCACCCGGACCGCGTCCTCTCCCCGCTGCGCCGCGTCGGCCCGAAGGGCGGCGGCCGCTGGGAGCGGATCGGCTGGGACGAGGCGGTCGCCGAGATCGCCGCGCGCTGGCAGGCCATCATCGCCGAGCACGGCGCGGCCGCGATCCAGCCCTACTCCTACAGCGGCACCCTCGGCCTGGTACAGAACATCGTGAGCGCGGCGCGCCTCTGGAACCGCATGGGCGCGAGCGGCCTGGAGCGCTCGATCTGCGGCGCGGCGGCCGAGACCGCCGTCCAGCTGACCTACGGCGCGCGCTGGGCGCCCGACATGGCCGACGTGGCCGAGAGCAGGCTCGTCGTCATCTGGGGCCACAACCCGGCCAGCACCAGCCCGCACTTCATGCCCTTCCTGCGCCAGGCGCAGCGGCGCGGCACCCGCGTGGTCGTGATCGACCCGCGCCGCACCCTCACCGCCCGCTCGGCCGACCTCCACCTGCAGCCGCGCCCGGCCAGCGACGGCGCCCTCGCGCTCGGCCTGCTCCACGTCATCTTCGCCGAGGGGCTGCACGACGAGGACTGGCTCGAGGTACACACCGTCGGCTGGCGCGAGCTGCGCGAGCGGGTCGCCGGCTGGACGCCCGCGCGCGTCGCCGCCGTCACCGGCCTGCCGGCCGCGACGATCGTGGACCTGGCGCGCGAGTTCGCGACGACGAAGCCGGCCCTGCTCAAGATCGCCGACGGCATCCAGCGCCACGGCAACGGCGGCCAGACGGTCCGCGCGCTGATCGCGCTGCCGGCCGTCGCCGGCCAGGTCGGGCGCCGCGGCGGCGGCCTCTTCTACAGCACCAGCGACTACGTCCCCTGGGACGAGGGCGCGGTCGGCCACGCCGCCGAGTGCCCGCCGGTGCCGCGCGTCGTCAACATGAACCGCATCGGCGCCGCGCTCATGGGCGAGGTCGCCGACCCGCCGATCAAGGCGCTCTACATCTTCTGTGCCAACCCGGCCACCTCGTCGCCCAACGCCGGGCGCATCGTCGAGGGGCTGCTGCGCGAGGACCTCTTCACCGTCGTCCACGAGCTCTTCCTGACCGACACCGCGCGCTACGCCGACATCGTCCTGCCGGCCACCAGCCAGCTCGAGCACGTCGACCTGCACCGCGGCTACGGCCACCGCTACCTGCAGTACAACCACCCGGCCATCGCGCCGCGGGGCGAGGCGAAGAGCGACTGGGACGTCATGCGCCTGCTCGCGGCGGCCATGGGCTACGACGAGCCCTGGCTGCGCCAGACCCCGGAGGAGGTCATGGCCGAGGTGCTCGACGCGATGCGGGCGACGAACCCTTACCTGGAGGGCGTGACCCTGGAGCGCTTGCAGCGCGAGGGGACCGTCCCGACCGGCGCGCAGTCCGGCGCCGTCGTCCCCTTCGCCGACGGGCGCTTCCCGACCCCCTCGGGCAGGCTCGAGCTGCGCTGCGACGCCATGGCGGAGCGGTTCGGGCTCGACCCGCTGCCCGACTGGCAGCCGCCGGCCGAGTTCGCCGGGCACGACTGGGAGGGCGCGGACGGCCGGCTGGTCCTGATCTCCGGCGCGGCGCACCACTTCGTCTCGAGCAGCCTGGCCAACGTGCCCAAGCTGGTGGGGCTGGAGGGGACGCCGTACCTCGAGATCAACCCGGCGGACGCCGCCGCGCGCGGCGTGGCCGACGGCGACGAGGTGGTGGTGGAGAACGCCCGCGGCTGGTGCCGCCTGCGCGCCGTCGTGACCGACGACGTGCCGCGCGGCGTCGCGGTGACGCCGAAGGGCCGCTGGGGAGCGTCCTCGCCCGACGGCCGAAACGTCAACCGCACCACCTCGGACGCCCTGGCCGACATGGCGGGGCAGAGTACCTTCCACAGCAACCTGGTCGCGGTGCGCCCGTCCGGTCAACGCCCCGCCCGCGCCCTCCGCGAGGAGGCGGCCGTCGCCGGCGGGGAGGACCTGGAGTAACGTCCCGCGACGCCGCTC
The DNA here is from genome assembly GCA_035702805.1 of Thermomicrobiaceae bacterium. Taxonomy (GTDB): domain Bacteria; phylum Chloroflexota; class Chloroflexia; order Thermomicrobiales; family Thermomicrobiaceae; genus DASSZN01. Next base: position 9,902 of record DASSZN010000041.1, on the reverse strand, counting down.
AGGTCCAGGTCGCGTCGCTGCCGAACATGACCAGGCCGAGGCGCCGGGCGATCCCCCGCGAGGCCGCGTTGTCCCAGGACGTGCTGTAGAGCGGGGCGCGCCCCGTGTCGCGGACCGCTGTGCCCCAGGCCGCCGTGACCGCCGCGGCGAAGCCCCGCCCCCGGTACTCCGACAGCGTCTCGACCCCCGCCTCCGCCGCGTCGGCCGTCAGCCGCGCGCTGAAGCAGACCGACACGGCCGCCCCGTCCCGCACGACGGCGAAGCAGGGCGGCCAGTCCTCCACCTCGCGCTCCAGCCAGGGGAAGGTCTCCCGGGCGAGGCCGCGGGTCGCCGCGCGCATCGGGATCACCTCGACCTCCCCGGCCGCGCGGATCGTCTCGGGGAAGCGGTAGGCGGGGCCGCCACCCTCGCGCGCGACCGGCCCCTCTCCGGCCAGCACCTCGCGCAGCGCCGCCCGCACGTCCTCCGGGATGCGCGGGCCGCCCGCGGCCGGCAGACCGGCGACGACCGCTCGGAGCCGGGCGCCCGTCTCGTCGGACAGCCCGGCTCCGTAGCGGACGACGTAGCCCGTCCCCGCGCGGCCGAGGAAGAGGCGCGGCGCCGGCCGGCGCGCCGCGGCGAGCGGCTCGTTGGTCAGGAGCAGCCGGCCGCGCGCGTCGAAGGTGAAGTCCGCGTCGGCGCGGAGCGCCATCAGGGCGAGGTCGTCCACGCCGGCTCCCCCGACGGGTCGCTCAGCTGCGGACGTCGGGCGAGCCGGCCCCCAGCGGGTGCTCCGCCGCGCCGCCCTTGGTCGAGGCGAGGATGTGGTCGATCAGCCCGTAGTCCCGCGCCTCCGGCGCGCCCATGTAATAGTCGCGCTCGGTGTCCCGCTTGATGCGCTCGAACGTCTGGCCGGTGTGGCGGGCCAGGATCTCGGTCAACTGCGTCGTGGTGCGGATCGTCTCGCGGGCCACCACCTCGATGTCGGGGATCGACCCGCTGAAGCCGGCCGAGCCCTGGTGGATCACGATGCGGGAGTTGGGGAGCGAGAAGCGCTTGCCCGGGGTGCCGGCAGCCAGCAGCACGGCGCCCATGCTGGCGGCCAGGCCGATGCAGTAGGTGGCCACGTCGCAGCGGATCATCTGCATCGTGTCGTAGATCGAGAGCCCGGCGTAGACCGAGCCGCCCGGGCTGTTGATGTAGAGCTTGATGTCCTGCTCCGGGTTGTCGTACTCGAGGAAGATCATCTGGGCGATGATCGCGTTGGCGATCTGGTCGTCCACCTCGGTGCCAAGGAAGATGATCCGGTCGCGCAGCAGGCGCGAGTAGATGTCGTAGCTGCGCTCACCGCGGTTGGTCGACTCGACGACCATCGGGATGACCATGGTGCGCTCCCAACTGTGCGTCGGACGGCAGCGGCGGCGCGCCCGGCGACGACTCCGGCGCTCGAAAGCCGAGCTGCCGTTCGGGGTGGAGCGGGACCGGTGCCGGCGACGCGACCGCGTCGCCCGGCGCGCGGGTCCGCCGCGCGAGCAGGCGCTCGGCGCGCTCCAGCGTGATCGCGTAGGACTCCTCGAGGGCGTCGGCCATGGCCACGCAGGCGGCGACGTAGGCCGGCCAGAGCTCCGGCGGCACCCGATCCTCGAGCAGCCGGACCAGCCGCGTTTGGTGCGCGTGGAGCTCGCCCGCCTGCTCGGCGTTCCAGCCGCGGCCCCCCGGCTCGGACGGCGCGGCCGCCGGGTACCCGGCCAGTGCCTCCAGCGTCGTCCGGGCCACGCCGAGCGTCTCGGCCAGCCGCTGGAGGGAGCGGACGGTCGGTACGGCCAGCCCCCGCCGCCAGCGCGACACCTGTGCCTCGCCGACGCCCAGGGATCGGGCCAACTGGGCCTGCGACAGCCCGCGCGACCGCATGGTGGCCTCGAGCCAGGCCGGGAACCCGTCTGCCGCGTGCACGGCCGCTCCACCGTCCTCTCTCCGTCTAGCCTACCAGCCAGCAGGCTGTCCCGCAAGCTAGCCAGGCGGTGGAGTCGGGCGGGACGCGCCCGGGAGGCGCGGCGCCGGACGGGGTAACCGGCGTCCGGCTCAGGCGTCCAGCGCGGCGCTCTCGACGACGATCGCCGTCAGGCCGGTGTCGGTGCCGGCCTCGTGCCGCTCGCCCGCCTCCCAGAGGACCGCGTCCCCTGCCCGCAGCGTCACCCGCGTGCCGTCGTCGCCGGCGGCCCACCCCTCGCCCTGGACCACCGCGAAGAGCTGCTGGACCGAGGCCGGGTGCCGGCCGACCCGGCCGCCCGGCTCGAGGTACATGCAGGAGACGTGGAGCTCGTCGCGGTGGGCGAGGCGCGCCTGCACGAAGTCGCTGCCGTACCGCGCGATCCGCCGACCATTGCCCGGCGTGAAGTCGACGTGACGCACCCTCGTCTCCTCACGGTGGTCGCCCACGGTGGCCCGGCGTGCGCGGCTCAGGCGAAGGTCGGCGCGACCTCCTCGAGGAAGGCCTGCAGCGCCTCCCAGTCGATCGGCGGCCGGATGGCCACGTTGAGCCACTCCACCCCGGCGTCCCGGTAGGCGCCGATGCGGTCGACCGCCTCGCGCGGGCTGCCGGTGAGCGCCCCGGCGCGGCGCGTGTCCGCCTCCCCCAGCAGTTGCTCGCGCATGCGCGCGGTCGTCGCCGGCACCGCGGCCTCGTCGGCGCCCATGTAGAAGTAGAGGTTGACCGAGCGCTCGATGCTGGCCGGGTCGCGCCCCTCCGTCTCGCACCAGTGGTCCAGCACCGCGCTCTTGTGGCGGAAGTCCTCGGGGCCGATGTAGGCGGCGTTCCAGCTGTCGGCGTAGCGGGCGGCGATCCGCAGGGTGCGCTTCTCACCCCCGCCGCCGATGCAGAGCGGCATCGGGCCGACCGGCTTGGGGTTCGAGTAGGCGTTGGCGAGCTGGACGTAGCGCCCGTCGAGTGAGGTCGTCTCCCGGTCGAGGAGCTGCCGCACGGCCGCGGCGTTCTCCTCCAGCAGGTCCAGCCGCTCGCGCGGCGGGCCGAAGTGGTAGCCGTAGGCGCGGTACTCCGGCTCGTGCCAGCCGGCGCCCAGCCCGACCGTGGCGCGGCCGCCGCTCAGGTGGTCGATCGTCACCATCGACTTCACCAGCAGTCCCGGGTTGCGGTACGCCGCGCAGAAGACGAGGCAGCCGATGCGGATGTCGCGCGTCTCGACCGCGGCCGCCGCCATCAGCGGGATCGCCTCGAAGTGCGGCGCGCTGTCGTCCGTCTTGCAGTAGAAGTGGTCCCAGACCGAGAACCAGTACAGCCCGCCGCGGTCGGCCCAGGTCCAGAGCCGGCGCAGGTCGTCGATGGTGCAGTTCTGCTGGCCGATGTGGACTCCAAAGCGCATGTCTCGCCCCCGCTTCCGGTGCGTGCCACGTCCGTTAGTCCGTCGAGGTGTCCGCGAATCCTTCGTGCCATAGAGAACGCGACGCGCACGCGGCTGTCAATGCGCCCCGCGTCGTTCAGCACGTCGTGCCGGCCGCTTGCGCGCGAGCCCCACCCGGGGGGACAATGCCGGCGCTCGCAGCTTCACGTCGGATGCTCGCCCGGTGGCGGCGCCTCGCGCCGGTCAGGCGATCGGTGGCTCGTGACGGTCAAGGGAACGGTGAGCGCGATGGCCTTCCGCTTCGTCCATGCCGCCGACCTGCATCTCGACACCCCGTTCGCGCGGATCGGCGCCGTCCCACCCGAGCTGCGCGAGGCGGTGCGCGACGCCTCGCTCGCCGCGTTCGACGGCCTGGTCGACCTGGCCATCGCCCGCCAGGCCGCCTTCGTCGTGCTGGCGGGCCACAGCTACGACGGGATCGCGTGTGGGCTCCGTGCCCAGCTCCGGCTCCGTGCCGGGCTCGAGCGCCTAGTCGCCCAGGGGATCCGCGCCGTCATCGCCCTCGCCGGCGACGAGCGGCCGTCGGACTGGTCGGCGGTCCCGGGCTGGCCCGACGGCGTCCGCGTCCTCGGCGGCGGTGTCCGGTCCGTCCCCATCGAGCGGGACGGCGAGCGGCTGGCGACGCTCCACGGCGGTAGCGGCGGTGACGACCCCCTGCAGGGCTTCCGGCGCGAGCCGGCGGGCGGGCTGCACGTCGGCGTGCTCCACTGCCCGCCGGGCGGCCGGCTCTGCGTGGTCGACGCGCTCGCCGCGCGCGGCATGGACTACTGGGCGCTCGGCGGTGCCCACGGGCGGCGGGTCCTGAGCGCGGCTCCCTGGATCGCCTTCGCCGGCACGCCGCAGGGGCGCGGCTTCCAGGAGGCCGAGCTGGGGCCGAAGGGCGCGCTGGTGCTCTCGGTCGACGGGCGGGCGCTGCAGCCGCCCGAGTTCGTCCCGCTCGACCGGGTGCGCCTGCTCCGCCTCGAGGCCGACGTGTCGGACGTCCCCGACCTGGCGGCGCTGTCCGCCGGCCTGATCGAGCGCGCCGAGGCGGCCCGGCTGGAGCATCGCGGACGGGTGCTGCTGCTGCGCGCCACGCTCACCGGCACCGGGCCGCTCCACGGCGAGCTGCTGCGGCCGCGCGCCCTCGACGATCTGCTGCGGGAGCTGCGCGGCAGCGCGCGGGCGGCCGGCGAGCCCGTGTGGTGGGACGCGGTGGAGGACCGCACCCGCTCGGCGCGGGACCCGGCGGAGCTGGCGCGTCGGGGCGACCTGACCGCCGAGCTGATCGGCCTCTCCCGGGAGCTGGCGGCCGACCCAGCCCGGCTGCGGGCGATGGCCGACGAGCGCTTCGCCCCGCTGCGGCGCGCGATTCCCGGCAACGCGATGGCGCTCGACGAGGCGGCGCTGGCCGAGCTGCTGGACGACGCCACCGCCCTGGCCATCGATCTGATGGAGGAGATGGACCGGCCATGAGGATCTCCGGCTGGGACGTCGATCGCTTCGGGATCTTCCAGGGCTACGAGGTCCGCGGCATTCCACCCGGACTCACCGTCTTCGAGGGGCCGAACGAGGCCGGCAAGACGACGCTGCTCGCCTTCATCCGCCAGATCCTGTTCGGCTTCCCCGACGGGCGCGGCGGCGAGCGTGACCGCGAGCGCGATCGCAGCTACGCGCCGTTCGACGGCGGCGCGCCGGGCGGGCGGCTCTACGTCGCCTCGGCCGACGGGGACTACGTCGTCGAGCGCGCGGGCGGCGCGCGCGCCCGGGCGGTCGTCACCCTGCCCGACGGGCGGCGCGGCGCCGACGAGGACCTGGCGCGGCTGCTCGGCGGCTGCGACGGGCGCCTCTTCCAGACCGTCTTCGCCTTCAGCCTGCTCGAGCTGCAGGACTTCGCCACGCTGGACGCCGACGGGGTCCAGGACCGCATCTTCTCGGCCGGGATCACCGGCGCCGGGCGCTCGGCCAAGGAGGCGCTGGGCGCGCTCGGAGACCGCCAGGCCGAGCTGCTCCGTCCGCGCGGGGACGCGCGCATCACCGGGCTGCTGGCGCGGCTCGACGACCTCGACCGGCGGCTGGCCGAGGCACACCGCGCGGCCGGCAGCTACGTCGGGCTGCTCGCCGACGAGCGGGCACGCGCCGCCGAGGTGCAGCGCCTCGGCGATGCGGTCGAGGAGCGGCGGACGCTCCGCGCGCACTGCCATCGTCTGGTCGAGCTCTGGCCCCTCTGGGCCCGGCGGCGCGCCACCGCGGACGAGCTGGCGGCGCTCGAGCCCGTCGCTTCGGCGCCCGAGCGGGGTGTGGCGCGCCTCGCCGAGCTCACCCCGGCCCTCGACGCCGCCGCCCGGCAGGTTACGGCTGTCGAGCGGCACCTCGCCGACGTCGCGGCGCGCCGCGATGCCCACGTGCCGGACGATCGCCTGGCGGGCGCGGCGGAGGCGGCGGGTCAGCTCCACGAGGCGCTGGCCCTCTATCGCGAGCGCATCGTGCGGCTGCCCGAGGTCGACGGCCGGCGCCGCCAGGCGCTCGGCGCGCTCGCCGACCAGCTGCGGGACCTCGGCCCCGCCTGGGACCGCGCGCGGCTGGCCGCCTTCGACCGCTCCATCCCCGCCCGTGAGGAGGTCCGCGACTTCGCCGACGCGCTCGACGCGGCTCGCGCTGGCGCGGAGCGGGCCGCGACGGAGGCCGAGCGCGCCGGTGCCGAGCGAGCCCGCCGGGAGGACCAGCGTGAGCTGCGGGCCGCCGAGCTGTCGGCTCTGCCGGCGCCCGTCCCGGAGGCGGAGGAGGATCTGCCCGCGCGGGAAGCGGCGCTCCACCGGCTGCGCGCGGCGCTCGCCGAGCGCGTGGGGCTGGCCGCACGCATCGAGGCGGGCGAGGAGACGCTGCGCCAGCTCGAGGCGCTGCGCGACGAGGCAGCCGCGTCGTCGCCCCCGCCATCGCGTCGCGCCGTCGTGGTGCTCGGCGCCCTGACGGCGGTCCTGGTCGTGGCGGCAGTGGTCGCGGCCGTCCTCGGGATGGTCGGCGCGTCCGCCGGGCTGGGGGTCGCCGCGCTCGTCGCGGCCGGCACCACGCTCTGGCAGTGGCGTGGCGGCGGTGGCTACCGCCGCGTCGCGGACCGCGCTCGCGCCCGCTTCGCTACCGAGCACGACCGGGCCGCGGCCACGCTGGAGTCGCTGTACGTGACGCGCACCCAGCTCGAGGCCGGCATCGCCGACGACGCGGGACTCCTCGGACTGGTCGCGCCCGCCGACGCCGCGCTGGAGACGCTCGCCGGCGAGCTCTCGGTCGCGCGCGCGGGCCACGACGACCGCGCCGGTCGCGAGCGCGCGCTGGCGGAGGCGGAGGAGCAGCTGACGGAGGCGAGCGCGGCGAGTGACGCCGCGCGGGACGAGGTCGCCCGCGCCGGCCAGGACCTGGCGGGATGCCGCGCGGCCTGGACCGCCTGGCAGGAGCAGCACGGGGTCCCCGCGGAGCTGACGCCGCGGGGCGCGCTCGACTTCTTCGACACGGTGCGCCTGGGGCGCGAGGCGCTGCGTGCGGTCGAGCTGGCGGAGCAGGAGCTGCGCGGGATCGGCCAGTTCGTGCTGGGCTTCGAGGAGCGCGCCGGCCAGCTCCTCACCGACGCGGGGGAGCCCGCCGACCTCCGCGGCCTCGACCTGATCACCGCCCTCGAGCGGCTGCGCGAGCGGATCGAGCAGGACCGGACACTGCGGCGCGACCGCGCGGAGCTGGAGGAGACGGTGGAGCGCCTGCGACGCGAGGCCGGCCGGGCCCGCGCCGAGCACGCCGAGCTCGCCCGGCAGCGCGACGCGCTGTTCGCCGAGGCCGGCGCGGCCGACGCCGAGAACTTCCACCGCCGCCTGGAGGTCTTCGCCCACCGCCGGGAATTGGAGGCGTCCCTGCGCGAGGCCGACCGCGAGCTGGTGGCGCGGGTGGGCGACGGCCCGGCCGCTCGGGCCGCGCTCGCGGACCTGGCGAGCGGCGACGTCGAGCGCTGGCAGCGCGCCGCCGACGACGCCGGCCGCGACGTCACCACCCTCTCCGACGAGCGCGACCGCGCGCTCACGGCCCGCCGCGACGCCGAGACCGCGCGCCGCTCCGTCGAGGAGTCGCTCGCGATCCCGGAGCTGTCCCTGGAGCGGGCCGCGATCGTGGACGAGCTGAGCGAGGCGGCCCGCCGCTGGCTGGTCGCCGGGCTGGCGGAGTCGGTGGTCCGCGAGACCCTGGCTCGCTTCGAGCGCGAGCGGCAGCCGGCGGTGCTCGCCCAGGCGTCGCGCCTCTTCACCGACGTCACCGGCGGGCGCTACCGCGGGCTGCTCCAGCGGGAGGGCTCGCTGACGGTGGTCGACCCGGCCGGGGGCACGCGCCGGCCCGAGGCGCTCAGCCGCGGCACCGCCGAGCAGCTCTACCTCTGCATCCGCCTCGGCCTGGCGACCGAGTTCGCCCGGCGCGGCGGGGTGCTGCCGCTGGTGATGGACGACGTGCTGGTCAACTTCGACCCCGAGCGGGCGAGCGCGGTCGCCCGCGCCCTGGCCGGCTTCGCCGAGCACCAGCAGGTGCTCCTCTTCACCTGCCATCCCGAGACGGCGGAGCTGCTGCGCGATGCCGCGCCGGGCTGCGGGGTCTACCGGCTGGCGCGGCAGGCCGAGCCGTCCGCCGCGCCGGTCTGAGCTGCCGGACGGGTGGGCCGCGCGCTGCCCGTCGACGGCCGGCCGAACGCTCCGTACAATGGGACTTGCTCTGGACGCATGGTGTGCGTGGACGGCGACCGTCAGTCGCCGGTCGTCTCCGGAGGGAAGGGACACCACAATGCCGAGTCTGGTGGTCAGCGAGTACGTCGGGGCGCGCGTCCGACGCAAGGAGGACCCGCGGCTCATCACCGGAGCGTCGACCTACGTCGACGACCTGCAGCTGCCGGGCATGCTCCACGTGGCCTTCGTGCGGAGCATCTACGGGCACGCCCGCATCACCGGCGTCGACACCGCGCGGGCGGCCGCCATGCCGGGCGTCGTCGAGGTCGTCGGGTCCGACCAGCTGCAGCGCTACGCCAACCTCGAGTTCGGCACCGCCAGCGAGGGGGAGGGGGGCGACAGCGTCAACGCGCTCGCTACCGACCTCGTGCGCTACCTCGGCCAGCCGATCGTCGCGGTCGTGGCCGAGTCGGCCTACGCCGCTCGCGACGCCGCGGCGGCCGTGATCGTCGACTACGAGCCCCTCCCGGCCGTCACGTCCATCGAGGACGCGATGATGGACGGCGCCCCCGAGATCGTGGCCGGGACCAAGAACAACATCGCCCTCAATCAGACCCACGTCCAGGGGGACGTCGAGGCCGCTTTCCGGGACGCGCCGGTCGTCGTCAAGCAGCGCATCCGCAGCCAGCGGCTCTCCGGTGTGCCGATGGAGCCGCGCGCGGTCGCTGCCGCGCCCGACCCGACGACCCGCGGCCTGACCGTCTGGACCTCGACCCAGGCGCCGCACTGGAACCGCAAGGCGGTCGCGGCGGCGCTCAAGCTCGGCGTCAGCCAGGTGCGCGTGATCGCGCCCGAGGTCGGCGGCGGTTTCGGCGTCAAGATCGGTGCTTACCCGGAGGACCTCGTCGTCTCCGCCGTCGCCTGGGGGCTGAAGCGCCCGGTCAAGTGGGCCGAGACGCGCAGCGAGAACTTCCAGGTCACCAACCACGGCCGCGCCCAGATCGCCGACATCGAGGTCGCGGCCGACAAGGACGCGAAGATCCGCGCCTACCGCATGACCGTCATCCAGGACCTGGGCGCCGACAGACGGGGCAGCTTCCTGCCGGGGACCACCGCCTCGATGGCGGTCGGCTGCTACGACATCCCCGCCGTCGAGACGCACGCGCTCGGCGTCTACACCAACACCATGCCGGTCGCTGCCTACCGGGGTGCCGGGCGTCCCGAGGCCGCCTACTACGTCGAGCGGGCGATGGACCTCCTGGCCGACGCGACCGGGCTCGACCCGGCCGAGGTGCGCCGCCGCAACTTCATCGACCCCGGCAAGTTCCCCTACACCACCGCCACCGGCGAGACCTACGACACCGGCGAGTACGCCCGGGCGCTGGCCAAGGCCCTCGACGTGGCCGGCTACCAGCAGCTCCGCGAGGAGCAGGCGGCGGCGCGCAAGCAGGGGCGCTACCTCGGGATCGGCCTGGCCTCCTACGTCGAGATCTGCGGCTTCGGGCCGTGGGAGAGCGCGACGGTGCGCGTCGAGCCGACCGGCTCGGTCTCCGTCTTCACCGGCATCTCCCCGCACGGCCAGGGACAGGAGACCACCTTCGCCCAGCTCGTGGCCGACAACCTCGGTGCAGACTACGACAGCGTGATCGTGCACCACGGCGACACCGGTAACACGCCGGAGGGCAACGGCACCATGGGTAGCCGCGGCCTGGCCGTCGGTGGCGGCGCGCTCATGATCTCCATCGACAAGATCCGCGAGAAGGCGCGACGCATCGCCGCGACCATGCTCGAGGCCTCGGTCGACGACATCGAGTTCGCCGACGGCAAGTACCGC
>DASSZN010000168.1:0-9834 GCA_035702805.1 Thermomicrobiaceae bacterium | reverse complement strand
CCGTGACTGGTATTATTACTTTACCCCTCCGGCGAAGCTGGTGGGGCGCTTGGTGTTGATCCGATAGCCACCGCGCCAACCAGCAACGCCGGAGGGGAAGCAGAGGCAAACGCCTCTGTTTTTTGTTTGTCTGAACCGCCGGGTGAGGGAGCTAACGCGGGCCGCGCGGGCGGCCAGCGAAGAAGGGATCGGGGCGATGATCGTCACCATGGAGCCGGACGCGGCCAGTCACGCAACCGAGCAGGTCACCAACCTGCTGCGCTCACGCGGCTACGAGGTCCACCTGCTCGTCGGCAGCGGCGCATCCGCCATCGGCATCAACGGCCGGCCCGTGGCCGACGACCTCGGTCCGGCGCTCTGCGAGTTGCCTGGGGTGGCCGGCGTCCACACCCCGTCTCGTCCCTACCGGCTGGCGGCGCGCGAGGCCCGTCCCGGGGGCACCGTCGTCCAGGTTGGCGACGTGGCCGTCGGCGGGCGCGACCCGGTCGTGATCGCCGGTCCCTGCGTCGTCGAGGGGCGCGACCAATTGCTCCGGGCGGCGGAGGCGGTGCGCGACGCCGGTGCGGTCATGCTGCGCGGCGGCGCCTTCAAGCCGCGCACGTCGCCCTACAGCTTCCAGGGGCTCGGTGAAGACGGGCTACGCCTCCTGGCCGAGGCGCGTGCGCTGACCGGCCTCCCGGTGGTCACCGAGGTGATGGAGCCGGAGCAGGTCGCCCTCGTGGCCGAGCACGCGGACGTGCTGCAAATCGGCAGCCGCAACATGATGAACTTCCCGCTGCTGCGGCGGGTCGCCCGGACCGACCGCGCCGTCCTCCTCAAGCGCGGCTTCGCCTCCACCGTTGAGGAGTGGCTGCTGTCGGCGGAGTACGTGCTGGCCGGCGGCAACGACCGCGTCATCCTCTGCGAGCGCGGCATCCGTAGCTTCGACTCGGCCACGCGCTTCAGCCTGGACCTCAACGCCGTGCCGCTGGTCCGCCAGCTCAGCCATCTGCCGGTCATCGTGGACCCGAGCCACGGCACCGGCCACCGCGAGCTGGTTGCGCCGATGGCGCTCGCCGGGATCGCCGCGGGCGCGCACGGGCTGATCATCGAGGCGCTGCCGGACCCGGAGCACGCCGCCTGCGATGCCGCCCAGTCGATCACACCGGAGACACTAGCCGGCATCGTGGCGCAGACCCGGGCGATCGGCGCGCTCCTGCGGCCGGACCTGGCCGCCGTCGCCTGAGACTCAGCGACCTTCCCTTCCCCAGCACGTAGCCGGGCCGGTGGTTGGCCCGGCTACGTGTTTGCGGGCGCGGAGGACGCCGGCAACGGATGCGGCAGATAGGCGGCGAAGCCGTCGGCCAGGTCGAAGATGGTTGTCTCTGCCGGCAGCCGCCACACCTCACGCGCGACCCAGATGTCGCCGGCCGCGCCGGCCGCGTTGGCGACCAGGAAGGCCAGGACGAAGCCGGCGTAGCTCGGCCAGGCGAGGGTCGTCGCCACGCCGACGACCGTGAGCAGAACCAGCGGGGCGAGGCCGATCGTGAGGTAGGCCACCCTCCCCACCGGCTCGCGAAACGTCGTGTAGGCAAAGCCGGCGCCGATCCCGTACTCTGGGCGCGCCCCGGCCAGCCGGGCGACCACGCCGTGGACCGCCTCATGCAGCACCGGCACCGCGATCAGCACCAGCACCACCCCGACGACGAAGCCGCCGACGGTGATCGACGGGTGGGTGATCACCCGGCCACCCAGCACGCCCGAGATCAGCTCGAAGGCCACCGCCCAGGCCGGCACGCTCGCGAGCCCGATCCAGCCCACCCGGCTCAGCGGGATCTGCTCGCGGACGACCAGTCGGAACCCGGGCAGATCCGGCGGCTCGCGTCGCGGCCCGCCCTGCCCAGTCCCACCCGTCATGCCCGCCACGGCACCCGCTCGTCCCCCGCCAGCGCGCGGGCCAGTTCCACCAGAGTTTCGGGGAGACGCTCGGCTTGGCGTCGCGCTCGCGGGCCCACCGGCTGCCCGCCGGCGATCGCCGCCGCCGCCTCGGTCGCATCGAGCGCGCGCTCGAACAGGCGCGCCGCCGCATAGAACGGCAGGTTGCCGAGCGTGCGTGGCGACGCCTGCAGGTAGGCGCCGTACGTCGCCTGCGCGAACAGCTCGGCGTCGCCGGTCGGCAGGTTGAGCTGCGCCAGTTCGGTCGGCAGCAGCGCCAGGTCGTAGGACGCGTCGTCCACCCGGGCGTCCTCCCAATCGATCACCCCGGCGACCTCGTCGTCGGCGATCAGCACGTTCGTCAGGCCGTAGTCCCCGTGGCAGAGGCAGAGCGAGACCTCGACCGGGCGCCGGGCGTCGAGCCAGTGCAGCGCGCGGTTGAAGGCGTCGCCGGTGCCGGGTGGGAGCGCTGCCAGCCGTGTCTCCCACGCCTCCCAGCGCGTGTCGAACTGCCGGTCGACCAGGTCCTCCGGGGTGTCCTCCGGATCGGCCAGCCAGGGCGCAACCACCTGCCAGTCGAGCGCGTGGATCCGGCCCAGTGCCCGGGCGAAGGTGAACGCCAGCGCGCTCAGCTCCCAGCGCATGCCGGCCGCCCGCAGCGCGTCGAGCGCGTCTCCGCCGGGCAGCCGGGTCGTCACCAGGATGCCGCCCGTCTCGGCGGGCAAGGCGACGACCTCGGGCACCGGCAGGCCCGCCTCCGCCAGCGCGCCGAGCAGGCGCGGCTGCGCTTCGTCCGACGGCCGGGCCACGAACTGGCCGACCCGAAGCGTGCCCGCGATGCTCCAGGAGAGATCGACGGCGTGGACCTCGCCGGTGTCGCCGTGCGCGAAGCGCTGCACGCCCATCAGTTCCACGTGCTCCGCATCGGGGTGCTGCCGTCGTACCACCGCCTCGACCGCCGCCACCATCTCGTCACGCACCGGGCGCCGTCCTCTCCAACCGCCGTCTATCACTCCGGCGCGCGTACCGTCCGGCGGGCCACCACCCAGAGGAACCGCTCGTCGCCGGTCGCGATCTCTTCCGACCATTCGACGGTCAGGCCAGCCGCCGCGACCAGGCGCCGGTTCGTCGCCGCGTCGAAGTGGCTCCAGTACATCGGCACGCCGAGCCAGTCCTCGTCGGTGCCCGCCGCGAGGTCACGCGCGCCCAGCGACGCAACGAAGAGGCCACCGGGCCGCAGCCAGCGCGCGATTCTGGCGAAGACGCGCGCGTGCTCGTCCCGCGGCAGGTGGATGATCGAGTAGAAGGCGACCACGGCGTCGAAGGTCTCCGCCGGCAGGTCCACCGACGCCATGTCCCCCTGGACGAAGCGTCCCGCCGGGACGTTGCGCCGCGCCAGCGTCACCGCGTGCGCGGACGCATCGACGCCGGTCACGGCGAAGCCGCGCGCCAGCGCCTCGGCCACCGGCACGCCGACGCCGCAGCCGAGATCGAGCACCGAGGCGCCCGCCGGCAACCGCTCCAGCAGCAGATCGAGGTAGCGAGCGCGCGGTCCTTGGGGGGCCGCAAGCGCTCCGGCGGCGTAGCGTTCGCCGATGCGGTCGTAGCCGCGCGCGACCACCGCCTTCGGATCGTCCGCCACCGCGCGCTCCCTCGCCGCGTGCCCGAGGGCACGCACGTTCGCGGCCCGGTGGTCAGAGCATACCGCCGCGCCGCCGAAGCAGCCCAACCTGGTATCGGCCGCGAGCACGACGGACTGAGCCTGTCCCACCGCCGCCACCCCTTGTCCGGGACTGGACGAATCGACGGCACGGGCGGATGATCGGGCTGCGATTGAATCATCCGGCCGGTCCGCGAGGGCACCGGGACGGCGGCTCCGCCGCGCCGACGGCCCCGCCCGGCATCGTGCGAGGAGCGAGCCATGAGCGTCAGTACCCGCGACGTCGAGCGCCAGGTCCTGGGCGAGGTCTGGACCTCGGACGCGATCTACCGCAACCTCATCCACCTGTGCGACGACCTGGGGCACCGCTTCGGCGGCAGCGACAGCGAGCACGCCGCCGCGCGATTTCTCAAGCAGAAGATGGACGAGTACGGACTCAAGAACACGCGCCTCGAGGAGTTCCCGATGTACGGCTGGGAGCGCGGGGATTGCTTCTTCGCCGTCACCGCGCCGCTCGAGCGCAGCTTCTCGGCGATCGCCATGCCCTACTGCGGCTCGGCCGACCTCGAGGGGGAGCTGGTTGACGTCGGCGAGGGCGAGGCGGCCGACTTCGCGCGTCTTGGCGATGCCGTGCGCGGCAAGATCGCGCTGACCGACGCCGAGACGAACCGGCCGGGCGAGACCAAGAGCCACCGCACCGACAAGTACCGCCGCGCCGTCGAGGCCGGCGCCACCGGCTGCGTCTTCATCAACCAGAACCCCGGCCTGCTCCACATCACCGGGGCCCTCTATGGGAAGAACCCGAGCGGGTCCGAGGCGAGCGACCACGAGGCCCCGATCCCCGGCATCGGCATCAGCTACGAGGCCGGCGCGGCGCTGCGCCGCTTCGCCGAGCGCGGCCCGGTCCACGCGCGCATCCGCACGACCAACCGGACCTTCCGCTCCCACTCCTACAACGTCGTCGGCGACATCCCGGGCGGGACACACCCCGAGGAGATTGTCCTCATGGGCGGCCACTACGACGGGCACGACGTCGCCCAGGGCGCGGGAGACGACGCCGCCGGCACGCTCGTCGGGCTGGAGGTCGGCCGGGTGCTTGCCCCCTTCGCCGGGCAGCTCGCGCGCACCGTGCGCATCATCTGCTTCGGCTGCGAGGAGATCGGGCTGCTCGGCGCGTGGCACCACGCCGAGCGCTACCGCGACACCGGCGAGGTGCTGCGCGTCGCCGTCAACCTCGACGGCGCCGGCCGCGGCCAGGGCGGCCAGGAGCAAATCACCGTCACCGGTGACCCGAACCTGGTCCCCTACTTCGCCCGCTTCGCCGACGAGCACCTCTACGCCGTCGGCATCCGCGACCAGGTCGGCCCGCACTCGGACCACTTCCCGTTCTTTCTGCAGGGCTACCCGAGCGCGACCCTCAACAGCCGTGACTCGACCGCCGGCATGATCGGGCGAGGCTACGGCCATACCGAGGCGGACACGGTCGACAAGGTCACCCTGCGCGGGCTGCAGATGGGCGCCGCCATCGCCGCGCGCCTGGCCGCCACGCTGGCCAACGACGACGAGTTCCCGGGACGGCGGCGGAGCCGCGACGAGGTCGTCGCCGTCCTCGAGCGCGGCAAGATGACCGATCTGCTGGAGCACCACTGGGGACGGGACAACCGCGCGGAGTGATCGCCGCGACGGGTCAGGAGGCGCGCCGGGTGAGCTCGGACGTCTCCTCGCCCGCCCGCGTGGCCTGCCTGGGCAGGCCATCCTCGACGGCCTCCTCTGGCGGGCGCACGTTGCGGAAGAAGCCGTAGAAGAGGCCCGTGTTGATCAGCTGGAAGACCGCGCCGACCTCGAAGGGCAGCGCGATGGAGATGTGCTCGAACAGATAGCCGGCCAGCGCCGGGCTGACGACCGACGTGCCCTGGGCCGGCAGGTTCGACAGGCCGGCCACGGTGCCGCGCTCGTCGGGCGGGACCATCGCCATGGTGAAGGACTGGCGGAGCGGGAGGGCAATGCGCTGCGAGCACATGCGCACCAGATAGACCGCACCGGCCAGCCAGAAGGTCGGCGCGAGCACCATCGGGATCAGCAGCAGACCCTGGAATGTCCGGCCGAGCACGACGGTGCGCACCAGGCCAAGGCGCCGGGCCACCGGCGCCGCCGCCAGGATCGAGGCGAGCGTGGCGAGGTTGATCACGGTGTAGAGCGCGCCGATCTCGCCGGGTCCCGCGCCGTAGCGGCGGTAGAACCAGTAGGTGATAAAGGGGCCGATGAAGCCCATCGCCAGCCCGTTGACGCTGTTGGTGGCCCACAGCCGTAGCAGCATGCCCCGGGCCGGCCGCGACAGCTGCCAGGTGCGACGGTCGGCCGGACGCGGCGCCGGCTTGCGGTTGGTGACCGGCAGCGCCAGCAGGCCGGCCGTCAGCGCGAGCAGGCCGACCAGCAGGAACGCCGGACGATAGGCGGTGGTGCCGTGGAGGCCGAGCCGCGCGGCCAGGTCCGGCACCGCCGCCAGGACGTTGCCGACGACCGCGCCGACGGCGGAGGCGAAGGCCAGCCGGCCGAACACGGTGTTACGGACCGCGGAGGGCGTGGCGTCGGCGATGTAGGCCTGCTCGGCGGGGGCGTAGGGACCGACAGCTCCGCCACCGGCGCCGGAGCCGCGGCCGAAGCTGCCGAGCGCGGCACAGGCGAAGATGACCACGATGTTGTGCGTCAGGATGAATCCGGCCGCCGCGCCGGCCGTCAGCAGCGGGATACCGGCGATGAACGCCTTGCGGCCAAACCGGTCCGACAGGATCCCGATGCTGCTGGTGAGGACTGCCGAGGTGAGCGCGGTGACGGCGAAGAGGGTGCCCAGTCGCACCGCGTCGAAGCCGATCAGGGCGAGGTAGATCGGCACGAGCACCCCGGCCAGCGCCCGCATGCCACTCATCGTCACACGGGCCAGCATTAACAGGCTGACGTCGCGTATCATCCACTCTGGCCGGAGTTGGCGGAGCAGCGACCGCGGCGATCGGGAGGCGGGCACGTTCACTCACATTCCGCTGGCTCGACGTGCTGCGAGGGCCGCTAACGGGGTCGGCGCGGCACTTGATTTGATGATACATTTAATACGCCATGGAAGGACGGGACGGCGTGTCGACACCGAATGATCAGTTGGTGGAGGATCTGCTGGCGCTCTGGCGAGTGCTCCGCCAGACGTCGCACCCGGTGCGTCGGGGTGAGATCACGCCGCAGCAGTTCTGGCTGCTGCGCCACCTGCGGCGGCAGGGCCCGATGAGCATCGGTGAGCTCGCCGAGGTGCTCAGCATCTCACCGAGCTCGGCGACCATCGCCTGCAAGCGCCTGGAGAAGGCGGGCCTGCTCACGCGCGAACGCCAGTCCGACGACGAGCGCGTGGTGCAGGTGGCGCTCACTCCCGAGGGGCACGAGCAGGTGCTCTCCTGGCGGCAGCGCTACCGGGACACGATGTCCCACCTGCTGGCGCCGCTCGACCAGGACGAGCGCGAGCAGCTGCGCCGGCTGATCGAGGAGATGCTGGCGGCAGCCGACGCGGTCGGAGCCGGTCAGCGGGCCGAGTAGCCGGCGCCGCGTTCCGGTGCGCCTCCTCGTCGTCACCCCCTACCTTGCCGTCCCGCCCGACTTCGGCGGGGCGTCGCGCATCTTTCACCTCACGCAACGGCTTTCCCGCCATCATGAGCTGCTGACTCTGAGCCTGATCGGCCCTCGGGACGACATTCCACGGGCCGAGGCCGCGCTCGGGAGGATCGTGCCGGTGGCAGCGCCGGCGACAGCTCGCATGCCACCCGGCTCCGCGCGACGCCGGGCACAGCTGTGGTCGTTCCTGTCTCCGAGATCCTTTCAGCACCGCTTCTACGTCCACCCCGCCCTCCAGGCGCGGCTCGAGCGGCTCGTCGCCACCGAGGGGATCGACGTCGTCCAGCTCGAGTTCTCCCAGATGGGGCTCTACCAAGTCCCGGCCGGCGTGCCGAGCGTGCTCGACGTGCACAACGTGGAGCACGACGTGCTGCGTCAGGCCGCGGCCGAGGGTGATCTCCCGCGGCGTCTCTTCAACCAGGTCGAGTTCCGTAAGTTCCGCCGCGAGGAGGTCGCGGCCTGGCGCCGCGCGACGACGTGTGTGGCGACCTCCGCCGCCGACGCCGCCGTCGTCGAGCGCGCGACCGATCGGCCGGTCGCGGTGGTGCCGAACGGCGTCGACCTGGAGCGGGTTCCGCGGACGCCGCTCGACGGGACGGACCCGGCAGCGCTCGTCTTCGTCGGCGCGATGCGCTACCGGCCGAACGCCGAGGCCGCCCGCTGGTTCGTCGAGGTGATCCTGCCGGAGGTGCGTCGGGCGCTGCCGGAAGCCACCCTGGCGCTCGTCGGCGCCGACCCGCCGGAGGAGGTGCGCGCGCTCGCGTCCGTTCCCGGCGTGACCGTCACCGGCACCGTGCCGGACATCGGGCCGTGGCTGCGGGGGACCGGCACGGTCGTCGTGCCGCTGCTGGCAGGTGGCGGGACGCGGCTGAAGATTCTGGAAGCCTTCGCCGCGGGCCGCCCGGTCGTCTCGACGACCGTGGGCGCAGCGGGCCTGGATGTGCGCGACGGCGAGCACCTGCTCGTCGCCGACACCCCGGAGGCGTTCGCGCGGGCACTGGCACGGCTCGCGGCCGAGCCGGCACTGCGGCAGCGCCTGGCCGACGCCGCCTTCGCCCTCGTCGCCGCGCGCTACCAGTGGTCTGCGATCGCGGGGAAGCTCGAGGCGGTGTACGAGGGCGTGGGCGGCCGGGGCGTGCCGGCCGCCCGGGATGGAACCCGCTAGTAGAAGTCGTGGGCGGCCGGGGCCAGCGCCCGGTCGGGCTTGCCGTCGACGTGGTGCGGGCCGCGCTCCTGCGCCGGGAGCTCGGGCGGCGGCAGGAACGTCCGGTGCGCCTCCTCCAGCGTCCGCAGCCGCGTCGCTACCACGTTGATCGTCCCCTCACGCCGCTGCAGCCGCCCCTCCACCACCAGGAAAGGCTCGCTCCGCACCAGTAGCCGCTGCTCGGCGTAGAGGTCCGGGAAGACGATCACGTTGACCAGTCCCCGCTCGTCTTCCAGCAGGAGGAAGGTGATCCCCTTGGCCGTCCCCGGCCGCTGCCGGCAGACGACCAGCCCGGCGAGCTGGATCGTGATGCCGTCCGGCAGATCCTCCAGGTCGACGGTCGTGACGACCTCCGGCGGCAGGTGCGGCCGGAGCAGGCCCAGCGGGTGGTAGTGGGGCGAGAGACCCAGCGTCTCGTAGTCGGCCGACATCTGCTCCCAGGCCGTCATCGGCCGCAGCGCGACCATGTCCTGCCCCACCGGTAGCGCCAGCGGCAGTTGCTTACCCGACGCCTCGGCCACGCCCTGCCGGCCGACGCGCCGGGGCGGCACGAACAGCCCGAGTTGCCAGAGCGCCTCGCGCCGGCTCAGCCCGAAGTCGTCGAAGGCGCCGACGACCACCAGGTTCTCGACCGCCTCGCGAGCGAGCGGCGCCCGGCGCACGAAATCGGCCAGCGAGCGGTAGGGGCCGCGCGCCTCCCGCTCGCGCTCCACCGCCAGCGCCGCCTCCTCACCGATCCCGGTGACGTGGCCGAAGCCGATGCGCACCGCCCGCCCCTCGACGCCGCAGCGGGCGCGGCTGCGGTTGACGTCGGGCGGCAGGATGCGCACGCCGTGGCGCTTGGCGTCGTTGACCAGCACGTGGGGCGGGTAGAAGCCCATCGGCTGGTTGTTGAAGAGGGCGCAGGTGAACTCGGCCGGGTAGTAGCGCCGCAACCAGGCGGACTGGTAGGCGAGCACGGCGAAGGCCGCCGAGTGGCTCTTGGGGAAGCCGTAGGCGGCGAAGCCGAGCAGCTTCTTGAAGACCTCCTTCGCCACCTCCGAGCTGGCGCCGCGCGCCATCGCCCCCTCGCGGAACTGGACCCAGAAGCGGGTCATCGCCTCACGCGAGCGCTTGCGGCTCATCGCCCGGCGCAGCGACTCCGCCTGGCCGGCCGTGAACCCGGCCAGCGCCATCGCTACCTCCAGCACCTGCTCCTGGTAGAGCACGACCCCCAGCGTCTCCCGCAGCACCGGCTCGAGCGCGGGGTGGTCGTAGCGGATCGGCGCCCGCGGGTTGCGCAGCCGCCGCTGGCGGTTGCGGACGTAGGGGTTGACCGCCTTGCCCACGATCGGCCCGGGGCGGATGATCGCGACCTGGACGATCAGGTCCTCCAGGCTGCGCGGCCGGGTGCGGGGCAGCATCT
>DASSZN010000146.1:0-21515 GCA_035702805.1 Thermomicrobiaceae bacterium | reverse complement strand
TCCCCGTGGAGGAGGAGATCGTGCGCCTGAACCGCTACGCGCTCGTGCTCGTCGTGCTGCTCGTGGCCGCCCCGCTCGCCGCCTGCGGCGGCTCCTCCGCCCCCGGTACGACCAGCACCGCGTCGACCGCCACCACTGCGGCCGCCCCATCCACCACGACCGGCACACCGGCGACGCCGGGTGCGGCCGGCGGCAACCTGACCTTCACCGACGCCACCGGCACCACCGTCACGCTGCCGCACCCGGCCAGGCGCGTCGTCTGCCTGGTCGGCCTCTGCGAGGACATCATGGCCGCGCTCGGCCTGCCGCCGGTCGCCGTCAACGATACCTACAGCCAGGACCCGCACCTCTTCGGCGCCCAGGCCAAGAGCTTCGCCATGATCGGCGGCTCGTTCACCGCCCCCAACATCGAGGACATCGCGAAGGCCACCCCCGACCTGGTCATCGGCATCGCCAACGCCGACGAGCAGTTGCGTCCCGCCCTCAAGCCGATCGCCCCGCTCTTCATCATGAACCCGGCGACCTACCAGGACTCCATCACCTACCTGGAGGACATCGGCCGGCTGACCGGGCGCACCGCCCAGGCGGCCGCCGCCGCCCAGAAGTTCACTACCGAGCTCGCCACCTACAAGGCGCAGTCGCCCAACAACGTGTCCACCGTGCTGATCTACGGCGCGGGGCCGAACTTCAACGTCTTCACCACGGGCTCGCTGACCCCCAGCGTGCTCCAGCAGGTCACGCCCTACGCCGTCCCGGCGCCCACGACCGGCGCGCCGGCCTCCAGCGACCACGAGCCGGGCGCCATCCCCGGCTCGCTCGAGCAGCTCCTGACGATCAACCCGGACACCATCCTGGTCGCGTCGTTCGCCTTCACGCCGACGGCCAAGACGATCTCGCAGCAGCTCGCCAGCGACCCGGTCTGGAGCCAGCTGAAGGCGGTCAAGGACCACCGGGTGTACGAGGTGAACGCGAACTACTACGTCTTCGGGCGCGGCACGATCTCGCTGGGGCTGGCGCTGCAGGATACGATGAGCAAGCTCTATCCCAGCGTGGTCGCCACGCCCACGCCCTAGAACGCCGATGCCATGACCCAACCGGCGACGCGAATCAGGCCCACGCGCGTAGTCCCACTGCTGCTCGCCGGTGCCGTTTGCGTCATCGGCATCGGGCTGCTCGCCCTGATGCTCGGGACTCCCGCCGTCTCGCCACGTGAGCTGGTCACGATCGCGCGCGGCGGCGGCTCGCCGCTGGTCCGGGTCATCGTCATCCAGTTGCGGCTGCCGCGCCTGGTGCTCGGCCTGCTGGCCGGGGCCATGCTCGGCCTGAGCGGCACGCTGCTGCAGGACACGATGCGCAACCCGCTCGGTGGCCCGGAACTGCTCGGCGTGACCTCCGGCGCGACCTTCGTCGTGGCCGCGATCACGCTGCTGCACCTCCCCGTCGAGCTGGCGCTCGTCCCCTGGCTGGCCCTGGCCGGCGGGCTGGCCGCCGGGGCGGTCGTCGTGCTGAGCGTCGGGCGCATCAGCGACCCGATCCGGCTGGTGCTGACCGGCGCCGCGCTCACCGCACTCTTGAACGCCGGCATCTTCGTGCTCATCAGCTATGGCAACACCAACGACATCGCCCTCCTCTACCTGTTCCTCGTCGGCAGCCTGGCCAATCGCACCTGGAGCTACGTCACGCTGGTGCTGCCCTGGGCCATCGTCGGCATTCCGGCGGCCCTGCTCTGCGCGCGAGCACTCAACCTGCTGCAGCTCGGCGACGAGGTCGCCGGCGGCCTGGGGCTGCCGGTCGGCCGGGTGCGCCTGCTGACGCTGACGCTCGGGGCGGCGCTCGTCGCCGCGGTGGTCGCGGTCGCCGGGCCGATCGCGTTCATCGCGCTCCTGGCGCCGCACCTGGCGCGTCGCCTGCTCCGTACCAGCGACGCCCGGCAGGTGCTGCCGCTGGCGGCGCTGGTGGGCGCCCTCCTGCTGGCCGCCGCGGACCTGCTGGCCCGGCGCGCCTTCGCGCCCCTCGACCTGCCGGTCGGCGTCTTCACGACCGTGATCGGCGGTCCGGTCCTGCTCGTCCTGCTGCGGCGCCGACTGGGCGCGCGCGTCGAGGCCGCATGAGCGTCACGCGCTCGTCACCGGCCGCCCGGAGCGGGGTGCCGCCCGTCCGACGGCGCGACATACCGGCCGCGCGGCAGTTCCCGCTGGTGCTCCTCGCCGGCCTGGTCGTCGTGGCGGTCCTGGCGGTGCTGCACGTCGGCGTCGGGCCGGTGCCCCTCTCCCCCCGGCAGGTCGTGCTGGCGCTCGTCGGGCACCCCGAGGTGGCCTACCAGCGCGTCATCGTCGTCGACCTGCGCCTGCCGCGGACGCTGGTCGCGCTGGCGGCCGGAGCCATGCTCGCTCTGGCGGGTGCGATCCTGCAGTCGATCATGCGTAACCCGCTCGCCGAGCCGGAGATGACCGGCTCCGTCTCCGGCGCCATCCTGTTCACGGTGCTCTGGGTCGGGTTCGGCGAGAGCGGCTTCGTCACTTCCGTCTGGTACATGCCGCTCATCGCGCTGGCGGGCGGGGTGGCGGCCGGGCTGGTCGTGTACGCCCTGACCTGGCGCGGCCAGAGCCAGCCGGGCCGGCTCATCCTGACCGGCCTGCTGGTCAGCGCCATTCTGCGCTCCGGCGCCTCGATCGTCCTGCTGGTGCACCAGGCGGCGATCGGCAGCGTCATCCTCTGGCTGATCGGCTCGCTCAACGGCCGCGTCTGGTCGGACTGGGGTATCCTCTGGCCCTGGGCGCTGGCCACGCTGGCGCTCGGGCTCGTCGGCGCGCGCTGGGCCAACGTGCTGCAGCTCGGCGACGAGACCGCCGCGGGCCTGGGAGTCCGCGTCGAGTGGGCGCGCGCCGCGCTCCTCCTCCTCGCGGTCGCGCTGGCGGCCGGCGCGGTCGCCGTCGTCGGCGGGGTCGCCTTCCTCGGGCTGGTCGCGCCCCACCTGGCGCGGCGCATCACCGGGGCGGATGCGCGCCGCGTCTTTCCGCTGAGCCTGGTGATCGGTGCCGGGCTCCTGGTCGGCGCCGACATCCTGGCCCAGGTGGCGATCCCCGGGGTCCAACTGCCGGTCGGGGCGGTGGTGGCCGCGCTCGGCGCCCCCTTCTTCCTGTATCTTCTGCGGCGGAGGCTGCAATGACGCGGGCGCACGAGCACGAGCAGGCGGCAGGGAGCGCGCTGGAGAGCGCGGCACTCTCCGCCGGCTACGGTAGCCGACTGGTGCTCGAGCAGCTGTCGCTCGACCTCGAGCGGGGCAGCGTCACGGCGCTCGTCGGCCCCAACGGCTCCGGCAAGTCGACGGTGCTCAAGGCACTGGCCCGCATGCTGCGCCCCCGGCACGGCGCCGTGTACCTGGACGGGCGCGACATCAGCCGGCTGCCGACGCGCGAGGTGGCACGCCGCCTGGCCATCCTGCCCCAGGCGCCGAGCGCGCCCGAGGAACTGACGGTGGCCGAGCTGGTCGAGCAGGGGCGCTACCCCCACGTGGGGCCGCTGCGGCTCTTCGACGATGCGGACCGCGCCGCCATCGCGCGGGCGCTGGTCGAGACCGGGATGACCGAGTTCCGCGAGCGGCCGCTGGACAGCCTCTCCGGCGGCGAGCGCCAGCGGGCCTGGATCGCGCTGGCGCTGGCGCAGGAGACGCCCATCCTGCTCCTGGACGAGCCGACCACCTACCTCGACATCGGCCACCAGTTCGAGGTGCTCGACCTCATCCGGCGGCTCAACCTCGAGCAGGGTATGACGATCGTGCTGGTCCTGCACGACCTCAACCAGGCCGCCCGCTTCAGCCACCGCATGGTCGTCTTCGAGGCAGGGCGTATCGTCGCCGACGGCACACCGGCCGGCGTGCTAACGCCCGAGCTGCTGGCGCGGGTCTTCCACGTCCAGGCCCACGTCGTCCCCCACCCGGAGGACGGCGCGCCGGTCTGCCTGCCCTTCGCGCTCGCCCCGGACGACGAGCGGGACACCGCGCCGGCGGAAGCGGCACGCGACGCGGTCGCATCGGCGACGGACTGACCGCGCCGGCCGGGCCGAACTCCCGGGCGCGGCGCCGAAGCGACCACCGCGCCGCGAGCTAGATCGGCTCGCGCAGCTTCGCCGGGTCGCCGCCGAAGAAGAGATAGAGCGCATCGTAGTTGTGCCACTGGCGGCGGATCGACTCTTCGTTGTCGTACCCCGCGAGCTGCATCAGGGTCTTGTAGCCGTGCGCCAGCGCGTCCATCCCTCCCGATTGCGGCGTCAAGTCCGGTCGCCGCGTGTCGGCCCCGCGCACGACCGCTGCCAGCTTCTCCAGTGCCGGGTCGTCCATCGGTCCGTACTTCTGGAGGATCGCGTCGAAGGCGCACTCGTTGCCGTGGTGCCCCATGGCCACGCCGGGAACGTCGAAGGGGATCCCCCCTTCCCGCTCGGCGACGGCCACCACCTCCTCGGTCGGGACGAACAGGATCTCCGCCTCCGGATCGATGAACGTCCAGATCAGCCAGGAGCTCGAGACGCGGTCGATGCGGACACCCGTCCGCGTGACCCACTTCATGCGCAGTACCCTCCCTCGTCGTCGGTCGCGGTTCCGTGACCGGTCGGCGGCACGCCCCGCCGGCCCGGCGCAGCATAGCCTGCGTCTGGTATTCTGTCGCGACCGATCCGGACGAGCCGCCAGCGCGCCGGGCACCGGCCCGGTGGCTCCGGCGTGTCCGTGTGCCCGGATCGACACGGCAGCTCGACTCGCGCCGCTTGGAGAGACGATGACGACCACCGGCATCCAGGTGCAGACCATCCCGCATCAGTTCGCGTTCCGCCTGCTGCAGGTCCGGCGTACCGCCAGGCTTGCGCCCCACATGGTGCGGGTTACGCTGTGCGGCGAGCAACTCGAGGGCTTCCGCTCCGACGGGGCCGACGATGGCTGCCGGCTCTACTTCCCTCCTGACCCGACCGACGCCTCCTGGGCGCCGATTGTCGAGGGCACGACGCTCACCTTCCCCGACGACCGCGTTCGCCAGACGAGCCGCGAGTTCACCCCGCGTCGCCACGACCCGGCCCGGGGCGAACTCGACGTCGACTTCGTCGTGCACGGCGAGGGCGCCGCCTCCACGTGGGCGGCCAACGCGGCGCCGGGCCACTACCTCGGTGTGGCCGGCCCGCGCCGCTCGCGCGTGGTCAGCGGCGACGTCGCCTGGTACCTGCTGGCGGGGGACGAGACGGGCATCCCCTCGATCGGGCGCCGTCTCGAGGAACTGCCGGCCGGCATGCCCGTCGTCGCGGTGATCGAGGTGGCCGATCCGACCGAGCGCCAGGCGCTCGACACCCGCGCGGCGCTCGACCTGACCTGGGTCTACCGCGACGGGGCGGGCGGCGATACGAGCGGGCTGCTGGCCGACGCCATCCGCCGGCTGGAATTCCCTCGGGGAGCGGTCTTCGCCTGGGCGGCCGGCGAGGCGTCGTCGATCCGGGCGGTGCGGCGCCACTTGCTCGGCGAGCGCGGCATCCCATCCGAGCAGATGCGCATGACCGGCTACTGGAAGCGGGCCGTTGCCAACTACGACCACCACCTGCCGCTCGACGAGTGACGCTGACGGGGCGCGGGGGCCGGCATACGGCCCCCGCGTCGTCGTCCGATTTCTGAAGGCTCGCGCCCGGTTACTTCGGCGGGAAGCGGCCGGCGCGCTCCTGGCGCTCGAGCAGCCCGGCGTCCTTGAGCTGCTCGCGCACCTCGTCCTCGGTGCGCTGCCGGCCCGGGTACGCCTCGTCATTGGCCAGGCGCACCGCCAGGCGCGCGGCCAGGATGGCCGAGGTCTGCAGGCCGCGCAGGTAGACCTTGTCCAGCGTGTCCGCCTCGGTGTGTCCCCAGCCCCGGCCGACCAGCCCCGCGCTCGTGTCGCGGCTGCTCAGCGTCCCGTTCGGGATGCCGCGCAGAGCGAACGGGAAGTGGTCGGAGTGGGAGTTCAGCTCGTTCCGGACGCCGAACTCGTAGGGCAGCGCGCCGGCCACCTGCTCGAAGTAGGCCACCACCTCCGGCATGCCGGAGACGGTCACCTGCTCGCCGCCGCCGTTGCCGCGCCCGGCGCCGTCGAGGTTCATCACGAACCGGAAGCGCTCCTCGGAGTTCGCCCCGGCGTGCAGCGCCGCGTGGTGCCAGGCCCCGAGCAGACCGACCTCCTCCGAGCCAAAGCAGATGACCCGCACGGTGCGCTTCAGTTGTCCGGCGAGCCCGGCGAGCGCGCGACCCGCCTCCAGGCCGGTGATCGTGCCGGCGCCGTCGTCGCCCGCGCCCTGCGCCACGTCGTGCCCGTCGTAGTGGCCGCCCAGGAGCACGACCTCGTTGGGCCGCGCGGTCCCGACGACCTCGCCGACCACGTTGGCCGAGGTCGAGTCGAAGGTGCGGTTGGTCGTGGTCAGGTGCAACCGCGCCGTGCCGCGCTGGGCCAGCCGGCGGATCGCCTTGCCGGCCTCGAAGCTGATGCCGATGCCCGGGATCGGCGCCTCGCGGTCGGCGGCGGACGAGCCCGGGCGGCGGCCGGTGATGCTGCCGGTGATGTGGAGCAGGCCCGGGTTCTGGTTCATGTAGACGACGGCCAGCGCGCCGCGCTCGACCGCCCAGCCGAACTTGTCGTTGCGGTGGCTCTTGCGCTCGCCCGGCCGGTTGGTCTCGGCGTCGGTCAGCACGATCTTGCCGGCGACCGCGGACCCCACCCGCTCGAAGTCGGGCAACTCCCCCTCGCCGACGTCGATCACCTCGGCCTCGATGTCGGCCGAGGGGCAGAAGGGCATGGCGATGGCGGAGAACTCGCGCTCGACCGGCGCGGTCAGCTTCAGCGTGCAGGTGCCCCGCTCCCAGCTGGCCATCGAGAACTCCTCGAGGCGCACGTTCGCCAGCCCGTACTCGCGCATCTTGCCGAGCAGGTACTGGGCGCCGGCATGCTCGCTCGGGCTGCCGGCGAAGCGGTGCCCGACGTCGTCGCACAGGTAGGCCAGGTTGCGGTACGCCTCGTCCGACGTCCACACCTCGCCCAGGATGTGCCGGTCCAGCGCGGTGAACTCGCCGTCTGCCATCGGATCCTCCCTCTCTTCATCGGGTCACGTGCGGTCGCCGCATTCTAGCACCGCCGCGCCGCGTGCCGGACGACGACCGGCCGCGCGGTCGGGACCGGCGCGGTACTCGGTACAATGAGGACACGACAGAAGCAGCCGGGCACGGAGCGGGAGGTCAGGTGGCGGATCGACCGGGTGGGACCGGGGCGACCGGCGCGCGATGGACCCACGACGCCGACCTCGTCGCGCGGGTACGCGCCGCCCTGCGCGACGCGGGGGTCGAGCCGTCGCGGCTCACGCCCGAGACGCTGGCCGCGCTCGACCAGTTCCACATCGGCGGGCTCGGGGCGACGCTGGCCCTGGCGCGCTGCGCCGGGATGCGCCCCGGCTGCGCCGTGCTCGACCTCGGCGGCGGCCTGGGCGGTCCCGCCCGCACCCTGGCCCGAGAGTTCGGGGCCATCGTGACCGTCGTGGACGTCACCCCCAGCTACGCCCGCCTGGGCGATTGGCTCACCGCGCGGACCGGGTTCACCGGCCGCGTGCGCTTCGTCGCGGCGGATGCGCTGGCCCTGCCCTTCGCCGCCGAGACGTTCGACATGGTCTGGACGCAGGCCAGCGGCATGAACGTGGCCGACAAGGCCGCCCTCTACGCCGAGGCGCGACGGGTGCTGCGCCCCGGCGGGCTCCTCGCGTTGCAGGAGCCGGCGACGGGCCGGCGGCTCCCGCTGCGGTTCCCCGTAACCTGGGCCGACGAGCAGGGGCACAGCTACCTCTGCCCGCCGCGTGTCCTGCGCGGGCTAGTCGCGGCCGCCGGGCTGCGGGAGCGGTCCTGGTCGGATGTGACGGCGGAGATCCTGACCACCATGCCGGTGGCGGCCGAGCCGTGCGCCGTTCCCCTCGACGTGTCGCTGCTCCTGGGTCCGAACGCCGAGGTGAAGCTCGGAAACCTGGCCTGCAACCTGGCCGAGGGCCGGCTGGCGGTCGTCCAGGGCGTGTTCGAGCGCACCTGACCGGCGATCGCGCCGCCTTGTGGCTACCCAAAGCCGGCCGCAGCCTCTACAGTGTGGGGCGTCGAGCCGGCACTCCGTCCTCACCCATGCCCCGGCATCGCTGGCCGGACCGGCCGTCGAGCCCGACGCGATGGAACGCCTCGCGGATACGAAGGGAGCACCTGACATGGCCCGGTCGAACGGCGAGCTCGTCCCGCCCGAGCGCTACTTCGGCTTCCGCCTCGGGAGCGACCGCAAGCTCGCGCGCTGGCCGGACATGCTGCGCTACTTCCAGACCGTCGCCACCGCGAGCGACCGCGTGCGCTACACCGAGCTCGGCCGGGCGACCGAGGGCCAGCCCTTCGTGCTGCTGACGATCTCGTCGCCCGGGAACCTGGGCCGGCTCGAGGAGTTGCGGCAGGTCCAGCAGCGGCTGGCCGATCCGCGCGGGCTGAGCGACGACGAGGCGGAGCGGTTGGTCCAGACCGGCCGCACCGTCGTGCTGCTGACCTGCAGCATCCACGCGACCGAGGTCGGAGCCGTTCAGTCGACGCCGGAACTCGTCTACGAACTGGCGACGCGCGACGACGACACCACCCGCGCCATCCTCGACAACGTGCTCCTGCTCCTGATCCCATCCCTCAATCCGGACGGCATGGAGCTGGTGGCCGACTGGTACACGCGCACGCTGGGCACCGCGGCGGAGGGGACACAGCCGCCGCAGATCTACCAGACCTACACCGGCCACGACAACAACCGCGACTGGTTCATGCTGACCCAGGTCGAGAATCAGCTGACCGTCGAGCACGTCCACAACGTCTGGCACCCGCACATCGTCTTCGACCAGCACCAGATGGGCTCGGACGGGGCGCGCTTCGTCCTGCCCCCCTTCATCGACCCCTACGACTCGAACGTCGACCCGGTCCTGGTGGCGGAGGTCGCCCAGATGGGGACGGCGATGGCGGCCGAGCTGACCGCGGCCGGCAAGGCGGGCGTCGCCACCAACATCATCTTCGACGCCTTCTCGCCGTCGCGCGCCTACCAGCACTACCACGGCGGGGTGCGCATCCTGTCCGAGGCCGCGAGCTGCCGCATCGCCACGCCAATTCACCTCGCCGCCTCCGAGCTGCGCGAGGGGCGCGGCTTCGACCCGAAGGAGCGCCGCTGGAACCACCCGCTCCCCTGGGCGGGCGGCGCCTGGACGCTGCGCGACATCGTGGACTACGACAAGCTCGCGGTCTACGGCTGCCTGCACAACGCCGCCGCCTACCGCGCGCAGTGGGTGGGCAACTTCCGCGGCATCCAGGCGCGCGCCGTCGAGCGCCAGCGCCCCTACGCCTTCGTCATCCCGGCCGACCAGCGCGACCCGCTCACGGCGACCGAGATGCTCCAGGTGCTGCGCGACGGCGCGGTCGAGGTGCAGCGGGCGCGCAAAGGCTTCAACGCGGGCGGGGTCGAGTACCCCGCCGGATCGCACGTCGTCCGGGTGGCGCAGCCCTTCGGCCCCTACGCCAAGACGCTGCTCGAGGTCCAGCGCTACCCTGACCTGCGCCTCTACCCCGGCGGCCCGCCGAAGCCCCCCTACGACATCACCGCCCACACCCTCCCCCTCTACATGGGAGTGGACACGGTGCAGGTGGAGGCCCCCTTCCAGGCCGACCTGGAGCCGGTCGACCGGATCGAGCCGCCAGCCGGGCAGGTGCGCGGCGAGGGGCGCTTCGGCTACGTGCTGGGCTGCGAGACGAATGCGGCCACGCGCGCCGTCAACCGGCTGCTGGCGGCGGGTGCCACGGTGGCGCGGTCGGCCGTGTCCTTCCGGGCCGGCGGGCGGGATTGGCCGGCCGGCAGCTTCGTCGTGACCGGCGCCGACCATGCCGCGCTGGCGGAGATCGCCGGGAACACCCACACCGTCTTCCACGGGCTCACCGCGCGCCCGCGGGCCGCGCTGCGCGCGCTGCGTCAGCCCCGGCTCGGCGTCTACCGGAGCTGGCGGCCGAACGCGATCGACGAGGGCTGGACCCGCTTCATCCTCGAGCGCTACGACTTCCCCTTCGACACGCTGCGCGACCGCGACCTGCTGCAGGGCAACCTGCACGCCCGCTTCGACGCGATCATCTTGCCGCAGCAGGCTCCGCGCGACATCCTGGAGGGCAACGACCCACGCGAGTACCCCGCCGAGTACGCCGGCGGTATCCGCGAACTGGGCGCGGCCAACCTGCGCCGCTTCGCTCAGCACGGCGGCACGCTGATCACCCTCGACTCGGCCTGCGAGATCGCGATCCGGTACCTCTACCTGCCGGTGATCAACGCGCTGGAGGGCCTCTCGTCCGAGCAGTTCTACAGCCCCGGCTCGCTGCTGCGCCTGCTGGTCGATCCCCACCATCCGGTCGGCTACGGCTTCGAGCGGGACGCGGCGGCCCTCTTCGTCAATAGCCCCGCCTTTGACGTCGTGAACGGGGCGCGCGTCGTCGGGCAGTACCCGGTCAACAACCAGCTGCTCTCCGGCTGGATCCTCGGCCCGGAGTACCTGCGTGGCAAGGCCGCCCTGGTCGACGCACCGGTCGGCGAGGGCCGGGCGATCCTGTTCGGCTTCCGGCCTCAGTTCCGCGCCCAGACGCGCGGGACCTACCGCCTCCTCTTCAACGCGATCTACTACGCGGCGCTGGCGGAGCCGTCCGGCGCCGACTGACCGCGATTGGGGGGTGGCGTCCACCGAAACGGGGCATCTCGGCGCGAGATAGGACGAGTGGCGATCGCGAACCGGGACCGATGCCCGGTCCGGGGTCGCCCGCCGCGGGGCACCATAGCGCCATGAGCGCGCGGTAGCGCACGGACGTTCGGCAGCTCTCGCCTGCGGCTCGCCCGATCAGCGCCCCGCCCAGGATCCGCATCGGCCTGGGGACGTACACCGATGGTTGCCAGCCCCGTGGACGTGACCGTCTCCCCGGAGCGCCCCGCACTGCCGGTCGCGGACGATCGGCTGTCGGCGCTCCAGCGCGTGCTCCAGCAGCTGCGGCGCACCCCGTCGCCCGAGGACCTCGCCCAGGCGGCGGTGGCCGCGGGCGCGTCCCTCTTCGGCGGGCGGGCCGGGCTGCACCGCTACCGGCACCCGTCGGACCGGCTGGTGCTGGTGGCCGCCGCGGAGCTGACGCTGCCCGCGGTGGCCGCCGCCGAGACCCTGCCGCTCGGGAGCGGCGCGGCCGGCCGGGCCGGCCAGGCGCGCCGCCTCGTCGTGCTCGACCGCGCCGCCGACGATCCGGTACTGGCCGGCTGCCCTGATCTGGGCCTCGCCTGGGCGCTGCCCCTGCTCGGCACCGACGACGATCTCCTCGGCGTGCTCACGCTCTACTTCACGCACGCCCAGCCGCCCGACCGCGCCGAGCTTCCCCTGGTTGAGCTCTTCGCGCAGCACGTGGGGCTGGCCCTGGAGCATCGGCTGCTCGCCCACCGCTCGCAGGACCTCTACCGGGCGACGGTCACCTCGCTGGTGGCTGCCGTCGACGCGAAAGACCCGTTCACGCACAACCACTCCTGGCAGGTGGCGGCCTACAGCCGGACCATCGCCGAGGCCCTGGGGCTGCCGCCGCGCGAGGTCGAGCTGATCGAGCTGGCCGGGCTGCTCCACGACGTCGGCAAGATCGGCATCCCCGACCGGGTGCTGCAGAAGGCCGACGCGCTCAACGGCGAGGAATGGGCGATGATGCGGCGCCACCCGGAGCTGGGCGCGCGCATCCTGGGGGACCATCCGGCGCTGGCGGCGGTGGTGCCCTTCGTCCTCCACCACCACGAGCGCTTCGACGGCCATGGCTACCCCGACGGGCTATCCGGCGACGCCATCCCGCTCGGGGCGGCCATCGTCGGCCTGGCCGACGCCGTCGACACGATGACCTCCAGCCGCCCCTACCGCGGCGCCTGCAGCCTCGACAGCGCGGTCGAGGAGGTCCAGCGCCAGTCCGGCGCGCACTTCCACCCGCTGGCCGCGGATGCCTTTCTCCGGACCGTCGATGCCAAGCAGATCACCGCGCGCACGGTCCGCGCTCGCGGCACGACCCGCGAGCTGCGGCTCAAGCGCGCCATCGGAGCGGAGGCGCGCGCCTTCGGCCTCCTCCAGCGTATCAGCGGCGAGGTCGGCTCCCTGGTCGACATCCGGCGCTTCCTTGCCGAGCTCAACGCGCTGATGGAGGGGGAGTTCCCGGGCGCCAGTTGCGCGGTCTTCGTGCGCGACCCGTCGCGCAACGACCTGCTGACCATCCGCGAGCAGGGCGGCGACGGCGGGCGGCCGGTGGCCGAGGCTTCTCTGCGAGTCGGCGAGGGGATCGCCGGCTGGGTGGCCGAGCACGGCCAGGCGCAGAACGTGCCCAACGTGCTGGAGGACGACCGCTTCATCCGCCGCGGGCACCGTCTGCTCCGCTCGGAGCTGGCGGTGCCGCTGATGCACGAGGGGCGCTGCGTCGGGGTGCTGGCGCTCAGCCACCCGGACGAGGCGGCCTTCTCGCCGGTGGACCAGCAGGTGCTCGAGATGGTGGCCGCCTACGTGGCGCAGGCGCTGGAGGTCGCCGACCTCCACGCGCGGATCCGGCGCCAGGCCGACCTCGACGCACTCACCGGCCTGCTCAACCACGGCGCCTTCTACCGCCGGCTGGACCGGGCGCTCGACGACGCCAGGGCGAGCGATACGTCGCTGGCGATCGCCCTGGCCGACGTCGACGGCTTCAAGGCGATCAACGACGCGTCCGGGCACCTGGCCGGCGACGAGATTCTGCGGCGGCTCGGCGGGCACCTCTCCGCCCACGTGCGCAGCGAGGACAGCGTGGCCCGCTACGGCGGCGACGAGTTCGCGCTGATCATGATCGGCACCACTCCCGGCACCCTCAAGACCCGGCTGCTCAAGATCACGCGGGCAATCCAGCGCGACCCCGGGCAGCTACCCCGGCTCTCCTGGGGTGTCGCCGGCTTCCCCGACGACGGGGCCGTGGCGACCGAACTGGTCGCCCAGGCCGACGCGCGCATGTACGCGCAGAAGCGGGCGCGCCAGACGCCGCGGTAGCGGGCGCGCTGGCTACCCATCACTCGGGCACCCCTCGAACCTCCCCAACGTCCCGACCCGTGACGCAACCGCGTCGCTGAGCGGCGCGACTGCTACGCGGATGCCATATCGTCGCGGCGGTTTCCGGCGCGGCTGAGACGCATGGTCGGCGACGATAAGGGTGTGGCCGGCCTGCCGGCGATGGTCCTGCCGTCCGGCCCCGCGGCGCCGGTCGCGCCGCGCTCACGAGAGGAGCCCGCCAATGGATCTGCAACTGGGAAAGTCCGTCATCAGCAGCGACGGCGTGTACCTCGGCACGGTCGCCCGCCTGGTACTGGACCCCGACATGAAGGGGTTCCGCGAGTTCATCGTCCACCACCGGATCCTGTTCCCTACGGAGCGGCTGGTCGAGGCGCCCTTCATCGCGGAGGTGGACGAGGACGGCACGGTCCACCTCAACGTCACCGCCGAGCAGGCGCGGCAACTGCCGCGCTTCGTCGAGCACGAGTACTACTCCCCGACCGGCGAGGAGTTCCGCACCGGACCCTACCCGGCCGGCACCGCCTTCGGGCCGGCAGTCCTGATGCGCAGTAGCTACTCCGGGAGCAACTACCAGGCGGCCATGCGCGGCCTGGGGGAGCCTGGCCCGATCGACGCCTCCTCGGTCGAGGTGCGCACCAACCTGCCGGACGACGCGGTGATGGTCGACGCGCGCACCGGCGTGGTTACCGACGACGGCCGGCGCGTCGGGACCGTCGACGAGATCGTCTACGACCAGGACGGGGAGATCCAGGAAATCGTCGTCCGGGCCGGGTTCTTCGCCCAGCAGCCGCTGCGCGTGGCGCGGAAGGACATCGCCTCCTTCGCCCACGACGAGGTCAGGCTCTCGATCCCGCTCTCCGCGCTCGAGGCCAGCGCGACCGCCGCCGAGCCGGTCGACACGGACTGACCCGGGCGCGGGACGGGTTCGCGGTCAGGCGTCCGGGCGGGACGGCAACCTCTCCCGGCGCCCGTCCGTGCCCGACGCCGCCGGGAGGGTGACGAGGGAGGTGACCAGCCGCTCGAGCGCGGCCCGTGGGTCGTCGCACAGGCCGGTGTGCACCGCGGAGGGCTGGATCACGGTGCTGCGTGGTGCGACCAGCCAGTGGAAACGCTCGGAGCGGGAGAGGCGGGCGATCGGGCCGGCGGCCGGGTCGCCGTCGGCGACGCGCACCAGGTGAGCGAGCTCCCGCTCCACCTCGGGCAGGTCGATCGCGGGCGCCAGTGCCAGCAGCCGGCCGGTGTCGAGCCCAATCCGGACGCCGAGGAAGCCCGCGGTGCGGCAGAAGAGGATGATGCCCGCGTTCACGCACTCGCCGCGCTCGACGTCCGGCACGACGCGGATGATGGCGTAGTCAAACGAGTTGTCGGGCACGGGCACGGATCGCCTCCTCCACGAAGGCGCGGGGCGGCGCCAGCCGGTCGGTGAGGTAGGCGGCGTAGGCCGCCCGTTGCCGCGCCGGGTCGACGAAGGCCGGGTCGTCGAGCC
The DNA here is from genome assembly GCA_035702805.1 of Thermomicrobiaceae bacterium. GTDB lineage: Bacteria > Chloroflexota > Chloroflexia > Thermomicrobiales > Thermomicrobiaceae > DASSZN01. The sequence continues at coordinate 6,916 of DASSZN010000146.1, read as the reverse complement.
AGTCGTCGGGGATGAGGGCGACGATGCGCTCGATCGCCTCCGGCGTCAGCCGCGCGGCAAGCCGGTGGTCGGCCTCGGCGAGCGTCCCGGCGCGCGCGAGCAGGATATGGTCGCGGATCTGGGGGAAGGGCGACCGGGCTCGTGACGGGAAGTCCGGCCCACCGTACTGGGCGTAGAGGGCGGCGCCGTGGTCGATCAGCCACGGCCGGCGGTGCCAGATCAGCATGTTCGTGTTGCGCGGCGTGCGATCGACGTTGGTGACGTAGGCGTCGAACCAGACAACCGCCGAGGCGAGCTCGACGTCGATCCCCTCGGCGTCAAGCGCGTCGAAGCCGAAGGCGCCCGGCAGATAGTCGATCCCCAGGTTGAGCCCGGCGCTGGCGGTGATCAGGTCCTGGATCTCGGGGTCGGGTTCGGAGCGGCCCAGCACCGGGTCGAGCTCGGCCAGGACGATGTCGGGGACCGGCAGGCCGAGCAGCCGTCCGATCTCGCCGGCCACCAGCTCGGCGACGAGCACCTTGGGCCCCTGGCCGGCGCCGCGGAACTTCAGCACGTAGGTGCCGAGGTCGTCGGCCTCGACGACGGCGGGCAACGAGCCACCCTCGCGCAGCGGCGCCACGTAGCGCAGCACGTTGACGGTGCGGATCTCCGGCGGCGCGGGCGCGACGGTCAGGTGGCCCTCCTCGGCGCGACGGTCGACCGCCGGACCCCTCCGGCAGCGCCGGAATGGTAGCAGGCCGGCGCCGCGGTCGGGTGGCCCGTCCGGGGCTCAGCCCAGACCGGCGCCGAGCGCCGGCCGGACGGGTGGCGCCGGGACGATCGGCCGGGGTCGGGGCTCGGCCACGAGCGCGCCGGCCGGCACTCGGGACGGGCGCGGCCCGTCATCGAGCAGCCGGTCCGCGAACTCGGACGGAACGCCCTCCGCGAGGACCCGCCGGTAGATGGCCTCGTAGCCGTCGGCCATGGCCCCCGCGCTGAACCGCGCCTCGACGTGGCGGCGGCAGGCTGCACGGTCGATCCGGCCGATCCGCGAGACCGCCTCGGCCATGTCATCGATGGAGTCGCAGACGTAGCCGGTGACGCCGTCGACCAGCACCTCACCGACCGAACCGCCGGGGAACGCGACCACCGGCGTGCCGCAGGCCAGCGCCTCGATCAAGACCATGCCGAACGGCTCCGGCCAGTTGATCGGGAAGAGGAGCGCCAGCGCGCCACCGAGGAGCGCCATCTTGCCCGGCTCGTCGACCTCGCCCAGGTACTCGACGGTGCGCCCGTCCACCAGCGGCAGGAAGTGCGTCGCCGCCCACTCGCGGTCGACCCCGTCGATCTTGGCCGCCACCTTGAGCGGCAGCCCCAGCGCGCGGGCGACCGCCACCGCCTCGACCGGGCCTTTTTCCGGAGAGATGCGTCCCAGGAAGACGAGGTAGGGCGGATCGTCCGGCGTGGGCCGAAAGGGGAAGCGCTCCAGGCAGACGCCGTTGTGGACCGTACCGAGCCAGCGCAGCGGCAGGTCGCGCAGCGGGGCGCGCTGGGCGCGCGAGATGCTGACCAGGCGCTGGTCCGTGAACCGGGCATAGACACGCCGGTGCTCGGGGAAGTCGAGCCGACCGTGGGTCGTCGACACCGTCGGCGTGGCGGCCGTCCGGGCGAAGGGGAACGCCAGCAGGTCGACGTGGGAGTGGATCAGGTCGAACTCATCCGCCCGGGCGTAGATCTCCTCGAGCGCCGCCAGGTGGAGCGCAATCGCGTCGCCGCGCTCGCCCAGCCGGATCGCCACGTCCACCATCGGCTCGAGCCGGGCCGAGGTGACGGAGTCGCCGGAGGCGAACAGCGTCACGTCGTGACCACGCCGCACCAGCTCCTCGGTCAGCACGTTGACGACCCGCTCGGTTCCCCCATACAGCTTCGGCGGGACACGCTCGTAGAGCGGCGCAATCTGCGCGATGCGCACGGCAATACTCCCCTCCAGGCTCCCGAATCATCGGGTATCTGCGTCAACGGCGGGAGTGTGGCCACGCCGGGTAGGGTCACCCGACTGACGAGGCGGCCAACCGGACCGCCGGGTCGCGGCCACATCGGCTCGTCGCTCTTCGTCAGGCGCGTCGCGCCGAACGCCGATCGGGACTGCAGGGCGCGCTCCACGCTCTCACCGGTGGACCACGCTATGCACATTCCGTGCCCGTCGGTCACGGCCGGCGTGGACGTCAGATCCCGGTGGGCTCCGCCGGGTGCACGGCGATGTGCTTCACCCGCGCCTCCTGCGCCTTCGGCAGCGTCAGGGTGAGGATGGCGTCGCTGAAGCTCGCCACAGTGAGGTCGGGGTCGATCGGTGCCGGCAGGTGGACGGTCTCGTTGAAGGGACCGGTGGGAATCGACCGCTGGAACCAGGTCACGCGGTCCGCCTCGTCCGGATCGACGGTGTCCGGGACGTGGCCGCGCAGCGTGACCAGCCCGTGCTCGACGGCGACGTCGATGTCGTCGGCCTGCGCGCCGGGGAGGGCCACCTTGAGGATCAGGTTGTCGCCGGTGTCGTAGAGGTCGACCGCCGGACGGACGCCGTGCATCCAGGGGAGAAGATGCGCGCGGCCGACCATGCCGCCCAACCGCCGGTCCATCTCGTTCATCATCCGCTCGAACTCGTTCAAGGGGTTGATGCGCTCGAACATCGTCGGTGCCTCCAGTCGGGGCGAACGGGCCGCCCATCGGGTTCCGGGTCCGGGACTCACGTCAACGTTACCCAGTACACCGCGGGGCCCGCGCGTGTCAAATCGCGCGGCGGCGAGGCAGCGGGCGACCGTGAGTCCGGACAGATGGAGCGGGGACGGCCCGGAGCCCGTCCCCGCTCACGACCCGGTCGTTTGGCACGCCGCGCTAGCGGGACACCCGGTAGTTCGGCGCCTCCTTGGTGATGACGACGTCGTGGGGGTGGCTCTCGCGCAGCCCGGCCGAGGTGATGCGAATGAAGCGCGTCTTCTCCTGCATATCCTCGACGGTGGCGCAGCCGCAGTAGCCCATCGCCTGCCGCAGGCCGCCGACGAGCTGGTAGATCAGGGCCGCCAGCGGGCCCTTGTAGGCCACGCGTCCCTCGATCCCCTCGGGCACGAACTTGGCCAGGCTGTCGATGTCCTCCTGGAAGTAGCGATCCTTGCTGTAGGAGCGCGCCTTCATCGCCCCGAGGGAGCCCATGCCGCGGTACTCCTTGAAGCGCTCCCCCTGGTAGAGGATGACGTCGCCCGGGCTCTCGTCCACGCCGGCCAGCAGGCTGCCGAGCATGACGGTGTCGGCTCCGGCGGCGATCGCCTTGGCGACATCGCCCGAGAACTGGATGCCCCCGTCGGCCACTACCGGCACGCCCCGCGGTCGGGCGACCCGCGCCACGTCCATGATCGCGGTGACCTGCGGCACGCCGATCCCGGCGACGATGCGGGTGGTGCAGATCGAGCCGGGGCCGACCCCAACCTTGACCGCGTCGGCGCCGGCGTCCATCAGCGCCTCGGCCGCCGGGCCGGTGGCGATGTTGCCGGCCACGACCTCGATGTCCCAGCGCTGCTTGATCGCCCGGACCATCTCGATCACGCCGTGGGAGTGGCCGTGCGACGTGTCGACGACCAGCACGTCGACGCCCTCGTCGATCAGCGCCTCGGCCCGCTCCATGGAGTCGGACCCGACGCCGACGGCCGCGCCCACCCGGAGCCGACCCTGGGAGTCCTTGGTCGCGTTCGGGTACTGGATGCGCTTCTGGATGTCCTTGACCGTGATCAGCCCCTTGAGGAAGCCGTGCTCGTCGACGACCGGGAGCTTCTCGATCTTGTTGCGGTGCAGGATCTCCTCGGCCTGGTCGAGGGTCGTGCCGACCGGGACGGTGACGAGGTGGTCCTTCGTCATCAGCGTTGCGATCGGCTCGGCCAGGTCGCCGTGGAAGCGCAGGTCGCGGTTGGTCAGGATCCCGACCAACCGGCCGGCGGCGTCGGTGATGGGCACGCCGGAGATGTGGTAGTGCTCCATGACCGCCAGGGCCTCGCTGACCGGATCGTCCGGGTGCAGCGTGACCGGCTCGACGATCATGCCGGACTCGCTGCGCTTGACCTTGTCGGCCTCGGTGAGCTGGTCCTGGATGGAGAGGTTGCGGTGGAGGATGCCGATACCCCCCTCGCGCGCCATCGCGATCGCCATGCGCCCCTCGGTCACGGTGTCCATGGCGGCCGAGACGATCGGGATGTTGAGCCGGATGCCCGGCGTCAGGCGCGCCTCGGTCCGCGCGTCCCGGGGCAGGACGGTGGACTCCCGGGGCACGAGCAGCACGTCGTCGAAAGTCAGCCCCGTGCCGACGAGCTTGGCGGCGACCGCCTCCTCGAGGGTCGGCACCTCCACCAGCTTGGCCAGATCCGGGTCTCGCATCACCGTCATTGGCCGTACCCCTTCCCGTCCGCCCGGCCGGCGGACGTCATTGCATGCGTCGGAACGTCGATCGCGTCGGTCACTCCGCGGCCTCCCCACCGGCGGCCGCGACGGCCGGTATCCCGGAGCCGCACAGGCCGAGGCGCTGCGCCACCTCGCCGCCGAGGTAGGCGTAGGCCTGGCTCGCCCGGGAGGACGGGTCGTACTCGAAGATCGTCTGGCCGAAGCTCGGCGCCTCAGCCAGCCGGACGGTGCGCGGGATCACCGCGCGGAAGATGCGGCTGGGGAAGAAGCGGCGCACGTCGGCGACGACGTGGCCGGAGAGCCGCGTGCGGGCGTCGAACATGGTCATGACGACGCCCAAGACGTCGAGCGGCGGGTTGAGCCGCCGCTTCACCAGGTCGATCGTGTTGATCAGCTGCATCAGCCCCTCGAGGGCGAGGTATTCACACTGGATCGGGATGACGACCTCGTCGGCGGCGGTGAGCGCGTTGACGGTCAGGAGCCCCAGCGAGGGTGGGCAATCGATGACGACCACGCCGTAGCTGTCGGCCAGCGGCTCGAGCGCGCCGCGCAGCCGGTACTCGCGGCGGCGCAGGCCGACCAGCTCCACCTCGGCCCCGGCGAGGGCCGCGTTGGCGGCCAGCAGATCGAGGCTGGGACGGACGTCGGGGAGCAGGCAGCCGGTGATGGGCCGGCCGTCGATGAGGACGTCGTAGCTCGAGTGGGCGACGGTGTGCTTGTTGACGCCGAGACTGCTGGTGGCGTTACCCTGGGGATCGAGGTCGATCAGGAGGACGCGCTGTCCGCGGCGGGCCAGGTCCGCCGCCACGTTGACCGCGGTGGTGGTCTTGCCGACGCCGCCTTTTTGGTTTGCCAGGGCCAGGGTGCGCGCCACGCCGTGCTCCGCCGGAGGTCAGAGTTAATTGGTGAATTCTACCAGCCGGGGCCCCGCCGATCAAGCGCGGCCCGGGCCGCGGCAGCTCCCGTCTGGAGGGTATCATCGCGCTCCAGAGCGGCCGGGTCGTCGCCTGAGATCGGCGCACGGCTGCGGATACCGGCCGTCGCGCGTCCTCCCAGGCGAGCCATAGGCGAGGGTTTGTAGGCTCAGCCATCCCCTGTCACACGGAAGGCGCCAGCAGCGGGACGCCGGTGCCACCGTCGACGTTACTGGCGAACAGCAGGACACTGACCGCCCCGGCGGATGGAGCGTGAAAACGCCAGGTCGGAGGCCGAGCACGACAAACCACGGATGCGGGTGGCACCACAGGAGGTTTCGGCCCGCGCGCCGACCGCGCAGTGATGGCGGGAGAGGAGACGCGCGGCGATGGTGCCCGTGGCGCGGTGATGTCTCGTCGCGTCGCTGTGCATGGTCCTCTGGGTCGCCTGCTGGGTGGCCGCCGCGCTGATCCTGCTCGATACCCACGGTAGCGCCACCGGGAACGTGGCGGCGTTCGCGATCCGGTGGATGATCCCAACCCTGGTCGTCGCGGGATGGGGAGGGTGGCGACGGCGGGCCTTCCGGAGCCGGTGGTGAGCGGTGAATCGCGGGACGGGCGTCAGCAGCGTCGGCAACGTTGCGGTTGACGCCACGCACCGACGACAGCAGCCGGCCACGCCCCAACCCGCGTGGTGATGGACGATCGCTCCCGAGCCGACGCGTTCCAGCAGCGAACTACCGTCGAGGGCTCACGACCGCGAACTCGGGCAAGGTCGGACCAAACGGGTAGTCCCGGAGCGACGCGCACATGTCGCTCCGGGGTCGGGTGGCTGGCGGACACCCCGAACTACGGCTTCGCCGTGGTCGTTGCCGACGGAGTCGGACTTGGCGTCACCGTCTGGACGGTCGGCGTCGGGGAGGGAGTCGGCGACGGGGTCGACGTCGGACTCGGCGACGGCGCCGGGGTGGAGCGCGGCGTCGGCGAGGCGGTCGGCATTGGGGTAGGCGCCGGCGTGGCGGTCGGCGTAGTTGTCGGAGAAGGCGTCGCCGTCATGGTCGGCGTAGCGGTTGGGACAGGCGTCGACGTCACCGTCGCCTTGGGAGTGGGGGTGGGCGTCACCGTCGGGGTCGGGCTCACCGAGGTGACGGCCGGTGTCGTGGTATGGGTGGGCTGTGGCGTCGGCGCTGGGGTGGACGCGGGAGCGGGCGGCCTGGACGTGGTTGCCGAGGTCGCCGGAGGAGCCGGCCGCGGAGCCGGTGCCGGTGCCGGCGCCGGAGTGGTCGTCGCGGTCGACACGGCGGGGGCCGGAGCGGTGGCCGTCTGGCCGGCGAAGATGGCAGCGTAGTAGCCGTACCACGCCATCACCCGCGCCACGTACTGGGCCGTGCACGTCCCGAACACGTCGCAGCCCTGCCCGAAGTAGCTCGCCGCCGCCCCCTGCAGCGTCCCCCCACCGTTCAGCGTCCCCGCGATGTAGCGCGCTCCCGCCAGGATGTTCGTCGCCGGGTCCAGCCACTGCGCCTGGGGCACCCCGAACGCGCTCAACTCCGCCGGCATGACCTGCATCAGCCCCTGGG
>DASSZN010000142.1:0-3192 GCA_035702805.1 Thermomicrobiaceae bacterium | reverse complement strand
GAGGTGGACGCGGTCCGGGAGTCGTGGCTGATCGAGGACCGGTGGTGGACGGAACGCCCGCTGCGGCGGCGCTACTGGGAGGTGGTGACGACGTGCGGGCGCGACGAGGTCGTCTTTCACGATCTCATCAGCGGGAGGTGGTGGCGCCAGCGCTGAATCCACGGCCGGCTCAACGAATGTGACGCATCTGCCGATGCGTCCGCTGCGGGACCGCGAATTCGCGGTGCCGACGACCGGTGGCCGAAAGGGACCGGGTGTCTAGGATCTTGATCAGCGCGAGGTGGTGGCGCCAGCGCCGATCCGGCCCAAGCGGGTGCTTTCTTGCGAGATGACGTCACACCCCCACCGCGATCCCTGACCGGCACCGTCCCGGGAGTACGGAGCGCGCCGGCGCAGGCACACGCCGTGAGCCCGGCGCCGGGGCTTGCCCAGGTTGCGCGGGCGATCGGCCAGAGCGTTGCGGCGGCGCACGCCGACGACGTCGATCAGGCCGCGCGGTTTCCCGCCGAGACGGTCGCCGAGCTGCGGCGCTCCGGGCTGCTCGGCGCGCTCGTCCCGGTCCGCTGGGGCGGCCCCGGAGCCAGCGTGCAGGATCTCGCCGGCGCGGTCACCGTGCTTGCCGAACACTGCGCGTCCAGCGGCCTGGTCCTGGCCATGCACGGCATCCAGGTGGCGTGCATCGTCCGGCACGCCGCCCCCCAGACGCTTGAGCGCGTCGTCCCCGCGCTGCTGGCCGGCGATCTGCTGCTCGCCAACGCCAACAGCGAGGTCGGACTCGGCGGCGAGCGCCGCTCCAGCCTGTGCGCGCTGGAGGCAACCGAGGGCGGGTACCGGCTGGAGAAACGGGCCGCCACCGTCTCCTACGGGGAGTTCGCCGACGGCGTGCTCGCCACCGCCCGGCGGACTCCGGACAGCCCCCCCACCGATCAGGTCTTCGCCATCTGCCTGGGGCCGGACCTCTCGCTGGTGCCCACCGGCGACTGGGACACCCTGGGGCTGCGGGGCACGTGCAGCCGCCCGGCGCAGCTGTCGGCGACGCTGCCGCCGGAGCTGGTGATCGAGGACTATGCCGACGTGTTTGCCCGGACCTCGCTGCCGGCGAGCGCCATCCTGCTGAGCGCCGTCTGGCAGGGCATCGCCGAGGCCGCGGCGCGACGGGCTCACGCCGTCGTCCGCCGTCAGGCCCGCAAGCTCCGGGTCGCCAACCCGGACGCCCCGCCCCCGCCCGGCGCCCTGCGGCTGGCGGAGCTGACCGTGCTCCTGTACCAGCTGCGGGCCGCCGTCAGCTACGGCGCGACCGAATACGAGCGGGTCAAGGACACGCCGGAGGTGGTCACGATGGGCTTCTCCGGCACGATGGACAACCTCAAGGTGTCCTCCTCGACGCTGGTGATCGACGTCGTCCGGCAGGCGATGGCGATCTGCGGCCTGGCCGGCTACACCAACACCTCCCCCTCCAGCCTTGCCCGCCACGCCCGTGACGCGGCCGCCGCGCCGCTGATGGTCAACAACGACCGAGCGCTGATCGCCAGCTCCGAGTCGCTGCTCATTCGCAAGGAGCTGTGATGGGCCGGCGCCTCGCCGTCCTCCATCACCAGACGTCGTTTCATCCCCCGGATGTCCGCCGGGCGATTGAGGGCACGGCCGACCTTCTGTGGGTGCTGCCCGACGCGCCGCCGGACGAGGGCGGTCGCCGGCTGATCCGCCGCTTCGGCACGCCGGTGGAGATCTCCACCGCCGACCTCGATGCGGCGGCGCGGACGCTGGCCGCGGCCGAGCCGGACGGCATCGTGACGTTCGTCGATGACCATCTGGTGCTGGCGGCCGAGCTCGCTGCCCGCCTCGGCCTGCCGTACCACACGCCGGAGGTGGCGGCTCGCCTAGCGAACAAGCGGCTGCAGCGCGAGGCGCTGCGCCGCGCCGGTGTCCCCGGCCCGCGGCACTGGCATCTGCCGGCGCGACTGGACCCCATCGAACTGGCCGGGCGCGCCGCTGAGCTGCCGTATCCGTGCGTCCTGAAGCCGGTGAGCGGGAGTGGAAGCCGGGGCATCGTCGGCGTGAGCTGCGCCGCCGATCTGGTGCACGCCTACCGGCCTGAGATTGAGCAGATCGCCGAGGAGTACTTGCCGGATGACCCGCAGGCCGATCCGCGCTTTGCCAGCTACCTGTCGGTCGAGACGGTCGTCTCGCGCGGCGGGCGCGACCACGCGGCCATCACCGGGCGCTTTCCGTTGGCCGAGCCCTTCCGGGAGACCGGCAACTTCATTCCGGCGGCCGTCGACCGGGCCATGCACGGGCCCCTGCTGGAGCTCACCGATGCCGCCATCGATGCGCTCGAGGTGCAAACCGGGGTGCTGCACACCGAGATCAAGCTGACCCCGCGGGGACCGCAGCTGATCGAGGTCAACGGCCGGCTTGGCGGGCGACCGCCGTTCGTGCTGCGCGATGTCTCCTCGGTCAACCTGTTCCGGGCCGTCGTCGACGTGGCGCTGGGCCGCGAGGTGGTTTCCACCGGGCTCGCCTCCTGCGACGGGGTCGGCTACTGGTTGATGCTCCAGCCACCCTGCACGGCGCGGCGAGTGGCGGCGGTCGCGGGGCTTGACGAGCTGGGGCGGGAGCCGTTCGTCGACAGCGTCGATCTCAAGAAGACCCCAGGCGCGACCGTCGACTGGCGGGACGGGACCGGCGGGCACGTGGTCGTCGTCCGCGGCCGGGTCCCGGATCTCGGCGCCCTCACCGAGGCGGTCGCGGCGATCCAGCGGATCGTTTCGATCAGCTACGAGATCGAGCGCGCCTTAGACTCCGAGTATGGCCGCCCCTCCCTCGTATCGTGACCCGGGACGCGTCGCCGTCGGAACCTGGAGCGGCGGGCGCTTCATGCACTTCGGAGAAGCGCTGGACGATGAGCGGTTCCTGGCCCTCGTCGCGCCGGATGAGCGGATCGACACCGTCCTGACCGCCGACGTGTACGGCACCGGGGACGCCGACCGGATGCTCGGCCGCGCCATCGCCGGCCGCCGGCGCGAGGAGATGTGCGTCGTCGGCGCCGTCGGTCACGACTTCTACACCGGCGAGCGCAACGGGCCCAAGGGCTTTCCGCGCTTCACCGACCCGCAGCTGCGCGGACCGGATGGGTACGCCGACTACCTGCGGATGGCCACCGAGCGCAGCCTGGAGCGCTGCGGGGTCGAC
>DASSZN010000045.1:0-24257 GCA_035702805.1 Thermomicrobiaceae bacterium | reverse complement strand
TCGATGCCCGAGTACTACGACCTCGGCCCCTACCGGCGCGCCATCTCGACCGCGTCTCCTGAGGCACAGGTCTGGTTCGACCGCGGCCTGAACTGGACCTACGCCTTTAACCACGACGAGGCGGTGCGCTGTTTCGAGCGGGCGATCGCGGTCGACCCGGAGTGCGCCATGGCCCACTGGGGCATCGCCTACGCCGGAGGACCCAACTACAACCTGGAGTGGGGCATGTATGACCCACGCTCGCTGGCGCGGGTCGTCGCGACCTGCCACGCGGCGGCCCGGCGTGCCGGCGAACTCGCCGCAGCAACGACACCGGTGGAGCAGGCGCTGATCGAGGCGATCCAGGCGCGCTATCCGGCGGATACTCCGGCCGACGACTGCACCGCCTGGAACGACGCCTACGCCGACGCGATGCGCTCGGTGTGGCGGGAGTTTGGCAACGACCTGGACGTGGCCACGCTCTTCGCCGACGCGCTGATGAACCGCACGCCCTGGCAGCTCTGGGACCTGGAAGCCGGCGAGCCGGCTGAGGGCGCCGATACGGTCGAGGCCAGGGAGGTCCTGGAGCGCGCACTGGAGAGCAGTGCCAGTCACACCCATCCCGGGGTGCTCCACATGTACATCCACCTGATGGAGATGTCGCCCTACCCGGAGCGGGCGCTCCGTGCCGCCGACCGGCTGCGCGACCTGGTCCCGGACGGCGGTCACCTGCGGCACATGCCGACCCACATCGACGTCCTGTGCGGCCACTACCACGACGTCGTGGCGTCGAACAGCGCCGCCATCGAGGCGGACGAGCGCTACCGGGAGCGCGAGGGGGCGATGAACCTCTACACGCTCTACCGGATCCACGACTACCACTTCAAGCTCTACGGGGCCATGCTCCTCGGCCAGCGGGAGCTCGCGCTCCAGACGGCCGACGAGCTCGTCGCCAGCATCCCAGCGGAGCTCCTCCGGCGGCAGGACCCGTTCGACATGGCGGACCGGCTCGAGAGCTTCATCGGCATGAAGCTGCACGCCCTGGTCCGGTTCGGCTGCTGGCAGGAGATTATCGACACGCCGCTGCCCGAGGACTCCGTGCTCTTCTGCGTCACGACGGCGCTGGTCCACTACGCGCGGGGCGTGGCCTTTGCCGTGCTTGGCCGGGTCGAAGAGGCGGGGGATGCGCGGCGACGGTTCGAGGAGGCGGTGAGAGCGGTGCCGGAGACCCGATACCAGTTCAACAACCGCTCCATCGATTTACTGGCGATCGCCCGCGAGATGCTGGCCGGCGAGCTGGAGTACCGCAAGGCGAACTACGACGCGGCGTTCAGCCACCTCCGGCAGGCGGTCGCCCTCGACGACGGGCTGGCCTATGACGAGCCGTGGGGCTGGATGCAGCCGGCCCGCCACGCGCTCGGCGCGCTCCTCCTGGAGCAGGGGCGCATCGAGGAGGCGGAGGCCGTCTACCGGGCCGACCTCGGGCTGGATGGCACGCTGGCTCGTGCCTACCAGCATCCCAACAACGTCTGGAGCCTGCATGGCTACCACGAGTGCGTCATGCGCCTGGGCAAGCACGATCTGTGCGGCATGATCAGCCAGCGGCTGGAGATCGCGGCCGCCCGCGCCGACGTCCCGATCGCGTCCTCCTGCTTCTGCCGCACGACCACGGCCGCCTGACACCACGCGTAAAGGAGCGACGACATGTCCGACTACTACGACCTCGGCAGCTACAGCCGGCCCGTGACGACCGCGTCGCCGGAGGCCCAGACGTGGTTCGACCGGGGCCTCAACTGGGCCTACGGGTTCAACCACGAAGAGGCGGTTCGCTGCTTCCGCCGCGCGATCGCGGCCGACCCGGACTGCGCGATGGCTCACTGGGGCGTAGCCTATTCATCCGGGCCCTACTACAACCTGCGCTGGGACATGATGACGCCCGAGGGCTTGAGGGGGACGGTCGCGACGTGCCACGCGGCGCTGGCGCGGGCCGAGGCGGCGGCCGAACGGGCGACGCCGGTCGAGCGAGCCCTGATCGCGGCGCTGCAGGCGCGCTTCCCGTCGGCAACGCCTGAAGGGAACAGCGCCGACTGGAGCGACGGCTACGCCAACGCCATGCGCGAGGCGTACCGCGCGTACGACGACGATCCGGACGTGGCCGCGCTCTTCGCCGACGCCATGATGAACCGCACGCCGTGGCTGCTCTGGGACCTGCCGACCGGCCAGCCGGCGGAGGGCGCCGATACGCTGGAGACGATGGCGGTGCTGGAGCGAGCCCTGGAGTCCCCGGCTGGCCGCGCCCACCCGGGGGTACTCCACATGTACATCCACCTGATGGAGATGTCGCCTTTCCCGGAGCGGGCGCTCCGCGCCGCCGACCGGCTGCGGAACCTCGTCCCCGACTCGGGGCACCTGCGCCACATGGCGACCCACATCGATATCCTCTGCGGCCACTACCACGACGCGGTGGCGGGCAACGACGCGGCGATCGCGGCCGACCGCAAGTTCCTCGAGCGCGAGGGCGCGATGAACCTCTACACGATGTCCCGGCTCCACAACTACCACGTCAAGCTCTACGGCGCGATGTTCCTGGGCCAGGAGCAGGCCGCGTTCGAGGCCGCCGACGCCATCCTGGAGACCATTCCCCGTGAACTGCTCGAGCGGACCGTGCCGACCGTGATGGCGGACCGCCTCGAGGGGTTCTTCGCCATCAAGTTGCACGCCATGGTCCGGTTCGGCCGCTGGCAGGAGATCATCGACACGCCGCTGCCGGAGGACCCCGAGCTCTTCTGCATTACCACGGCGATGACGCACTACGCCAAGGGCGTGGCCTACTCGGCGACGGGCCGGGTCGCCGAGGCCGAGGAGGAGCAGCGCCGGTTCGAGGACGCCGCGAGCCGCGTGCCGGACAGCCGCACGTCCGGCCGCAATCCGTACCGCGACCTGCTGGCGATCGCCCGCGAGATGCTGGCCGGTGAACTGGAGTACCGCAAGGCGAACTACGACGCGGCGTTCAGCCACCTGCGCCGGTCGGTTGAGCTGTACGACGGGCTCAAGTACGGCGAGCCCTGGTCGTGGATGCAGCCGGTCCGCCACGCGCTCGGCGCGCTCCTCCTGGAGCAGGGGCGCATCGAGGAGGCGGAGGCCGTCTACCGGGCCGACCTGGGCCTCGACGGCGACCTGGCGCGCGCCCACCAGCACCCCGACAACGTCTGGAGCCTGCACGGCTACCACGAGTGCGTCATGCGCCTGGGCAAGCACGACCTGTGCGGCATGATCAGCCAGCGGCTGGAGATCGCCGCGGCGCGGGCCGACGTGCCGATCGCGTCCTCCTGCTACTGCCGGACCCTGGCCGCCGCCGACTGAGGCGCGCTGCCGGGATCAGAGCGACGCCAGCACCGGCCTCAGCCGGAAGATGGCGACGGCGGCGATGATGACCAGGACCCCACAGCCGGCGATCGTGATCGGGGCGCCCGCCGCGGCCGCGATCGCACTGGCGGGGAGAGCGCTGAGCCCGCTGATGCCGAACGACATCTGGTAGAAGCTCATGACGCGGCCGCGCATCTCGTTCGGGATGATCAACTGGACCAGGCCGCTGACGGTGGCCGAGTAGGCGACGCCGGAGAGGCCGACGAGCGCCAGGAATACCGAGGCAACCGGCAGATTGGGCGACAGCGCGAAGGCGCTCAGGAACGCCCCGTAGCCCACCACCGCGGCCAGCATGAGCCGCCCTTTGCTCTGGAAGCGTCCCAGCGAGGCGACCACCAGCGCGCCGACGAATCCCCCAATACCCGGCGCCGCGGACAGGATGCCAAAGCCGGTGGCGCCCGAGTGCCAGATGCCAACCGCAAAGACCGGCAGCAGCGCCACGTAGGGCATGGCGAAGAAGAGCGGCAGCGTGCCGAGCATGAGCAGGCCGAAGACCGCCGGGTGTCGGTAGCTGTACGAGATGCCTTCGCCCAGGTCGTTGAGCGGGTTCCGTGTCCGTGCCGGTGGCGAGAAAGGCTGGGGAGGCACCGGGATGAGCGCCGCGATGACGATGACGTAGCAGACCACCAGCAGCACGTAGATCCCCGGCACACCGATCACGCCGATCAGGAACCCGGCCGCCGCCGGGCCGACGATGCGGACCAGGTTCATGCCGCCCGAGTTGAGTGACACGGCGTTCACGAGCAGGTCGTTGCCGACCAGTTGCGCCATCAACGCCTGGCGTGCCGGCCCGTTCAGGCCGAAGGCGATGCCGAAGACGGCGGCGCCGACCACCAGTTCGGGGTAGGTGATGCGGTGGATGATGAGCAGCACGGCGAGCGCCGCCGCCGTGATCACGGTGAGCGACCGTACGGCCATGATGTAGTTGCGCCGCTCGATACGGTCTGCGATCACGCCGCCGAAGGGCGACGCGGCCATCTCGCAGATCGCCTGCGCCGAGGTGACGAGCCCGAGGTTCACCGCGGAGCCCGTCAGCACGTAGACCAGCCAGCCGAGCGCGACGGCCTGCATCTGGTACCCGAGCGTGCCGATGACGCTGCTGACGAGGAACCAGCGGAACGGCCGTACGTGGAGGGCGTCGAAGGTGGAGAGAGTGACTCGCCGGCGAATGATCCGTCGTGGAGTCGGGGCAAACGAGGTCGATTCCGGAGCGACGGCGGCGGGCTCGTCCGGGCTCGCCGCGGCGGAGCTGATTCGGTCGGTCACGAATTGCCAAACCTTTACGCGCGCGACGCATGCCTGTCGCGCGACGTCCCGCAGTACCCGCCGACGCGATCCCGTCAGACCGTGCGCGCTCGCCGGGTGCCGTCCGGCTACCTTACAGGGTGCCCAGGACTGGACGAAGTCGATAGATCACGAGCCCTGACACGACGACCAGGATGCCACATCCGGCGATCGCCGGGGGCGTCCCGATCGCGGTGGCAACCGCGCTGACCGGCAGTGCGCTGAGCCCGCTGATGCCAAACGACATCTGGTAGAAGCTCATGACGCGGCCGCGCATCTCGTTCGGGATGATCGTCTGGACCAGGCTGCTCACCGTGGCCGAGTAGGCGACGGCGGCCACTCCGGCCAGCAGCAGGAAGACCACGGCGACGTGGAAGCTCGGCGAGAGGGCGAACGCGGACAGCGCCAGCCCGTAGAGCGTCACCGACACGATGGTGAGCCGGCCCTTGTGCGGGTAGTTGGTGATCGACGCGACGGCCAGCGCGCCGACAAAGCCGCCTACCCCCGGGGCGGCCGAGAGGATGCCGAAGCCGGTGGCGCCCGAGTGCCAGATGCCCTCGGCGAAGACCGGCAGCAGCGGCACGTAGGGCATGGCGAAGAAGAGCGGCACCGTGCCAAGGAGGAGCAGGCCGAAGACGGCCGGGTTCCGGTAGCTGTATGAGAAGCCGTCGGCCAGGTCCCCGAGCGCGTTTCGGCCCTGATGCCTGGGGGCGACCGGTTGCCGGGGAACCGGCACGAGCAGGGCGATCACGGCGACGTAGCAGAGGACGAGCAGCACGTAGATGCCGGGGACGCCGATCGCGCCGATGAGGAACCCGGCCGCCGCCGGACCGACGATGCGCATCAGGTTCATGCCGCCTGACATCAGGGAGACCGCGTTGATCAGCCGTTCGTTACCAACGAGCTGTGCCAGCAGCGCCTGACGCGCCGGACCGTTGAGTCCGAACCCGATGCCAAAGATGGCCGCGCCGATGACCAGCTCCGGGTAGTTGATGCGATGGAGGAGGATCAGCGCTGCCAGCGATGCGGCCGCGAGGACCGTGATCAACCGGACGAACATGATGTAAGTGCGCCGCTCGACGCGGTCGGCGATGACGCCGGCGAGGGGTGACACGGCGACCTGGCAGATGGCCTGCGTGGTGGTGATCAATCCGAGGTTGACGGCAGAGCCGGTCAGGACGTAGACCAGCCAGCCGAGCGCCACGCCCTGCATCTGGTAGCCGAGCGTGCCGGCGGTGCTGCTCACGAAGAACCAGCGGTAGGCGGGAATCTCGAACGCGCTGAACGTGTTCGCCCTCAGACGCCGGCTGAGCTTGACCGGCTGAGGCCGCTCCGACGCCGTTGTGACCACTGGTCGGTCGCGCCGCTCTAGCGTATCCGCGTCATCGTCGACCAGTTCTTTCCGAGCCAATGACCCCGCCCTTTACCGAGTCGAGAGATCCCCGTTGCCCCCGGGCCACGTGCCCCGGGCTGGGTCGATCAATGACCGAGCACGCGCACCGTCGCCGCGCGCGGCTGCCACGAGATCTCCCAGCGACCGAAGCGCTGTAGCAGGACGCGTGCACGCGTGTTGAGCGGCTGCAGCGCCGGGTGGCGCACCTTCCAGCGGCCGGCGACCTGCTCCACGAGTAGCTTGCTGTCGGTACGGATGACGAGCGCGGTGGCGGTGGGCTGTTGGCCGATTTCGATCGCGCGGCGCGCGGCATCCTCGATGCCCGCGATCAGGGTACGGTATTCGGCCTGGTTGCTGGTGATGCCGTCCCCGAAGTCGAGCCGCACGATCTGGTGGTGGCCGTCGGGGTCAGCGAGTTGGTAGCTGCCGTATCCCTTCCCGGGGTTGCCGAGTGACCCGCCATCACAGATCAGGGTGAACGCCGACCCCGCGCCGGTCATGGACTCGTCCTTTCTCCGCGAGGGACCGCACTCGCCGCGTGCCGGCCGCGGCGGCGTGACGCGGTGAGGGGCGCGGCGTCCCGCGCCCCTCCCGTCCCGATCGCCTCACGGAGCATGGTACACGACAACCGGGTCAGGCGTGCGCTTCCTCCCGTGCCTTGGCCGCCGCGACGATCGCGTCGGTCAGGTGGGCCGGCACCGGCTGGTAGTGGCTGAACTCCAGCGTGAACGAGCCGCGCCCCTGGGTGATCGAGCGCAGGTCGGTCGCATAGCGCTGCGCCTCGGCGGCGGGAACGGTAGCCTCGATCGTGGTCATGCCGTCGTCGCCGGGCGTCATCCCCTGGACCTGGGCGCGCTTGCCGTTGAGGTCGCTCATGACGTCACCCATGTAGGCGTCGGGGACGGTCACCTTGAGCGACATCACCGGCTCGAGGATGATCGGCCGGGCCTGGGTAGCGCCCTTTTTGAAGGCCTGCGCCGCCGCGATCTTGAACGCCATCTCCGAGGAGTCGACGGTGTGGTACGAGCCGTCGGTCAGCGTGACCTTCACGCCGACGATCGGGTAGCCCGCGAGCAGCCCCTCGTCGAGTGCCTCGCGCACGCCCTTCTCCACCGCCGGGATGAACCCCTTGGGAACGACCCCGCCGACGACGGTCTCGTGGAACTCGAAGCTGCCCTCCTGCATTGGCTCGATGTCCAGGAAGACGTGCCCGTACTGACCGTGCCCGCCGGTCTGCTTCTTGTGCTTGTACTCGACGCCCCGGACCGGCTGGGAGATGGTCTCGCGGTAGGGCACCTGAGGCAGTCCCACCTCTACGTTGACGCCGAACTTGCGCGCCATGCGCTCGAGGCCGATCTGCACGTGCGACTCTCCCAGCCCGGAGACGAGCGTCTCGCCGGTCTGGGCGTCGCGCGACACCTGCAGCGTCGGGTCCTCTTCGAGCAGCCGCGCGATAGCCGTCCCCATCTTGTCGAGGTCACTCTTGGTGCGCGGGTGAACGGCCGCGGCGAAGGCGGGCGCCGGGAAGGCGATGCCGGGGAGGGTGTAGCGCTGTTGCGGGTCGCTGAGCGTGTCACCGGTGGCGGCGACCTGGAGCTTGGCGACCGCGCCAATGTCGCCGGCTGGGATCTCGGGAACGGCGATCTGCTCCTTGCCACGCATCACGTAGAGCTGCCCGGTACGCTCGTCGTGCTCCTTCTGAGTGTCCCAGACGTGAGTGTCGGACTTGAGCGTGCCGGCGTAGACGCGGAAGAACGATAGCTTGCCGACGTAGGGGTCCGCGATGGTCTTGAAGATAAGAGCCGCGACCGGCGCGGATGGGTTGGGCGCGAGGTCGACCTGCTTGCCTGCACCATTGGTGGCGGACGTGGCGCTCGGCGCCGGGAAGTAGTCGACGATCGCGTCCAGCAGCCTGGCGACGCCCTTGCACGCGCTCGCTCCACACACGAACAGGGGCGCGGCCTGCCCGGCGGCGATCGCGGCGCGCAGGCCGGCCTGGAGCTCCTCGACGCCGATCCGGTCATCCTCCAGATAGCGCAGCATGAGCTCTTCGTCGTTCTCGCAGATCTTCTCAACCAGCTCGGTGCGGAGCGTCTCGACGGAGTCGGCCATCTCCGCCGGCAGGTCGATCGGGGTCATCCCGCCGTCCTTGCCGTCCGAGAACTGGTACGCCTGTCGGCTGAGCAGATCGACCAGTCCGTGGAAGTCCTTCTCGGCGCCGATCGGGAGCTGGACCGGCACGACCGCCCCACCGAAGGCCGAGCGGGCCGCCGTCACCGCGCCGTCGAAGTTCGCGTTCTCCCGGTCCATCTTGTTGATCAGCAGCGCGCGCGGCAGCCCGCGGTTCTCCGCGGCCTTCCACATCTGCTCGGTGCCGACCTCGACGCCGGCCGAGGCATCCATCAGGATCAGCGCGATGTCGGACACGCGCATCGCGCCCTTGATCTCGCCGAGGAAATCCGCGTAGCCGGGGGCGTCGATGATGTTGATCTTGCAGTCGCGATACTCGAGGGGGATCATGCTGGCGCTGATCGAGATGCCGCGCTTGATCTCGTCGGGGTCCCAGTCGGAGACCGTGTTGCCTTCCTCGACGCGGCCGAGGCGGGTCGTGGCATGGGTTACGAAGAGCGCCGCCTCGGTCAGGGACGTCTTCCCCGCACTACCGTGAGAGAAGAGCCCGACGTTTCGGATCTGCCCGACCTCATAGGTTTTCACGGATTCCCTCCACCCAGCCGCCCCGCGTGGATGGTAGAGGCAGTCCCCCGGCCCGGCGCCGGTCGAGACGACCGCATAGCTGCAGGGCGGATACAGTCAGCGGTCCGTCACCGGGGTGACGCCTGCGACGTTCGGCAGTGCCGTATTATAGACCCTTGCGAAAGACGGGCAACAACGCGCGCGCGTTGACCGGCCGTGACGGTGGGAGGGGACGAGGATGCCGGCGGAGCGGGACGATCTGAAGGCGCCGTTGAAGTCGCTGCTGCGCGAGCTGGCGGCGCTGGACGGGGTGTCGGGCCATGAGCAGCCGGTGGTGGCGCGGCTGGTCGAGCTGGTCCGGCCGCTGGTGGACGAGGTCAGCATCGACAGCCACGGGAACCTCTACGCGACTCGCCGTGGTCCCGAGGGGGCGCCGAGCCTGATGGTGTCCGCGCACTCGGACGAGATCGGCGCGCTCGTCAAGAGCATCGAGCCGGGCGGGATGGTGCGCTTCGAGCGCATCGGCGGCCTGGTCGAGGCGCTCGCGGTGGGGCGTCACGTGCGCATTCGCGGCCTGCGTGGCGTGATCGGCGTCAAGGCGGGACACGTCCAGTCGCCGGAGGAGCGCGGCCGGGTGCCGTCGTTTCGCGATCAGTACATCGACCTGGGGTTCGACACGGCCGAGGAGGTGCGCGCGCTGGGCATTCGCCCCGGCGACGCGATCGCCTACGACGAGCCGATGGAGGAGCTCGCCAACCCCGACCGGCTGTCCGGCAAGGCGCTCGACAACCGCATCGGCTGCGCGATCCTGGTCGAGCTGCTCCGGCGCCTGCAGGGACAGCCGCTCTCCTGCCGGCTGGAGGCCGTAGTGACGGTCCAGGAGGAGGTCGGCCTGCGCGGGGCGCAGATGGCCGCCCATCGACTGCAGCCGACCGCGGCGATCGTGATCGACACCGTCCCCTGCGGCGGCACCCCCGACGTCGACTACTTCAAGGATCTGACGATGAAGATCGGAGCCGGGCCGGCGCTGGCGCTCGCCAGCGGGGCCGGCGGGCGCGGCCACCTGAGTAACCCGGCCATGCGCGACTACCTGCTGAAGACCGCCGACGCGGCAGGAGTCCCGGTGCAGCCCGCGGTCTTCGTGGGCGGCACGTCCGACCTGTCGGCGGTCATGGTGGCGGGGGACGGGGTGCCCGGCGCGGTGGTCAACATCCCGCGGCGCTACTCGCACTCGCCGGTCGAGATGTGCGACATCAACGACGCGGTCGCCTGCCTGCGGCTGGTCGAGGCGGCGGTGCGCGGCTTCGGGACGGACGTGAACCTGGGCTTCCTCGAGAGCGAGTGGTGCTAGCTCTCGCCGTGCAGGTGCCGGTGGATCAGGTTCAGCCCGACCAGGGTCAGGTCGGGGTCATAGCCCTGGATGATCGGCATGTGGCGGGCGAAGAGCCCGCCCAGACCGCCGGTGGCGATGACCGTGGGCTCGGCGCCGAGCTCGGAGGTGATCCGCGTCAGCAATCCCTCGATCAGCCCCATGTAGCCGAGCACCGTGCCCGACTGGAGGCTCTGGCGCGTGTTGCGCCCGATGGCGTGCGGCGGGAGGGCGAGGTCCACCTCGCTCAGGCGCGCGGCGCGGCGGGTCAGTGCCTCGAGCGCGACGGTGATCCCCGGAGCGATGGCGCCGCCGAGGTAGTCCCCCTCGACCGAGACCACGTCGAGCGTCGTGGCCGTGCCAAAGTCGACGACCACGGACGGGCCGGGGTAGCGCGCGTGGGCGGCCACGGCGTTGGCGAGCCGGTCGGGACCGACCTCCATCGGGTTGTCCGTGCGAACGCGGATGCCGAGGTCGATGGCCGCACTCACCTGAACCGGTTCCAGCCCGATCCGCTGCTTGATCATCTGCCGGAAGGTGAAGGTGAGGCGTGGGACACCGCTGCCGACGATGGCTCCGTGGATGCCGTGGACGTCGATGCCGTCGTTCGCGGCGAGGGTGAGGAGGAGCGTCCACCACTCATCCGGCATCTTCTCCCAGTCGGTCTGGAAGCGCCAGGACGTGACCAGTCGCTCGCCGTCGAACACGCCCGCGACGACGTTGGTGTTGCCGATGTCGATGGCGAGAAGCACCGCGTCCACCTCCCCGCGCCGGCCGATCGCGCCCGACGTCACGCTGCCGACGGGACAGTATAGTCCCGAGCGTCCCGCTGGGTTGGACGACCGGTCACTCCGCCCGGTCCGTGATCTGGTCGGCCCGTGACGTCGCCGGTGACCGCGTGCCAGGTCTCACGAGCACGGTCGGCCAGGGATGGTGCATGACGCGTGCGTCACCGCGCTCTCGGCGTCGTCCAAGCCGGACGGCAACGAGAGCCCATTCAGAGCGTCCACGATCTCCGCGCGCGCGCCGGCATCCGGCTCTGGAGCCAGGCGTCGCAGCAGGAAGGGCGTCGAGGACGCCCGGTCGATCCGCGCCATCGCCCACGCCGCGTGCCCGCGGACGAGCGGCGCGTCGTGCCCGACGACGACCTCCTCCAGCAGCGCCAGGTCCACGGGTGTGCCGACGTTGCCGAGCGCGACCGCCGCGTTGCGCGCGAGCCCCGGGCGCTTGGCTCGGAGCACCGCCGTGCCGCGGTAGATCTCGCGGAACTCCGCCTCGGTCATGCGCAGTAGCCAGCGGAGGGACGGAAAGGCGTGTTCGATGCTCTCCGGCCGAAAGTCCGGCTCGTCGCTCGGCCTGGCCGCGGCGGTGTACGGGCAGACATCCTGGCAGACGTCGCAGCCGAACACCCAGTTGCCGAGCCGTGGGCGCAGGTCGCGCGGGATGGGTCCGCGGTGCTCGATGGTGATGTAGGAGAGGCAACGTGGCGCGTCGAGCACGTAGTCGTCGACCAATGCCCCGGTTGGGCAGGCATCCCGGCACGCCCGGCACTGTCCGCAGCGTGACCGGAGCGGCCGGTCCCGGTCGATCTCGAGGTCGACGAGCAGTTCGCCGAGCATCACCCACGACCCGTGGCGCGGGACCAGGATCATCGTGTTCTTACCGTACCAGCCCATCCCGGCGCGGGCTGCCGCGGCGCGATCGACGATCCGGGCGGTGTCGCTCAGGAACCGTGCCTCGATCGGGCGTCCGACCTCCCCCTCCAGACGCCGGTGGAGCGCCTCCAGCCGCGCGCGAAGCGTGCGGTGGTAGTCCCGGCCCCAGGCGTAGCGCGCGATCCGGCCGCGCGGCTCGCCGTCGCGGGGTGGATCGACGTCATCGCTCCAGTAGGGGATGCCGACGCTGATGACCGAGCGTACCGTCGCCTGGAGGTTGCGCGGATCGGCCGCGACGCGGGCGCGCTCGACGGTGTACCAGTCGAGACCGCGCAGGTGCCCGGCGCGCACGCGGCGCTCGAGGAGGTTCGCCAGGGCGTCGTCCGGTTCCGCCGGGCCGACGGCCGCCACCGCGAGGCCGCACTCCACCGCGAGCGCCCGCACCCGCGCCGGGTCGAGCCCCATCAGCCCTCGACCTCCAGCAGGCGTGCCTCCCGGCCGAACGCCTCGGCCTCGTCCCGGGTGGGAAGGCCGGCGCGAGCGCCCAGCGCGCGAGTGGCAAGCGCGCCGACGGCGTTCGCGAAGCGGCAGAGGGCGTCGGGGGCCCGGCGCTCGACGATGCCGAGGGCCACGGCCGCGGCAAAGGCATCGCCCGCGCCGGTCGTGTCGACTGAGTCCACGGCGAAGGCCGGCGCCACGTGCTCCCAGTCCCGGCCGATGAGCACGCAGCCGCGCGCCCCGCGACTGATGACGGCAAAGCGGGTCTGCGACAGCGGAAGCTGCTCCCGAAACGCCGTCACGGCGTCATCCAGGGACGCCGTTTCCGTCAGGTACAGGAACTCCGCCTCGTTGCCGACCACGTAGTCGTGGCGCAGGGCGAGGTCGAGCCCGACCTCGGGGGATGTCTCTATCAGGTAGGTCAGTGGCCCGAGGAGGCGTGTGCGCGGCGAGACGTGCATCGGCAGGTCGACGAGGAGGCGACGCAGCGTCAGGTCGTCGACGTCGACCACGACGAGGTCGTGGGCGAAAAGCTTCTCGATCGGCAGGAAGTCGCCGCGCCGCAGGCGCGCCCCCTGACGCCAGAGGATCGTCCGCTCCACCGCCGGCGGCGTGCCGGATACCAGTAGCACGCTGGCGTCGGTCGGCTCGCCGGGGCGCGTGGTCAGGTGGCGCACGTCGACGCCGTCGGCCTCGAGGTCTGAGCGCAGGCGTCGACCGCGGTCGTCGTCGCCGACCATGCCGGCGAACGTCACCGCCACCCCCAGGCGCGCGAGCGCCGCCGCCACGTTCGCGGTCGTGCCACCGGACTGCGCGGCTTCGGCGCGCACGATCTCGGCGCTGCCCGGCACCGGGAAGCGATCCAGCACCAGCAGGTCGTCCCAGGACGCGAGCCCGACCGTCGCGATGCGGTGGGGGGTCGGGCCGTTCACCGCTGTGCCGAAGACTCGTCGACGAGGACGGTGCGGCAGGGCGCGCCGTCGCCGCCCGACACGAGCAGAGGCAGGCAGACCAGCGTGTACGGCCCGGCGGCGACCCCGGTGAGGTTCAGCCCCTCGATCGGGATGACACCCGCGCCGAGCAGGATGTGGTGCGTGTCTCCGGAGCCATTGAACGGCTCGATCGACAGGTAGTCGATCCCGACGACGGCGATGCCCCGCTCGACGACCCAGCGGGCGGCGTCCGGCTCGAGCGCCAGGAACTCCTCGACGAACTCGGTGGGGTAGGCGCTCCAGAGCCCGGAGTTGCGCGTCTTGAGGAGCAGCCGGCGCGTCGTGTCAGGGATGCCTGCCGTCTCCAGGTCCGCGGCGGTGACGTTCCGGTCGAGCCCGGTCAGGTCGCAGACCCAGCACGGTCCGACCAGCGCCTCGAGCGAGAGGTGGTCGACGGTTCCGCCGTCGGCGAGGAAGTGGTAGGGCGGGTCGACGTGGGTGCCGGCATGCGTGCCCACTTCGAGGCGTGACACGTTCGAACTGTCACCCAGGACCACGCGCGAGGTGGCCTCCAACCGCACCGGTGGGTCGCCCGGCCAGACGGGGAGGGCCGGCGAAATCGGCACCGAGACGTCGATGATCCGGCCGCTCAGGCTCAAGTCAGTCTCCCCTCGCCAGAGAACCGGCAGCCGGCCCCGGTTCGGGCCGGCTGGACCAGCTGAGTTACACCGGATCGGGCCGGCGGTCAGGCGTGCGCGCGCTCCGTGAGGATCTGTTCGATCTCTTCCTTGAGCGCCGGGACGATGTCGTCCTCCTCGACCTTCCGCACGATCTTACCCTTGCGGAAGATCACGCCCTTACCGCGGCCGGCCGCCACGCCGACGTCGGAGTCGCGCGCTTCGCCCGGACCGTTGACCACGCAGCCCATGACCGCGACCTTGATCGGCGCCTTGATCGTCTTGAGGTAGTCGTCGACCTCGTTGGCGAGTTTGAACAGGTTGACCTCGACGCGGCCGCAGGTCGGGCAAGCGACCATGGTGGCGCCGTGCTGGCGCAGGCCGAGGCTCTTGAGGATCTCGTAGCCGACGAAGACCTCCTCGACCGGGTCGGTCGTCAGGGAGACCCGGATGGTGTCGCCGATCCCATCGGCCAGGAGAGTCCCGATCCCGACGGCGGAGCGGACGGAGCCAGCGCGCGGCGTGCCCGCCTCGGTGACGCCGAGGTGCAGCGGGTAGTCGTTGAGCCGGGCCATCCGCCGGTATGCCTCAACCATGATCGGCACCTCGAAGGCCTTCAGCGAGATCTTGATATCGCCGAAGTCGAGATCCTCCAGGATTTTGATGTGGCCGAGCGCCGTGCGGACCATGTGCTCGGCGATCAGTTCCACCTGCGTGGCGTTCTGCTGCGCCATCTCATCGACGAAGGCGGCGCTCATTGGCGGCACCGAGCCGAAGTTGACTCCGATGCGGATCGGGATGCCCCGCTCCTTGGCCTTGGACACTACCTCGCGGACGTCCTCCGCCTTGCGGATGTTGCCGGGATTGAGACGCAGTCCGTGGATGCCGGCTTCGATCGCCTTGAGCGCGAGCGTGTGCTCGAAGTGGATGTCGGCGATCAGGGGCACCGGCGCGAAGGGCACGATCTCGGGCAGCGCCGCGGCCGCGACGCGGTCGGGCACGGCAATGCGCACGATCTCGCACCCGGCGTCCGCTAACTCCTGGACCTGCCGCAGGGTCGCCTTCGGGTCGCGAGTGTCGGCGGTCGCCATCGACTGCACGACGATCGGGGCGCCTCCGCCGATCTGCACGTCGCCGACGTGGATCGCGCGGGTCTTGCGGCGCGGCGTAAGCATCGTGTCCATCCCTCTCCAGGCGCGTCGCCGTGCGGCGCTCGCGCCGCCAGTGTCCCAATCGCCCGAGCGCGGGGGATCGGGGAACCGTCTTCGGTCAGTGCAGCAGCGACTGTCCGCTCATGATGCGGTTGATGTCGACGAACGCGACCACGAACATGAACCCGAGCAAGATGACCAGCCCCACGAAGTGGACCAGGCCTTCCTTCTCCGGTGAGACACGCTTGCCCCGGATGAATTCTACGACGACAAAGAGGAGCCGTCCCCCATCCAGAGCCGGAAACGGCAAGAGATTTAGAATTGCGAGGTTCAGCGACAGCAGCACCATCAGGTTCGCCAGCGTGACCCACGCCGGGGCGGCACTGGCGGCCAGCACCTCGGACGTGAGCTGGCCCATTCCGATCGGGCCGGTGATCCCGGAGAGGCCGACGCCAGAGTGCACCATCGCGGCGAGGCCCTGCACCATCTGCTGGAGCGTGTCGACGGTCTGTCCGACGCCCTGCGGCACGATCTGGGACAGCGGCAGGCGCTGGTACTGGACGTCGGGGCGGATGGTGACTCCGGTAGTGACGTCACCCTGCGCCGGCGTGACCGTTGGCACCGCGAGCTGCACGGTGAGGAGCCGGCCGTCGCGACGGACGACGAGCGGCACGGTCTTGCCGGTCAGGCCCTGAAGCGTCAGTGAGTAGGCGGATGCGTCGGCGAGCGGCTGCCCGTCGAGGGACTGGAGCGTGTCTCCCACCCGGACCCCGGCCGCCGCGGCCGGACTGCCGGCCTTTACGGACTGAACCGTGAGCGTCGCGGCAGGTGCCCCCTGGATGAGCATGCCGACGCGCCCGCTTCCCGGCGGCGGCGACACGCGCGGGACGACGCTCGAGGTGATCGTCTGTCCGTGCCGGAGCAGGACCACCGGCATCGGCTTGCCGGCGTACTTCTCCGTCTCGCTGATGATCTGGTTGACGGAGGTCACCGGCTGGCCGGCCACGCTGACGAAGCGGTCTCCGGGCTGCCAGCCGACGTGCTGCGCCGGCGAGTTCGGCTGGATCTGGGCCACGTAGACGTTGGTCGGAGCCTGACCCTGGATGCCGACGACGGCGATCATGAGCGCGAACGCCAGCACGACGTTCATGAACGACCCGGCGACGATGAAGGCCGTGCGCTGCAGGCGGGACTTGGACTGCATGCTCCCCGGCTCGAAGGAGTGCCCGTCCTCGCCGAGCACGCGCACGAACCCGCCGAGGGGGATCAGGTTGATCGAGTAGATGATGCCATTGCGCTTGAAGCCCCACAGGCGGGGCGGGATGCCGATGCCGAACTCCTCGACCTTGATCCCGACGAGGCGGGCGGTGACGAAGTGTCCGAGTTCGTGAACGAGGATCAGGATCGCGA
Source organism: Thermomicrobiaceae bacterium (assembly GCA_035702805.1). Lineage (GTDB taxonomy): Bacteria > Chloroflexota > Chloroflexia > Thermomicrobiales > Thermomicrobiaceae > DASSZN01. Next base: position 7,789 of record DASSZN010000045.1, on the reverse strand, counting down.
GGATGGGGATGATCAACAGCGCGGTCAAGCGGTGCCTCGATGCCGTTGTCGGTGCTCATTGGCCCGTTCCTGGGGCCGCTGGCGCACGGGCCAATGACTAATCGTACCGGCGGGTTCCCCGGGAGTCAACGCGTGCCGACGCCCGTCCCCATCGCACAGCCGATGCCCGGACGACGTACGAACGACCCGGCGTGACCGCGTGTTAGAATGGGCCGGCTTTGCCCCGTGCTGGGCGGCCGTCGCATGGTGTGGGGTTCCTTCCGCGCGCGCGGCGACGCGGGCGGGATTGAGAGGTCGGACGCATGATCATCGGGGTCCCGAAGGAGATCAAAGACAACGAGAACCGGGTGTCGACCACTCCGGGCGGCGTGCACGAGTACGTGAGCCGGGGACACCAGGTGCTCGTCGAACGCTCCGCCGGGGTCGGCAGCGGGTTCTCCGACGACGAGTACGCCCGGGCGGGCGCGAGCATCGTGGCGACGCACGCCGAGGTCTTCGCCCGAGCCGACATGATCGTCAAGGTGAAGGAGCCCATCCTTCCCGAGTACGACCTGATGCGTTCAGGCCAGATCCTGTACACGTACCTGCACCTGGCCGCCGAAGAGCAGCTGACGCGCGTGCTGATGGACCGCGGCGTCACCGCCGTCGCCTACGAGACGGTGCAGCTTGCGAACGGCGCGTTGCCGTTGCTGGCGCCGATGAGCGAGGTTGCGGGTCGCATGGCGCCGCAGATCGGCGCGCAGTACCTGACCAAGACGCACGGGGGCCGGGGTCTCCTGTTGGGCGGCGTTGCCGGCGTGCCGGCAGCGGAGGTCGTGGTCATCGGGGGCGGGATCGTCGGGACCAACGCCGCGGAGATCGCGCTCGGCATGGGCGCGGACGTGACCGTCGTGGACATCAACATCGAGCGGCTGCGCTACCTGGAGCACGTGCTGCACGGCCGCTTCCACACGCTGGCGTCGTCGCGCCACAACATCGCCGAGGCGGTGCGCACGGCTGACCTGGTCGTCGGCGGCGTCCTGATCCCGGGGGCGAAGGCTCCGAAACTGGTCACCCGCGACATGGTCGAGGCGATGCGCCCGGGGGCCGTCATCGTCGACGTGGCGATCGACCAGGGGGGCTGCATCGAGACGTGCCGGCCGACGACGCACAGCAACCCCACTTACACCGAGTACGACGTGATCCACTACTGTGTGACGAATATGCCGGGCGCGGTTCCGCGGACCAGCACGTTCGCGTTGAGCAACGTCACGCTGCCCTACGGGCTCAAGCTGGCCGACCTGGGGTTCGACGCGGCCGTGGCCGCCGATCCGGCGCTCGCCCGCGGCGTGAACGTGTTCCGCGGCCACATCACGTACGCGTCGGTTGCCGAAGCGTTCGGCTTGACCTACACTCCGCTCAATGAACTTCTCGCATCCCTCAGTGAGGCTCGCGGCGCCGCCGTCCAGGCGTAGCGTCGCACTGATCGGCGCGGTTGGGGGCAGCGCCGGTTGGTCGAGATCACGGACCCGCTGGGGAAGGAAGTCCGACGGGGCGGTTGGAGGGGGTTGATGCAGGAACAGGTCGAACGGTTTCTCGCCGCGCTCGGAGGTGAGCGGGGCTTCTCGCTCAACACGGTGTCGGCGTACCGGAACGATCTGGGGCAGTTCTCACTCTACCTGCGCGACGAACAGCCGGTGGTGGGATGGGCGGAACTCGACGGCGAGCGTCTGCAGCGCTACGTCCTCTACCTGCACGAGCGCCGCTACGCCAAGTCGACGGTGGCGCGCAAGGTAGCCGCGGTCAAGTCCTTCTGCCACTACCTGCTCGAGCAGGGCGTGCTCCGGCACGACCCGTCGGCCGAGCTTCCCTCGCCAAAGGTCGACAAGTTCATCCCGCGCACGATCACGCCGGAGCAGGTGGCGGAACTCCTCGAGCAGCCCGCTCGCTCTCGCTCGCCCGAGGCGCTCCGCGACAAGGCCATGCTCGAAACGCTCTATTCCACGGGCATGCGGGTCAGCGAGTTGATGGCGCTGGACCTCGAGGATCTCGACCTGTTGGCCGGCCGGGTGCGCTGCGGACGCAAGCCGGACCGGGCCCGGCAGGTCCCGCTGACGCCGGAGGCCGTCGCGTCCCTCGACGCGTACCTGCAGACCGGGCGACGCGAGCTCCGCTCATCGCTCGACGAGCCGGCCGTCTTCCTCAACCACCGGGGCAGCCGGCTGACGCGCCAGGGCTTCTGGCTGATTCTGAAGGGCTACGCCGAGTCCGCCAACATTGGCGACATCACGCCGCACACCATCCGCCACTCATTCGCGGCGCACGCCGTCACCCGGGGCCAGGAGCTACGCGACATCCAGCACATCCTCGGGCACATGAGCATCTCGACGACTCAGGTCTACCAGCAGGTCGCGGCGCGCGTCGCGCACGGCAACGGGCACGGGATCGAGCGCGTCGCCGCGGCGGGCTACGACACCAGCGGCGCGCCGTAGCGGGCGGCCGGCTACCGGCCCGTTCCTGGCACAATCCGCGGATTCATGCCCGTCGTCGGCCAGGCGACGGGCGTTCTTCGATCGTGGCACCGACGGAGGTCTGACGGCATGACTGTGGACGACAACGCGCGCCACGAGCCCACCATGGAGACCGTTGTGGCCCTGGCGAAGCGGCGGGGCTTCGTCTTTCCCGGGAGCGAGATCTACGGTGGCCTTGCGAACACCTGGGACTACGGGCCGCTCGGCGCGGAGATGCGCCGGAACATCAAGAATGCCTGGTGGCAGTTCTTTGTCCATGAGCGCGCCGACGTTGTCGGCATCGACGGCAGCATCTTGCTCCACCCACGGACCTGGGAGGCGTCGGGGCACGTGGCGGAGTTTTTCGACCCGCTGATCGACTGCCGTAACTGCCAGTCGCGCTACCGGGCCGACACGCTGATCGAGGATCGGCTCGGCATCAGTGCCGAGGGCAAGAACGCCGAAGAGCTCGGCCGGATCATCCAGGAGCACAACGTCGCCTGCCCGGTCTGCGGGCAGCGGGATTGGACACCGGTGCGGCAGTTCAACCTGATGTTCCGCACCTTCCTCGGCCCGGTGGAGTCCGCCGGACAGCAGGCCTTCCTGCGCCCGGAGACCGCCCAGGCGATCTTTCTGGACTACCGCAACGTTCTCCAGACGTCGCGCGTGAAGATTCCCTTTGGGGTGGCGCAGGTCGGCAAGGCGTTCCGCAATGAGATAACGCCGGGGAACTTCATCTTCCGCACCATCGAGTTCGAGGCGATGGAGATCGAGTACTTCATCCGGCCGGAGGGCTGGGAGGAGCACTTCGAGACGTGGCTCGGGCTGATCCACGAGTTCTTCCACCAGCTTGGCCTGCGCGACGATCGGCTGCGCACGCGCGAGCACGCCGGCGAGGAGCTGTCGCACTACTCGAAGCGCACGGTGGACTTCGAGTACCGCTACCCGTTCGGCTGGAAGGAGCTGTGCGGGCTGGCGTATCGGACCGACTTCGACCTGCGGCGTCACCAGGAGTACAGCGGCGTCGACCTCACCTACTTCGATCAGGCGAGCGGCGAGCGCTTCCTGCCCCACGTCATCGAGCCGGCTCTGGGTGTCGACCGACTCATGCTCACGCTGCTCATCGACGCCTACGACGAGGAAGAGACGGTCGACGTCAACGGGAAGGCGTACACGCGCGTGGTGCTGCGGCTCGATCCGCGGGTCGCGCCCTACCGGGTCGCGGTACTTCCGCTGATGAAGAAGCCGGAGCTGACGGCGAAGGCGGGCGAGGTCTTCGACCTGCTGCGCGGGCCGTTCTCGACCGACTACGACGAGACGCAGAGCATCGGCCGGCGCTACCGCCGGCAGGACGAAATCGGTACCCCGGCCTGCGTGACGATCGACTACGAGACGCTCGAGGACCAGGCGGTGACCGTACGCGACCGCGACACGATGGAGCAGGTGCGCCTGCCGATCGCCGGGCTGGTGGACGACCTCAGGCGACGCTTCGGGGACTGACCGCGCTGCTCAGAGCTCGTCGTCGCCCACGATGCGGTGGAAGATGCCGTCGAGTTCCTCGTCCGAGAAGTAGTGGATGACGAGCCGGCCGCCCTTGCGCCCGTGGACGACCTCGACCTTGGTCCCGAGCGCGCGGCGGAAGGCGTCTTCGAGCCGGCGCACCGTCGGCGTCGGCGCCGGTGGCTCGCGCCGAGCCGCATGTCCTCCGGCTTGCCACTCACGCACCAGCGCCTCGGTCTGCCGCACGCTCAGGTCGCGTGACACGACGAGCTGGAGCGCGGCGATCTGCTCGACAGTGGACGGCAGCCCGAGCAGCGCCCGCGCGTGCCCCTCGGTGATCGTGCCGGCGACTACCGCGACCCGGACCTCCTCGGGCGCATCCAGCACGCGCAGCGCGTTGGTGACCGCCACCCGGCTCTTGCCGACGCGCTCGGCGACCTCGCCGTGCGTGAGTCCGAACTCGTCGACGAGTTGACGGTAGGCGGTGGCTTCCTCGACGACGGAGAGATCCGCGCGCTGCACGTTCTCGACGAGCGCCAGTTCGAGCAGGTTGCGCGGCGTCGACTCCCGGACGATGGCAGGGACCGTGGTGAGGCCGGCCTGGCGGGCGGCGCGCCAGCGGCGCTCGCCGGCCACGATGCGGAACGGGACGCTGCCGTCGACGCGCGTGACGATCAGCGGCTGAATGACGCCGTGCTCCCGGATCGAGGTGGCCAGGCCGGCCAGGTCCTCCGTCGAGAAGGCGGCTCGAGGCTGGTACGGGTTGGGCTCGATGGCGTCGAGTTCGAGTGACTGGACGCCGTTCGAGCCGCCGTCCTGCGCCTGGATGAGCGCGTCGAGCCCGCGCCCGAGCCCGCCCCTGCGCTGCGCCATGTCCCCCGTCTCCCCCACGCGGCGACCGGTCGTAATCGTGACCTGAGTCTATCATGGGGTCCGCGGCGGCCCGTGTATACTCGGCAGCCGGGCCCTCGACAGCCGAGGTGCGACCTCGGAGCGCCGCGCGAGACGGAGGACGCCACCGGTGGGTGCGGACATCGCGACCTTTGTCTTGCTGATGGCGCTGGGCGCGGTGCTGTCGGCCTGGGCGCACGCCGCGGAGTCGCGTCGCGGGCTCTCGATTGCGCTCTACGTCGCGTTTGGCGGCGCGGCGGTGCTCATCGCCCTGGCCGGTGTCGCGATCATGGGAAGCCCGCGCGGCGCGCTCGGGGTGTCCACGGCCGTCGGCTGGGTGCTGGTTGCCTCGGCGCTCGGCATTGCCCTGCCGCTCCTCCCACCCGTCCGGAAACTGCTCTCCCTGGTGACGCCGCTCGACCCCCACTCGATCACCGACGCGGCCGGCCTGTCGGTCGTGCTCGCGTTCGTGATCTCCAACCTCGGCGCGGCGCCGCTGGTGACGTCGGCCGGCTCGGTCTCCCCAGCCGTGCTCGTCATGCAGGACGCGACCTTCGTCGTGCTGGCCTTCATCGCGGTCGGGACGTTCATGACGCGCGACCTCCGCTGCGCGGTGCAGCGGCTCGGCCTTGTCGTGCCGACGCGTCGACAGGTCCTCATCGCGCTCGGGCTTGTGCTGGTGGCCTTCGCCATCTCGATCGCCGCCGCGCTCGGGATGCGCGTCCTGCAGCCGGGGCTGTCGAAGCAGATCAGCAGCACCATGCAGACGCTGATCGGCAACTTCCAGTCGCTCGGCGGCGCGCTGATCCTGGGGATCTCAGCCGGAATCGGTGAGGAGATCCTGTTTCGCGGCGCGCTGCAGCCACGCTACGGCGTCGTGCTGACGTCCCTCTTCTTCGCCGCGGTGCACGTCCAGTACGGCTTCAGCCTGGACGTGCTGGCGGTGTTCCTGATGGGGATCGTCCTCGGGCTCGAGCGCAAACGCTTCAACACCACGTCGTCGATCATCACCCACGTCGTCTACGATGTGCTGGCCGTGCTGGCTGGTTAGAGGTCCGCGCCGCTCGCGCAGTGCGCCTACGGCGATGCTGTGGGCGATACCGCAGGCGTCGGGCTAGCCGCGGGTACGGGGGTCACGGCCGAGCTCGGGGTCTCCGCCGGCGTTGCGGTCCCGACCGGCGTGGTCGTAACGGTGCCGCTGGGTGTGGACGAGCCGGTTCCTGTCGGCGTCGGCGTCAGCAGATCGCCGTGGCCTGACGTGTCCGGGAACACCTGCCACTGGTGGTTGGAATAGGCGACGTAGACGAAGCCGGTGTCGCTGTACAGCATCGAGCCGTTGGCGAAGTCTTGACCGAGCCCCTGCATGAGGTGAGTACTCGGGCTGGTCGCGTAGCCGATGGAGTTCACCAGGCTCGGGTCGGCGCTCCACGCCTTCCAGAAGTTCTTTGATGGGAGCCAGAGATTGGGCTGTCCCTGCGGCTGCCCGCCGCCGTTGCCGTCTGCCGCCGTCCAGGTGTCGTGCACCGACTTCCACGTCCCGTCGGCGAAGAAGATGTAGATCGTCTGGGTGTCGAATCGCTCGTACATTGTTCCGCGCTGGAACGACAGGATCGCGGCGCTGAAGCTGTACTGCCCGACCGACGACGGGTTGCCCAGCGCGGTCTGGACCGACGTGCTGGCCCAGTAAACACTGCCGAAGGCGCCGGTGACGGCGGTCTGCGGCGTGGCCGATGGGGTGGAAGGCGACGGAGTCCCCGACGCGGCGGACGGGGTAGCCGGGCTGGCCGCCGGAGTCACCGCCGCCGACGCGGTCGTCTGCGTCGGCACGGGCGTGGGCGAAACCGGAGTCGGCGTTGGCGTGGGTGGTGCCGTCGGAGCGACGCTGACGCGCGCGGGGGCCTTCGTGGGCTGAGCCGTCGCCACGGCGGTCGGACGGACCGGCGCGGCCGTCGACGCCGGCGCCGTCCGATCCGGCGTCGATGGCGTCACTGCCGGCGTCGCCACGACCTGTGCGACCGACGGCGCGACGGTCGGCGATGGGGTGGCGGCCGGCGTCGCGGTCGCCTGCGCGACGACATTGCTGGTGTGAAAGCGGAGGATCCAGGGCTGGCCCAGCATGTTGCCGTAGATGTCACGGGCCGTTCCGAGGACCACGATGGTGTAGTCGGTGTTCGGCAGCAGTGGGACGCCGCCGCTCGACGAGGCACCGATGACGAGCGTGTTGCCGCGCCAGCTTCGCGGCAGCCTGGTTCCCTCCCCGAGGGGCAGGATCTTGAGGTTCCTGTCGACGGATGCCTGGTCCATCGGCTTGCTGAAGTCGATCTCAACCGGCTGCTGCACCGGCCAGAACGCGCCGGAGGTGGGCTGGGACGACGCGATCGCCGGCTGGGAGCCCTGCTGATAGCCGTGCACCAGGGCGAGCGCCGACACGACGAGGAGGAGCACCACGGCTGCCCCTGCCGAGAAGCTCAGGCGGGCGGCGCTCAGGCCAAACCAGCGCTCAGCGCGCGACGGCGTGTGGTCGACCGTGTGATGGCGGATGTGTCTCCGGACGTGCTCCGGAGGTGGCGGAGTTGGCGGCATATCGCGCAGTTGCTCGCGCAGGTCGCGGTACTCGTCAAAGAGGTCCGAGCAGGCCGGGCATTCCGCGAGGTGTGCGTGGAGTTCCCGGGTCTCCTCCCGTGACAACTCCCCGTCCATATAGGCCGAGATCAGCGGCCTGATGGACTCGCACGCGTCACGCCTCATGTCTCTACGTCGACCTCGGAGGAGCGGTAGAGGCGGCGGAACTCCTCGCGACCGCGGAAGAGGACGCTTTTGACGGCGGAGCGCGACAGGCCCATGATCTGGCCGATGTCCTCACAGGAGAGGCCCTCGTACTCGCGCAGGACCAGGGCAATGCGGTTGCG
>DASSZN010000356.1:0-16410 GCA_035702805.1 Thermomicrobiaceae bacterium | reverse complement strand
GGTCGAGGCGCTACACCTCACCTACCACTACCCCGAGTCGGGCCACGGTATTACCGACGTGGACCTCCTCCTGCCGCGCGGCAGCCTGACGGTCGTCACGGGCCGGGTCGGTGCCGGCAAGACGACGCTGCTGCGCGCTCTGCTCGGGCTGGTTCCGCGAGAGACCGGCGAAATTCGCTGGAACGGCCGTGAGGTGATCGACCCGGCCGCGTTTCTCGTCCCGCCGCGCGCGGCCTATACCGCCCAGGTTCCACGGCTTTTCAGCGACACGCTGAAGCGAAACGTCCTGCTCGGGCTGCCCGACGACCCGGCTGGCCTGACGGAGGCCGTCCGCCGCGCGGTGCTCGACGACGACGTGCGAACGCTGCCGGCAGGCCTGGAGACGGCGGTGGGCAGCCGCGGCGTGAAGCTCTCCGGTGGGCAGGCGCAGCGGGCCGCCGCGGCGCGCATGCTGGTGCGCCGACCGGAACTCCTCGTCATCGACGACCTGTCAAGCGCACTGGACGTCGAGACCGAGCGGGAACTCTGGGAGCGTCTGCTCGACGGCGGCACGGTCACGTGCCTGGCGGTGTCGCACCGACGAGCGGCGCTGCGGCGCGCCGACCACGTCGTGGTGCTGAAGCACGGTCGCGTGGAAGCCGTGGGGACGCTGGCAGAACTGCTGGAGACCAGCACCGAGATGCGGTCGCTGTGGGATGAGGCGGACGACAGTGCCACGCAACCCTGATGGTTCCGCCAGCGATCGCCGACCAACGCCCGTCAGCCGCTGGTCGCCCCGCGTGGAGACCGGGCGTGCGGACCGTTCCACGGTGGGCGCGGGGCTGTCGGGGCCCGTCGGGGGATTGTCGGGGACGTTATAGGAAGGTGTCGCCGAACCGGTGATGGCTCGGGTCCTCGACCTGCCACTCCGCGCGCTGGAGCTCGTGCCGCCGCCGACGGACGCGTACCAGCCGGGTCCAGAACACCGCGGGGCTCCAGAGCGCGACCGCGCCCAGCACGATCCAGAGGACGTGGCTCGACACGAGGAACCAGACGACTCCCCAGGAGCCGGTGAAGGCGATGATCAGCCCGAGGGTCCAGATCTTGAAGCCCACCAGAATCGCGACGAAGGGCCACGGGCTCGTTTTTTCCTCGGCTTGCTCGTCCATAGCGCCTAGTCTAACGACCGTCGGTCATTCCGCGCAACGTCGGTTGACAAACGCGCTGGCCGATGTACCCACGCCGGTTCAAAGTCACGCACGACCCGCACCAGGCGATGACCCCTGGACAACAGTGTACGTACACTTTATACTTACAGTGCTGGCAGACCCGCTCGGGGACGCCGGACGCCGTGGGCGCCCTTCCGACCGCATAGTACAATCGTGGAGTGACGACTGATGGTAGCGCGACCGAGGCCCGAGAATTGGCGCGGCATCGCGTGGATGCGCGGCGGGATTCGTGGCCAGAGCAATGCAGCCGCCCGGTGGGCGCTGTCGGGTGCGGCGACGGACGTGGCGTCGACCATGACTCGGCCCTGGTGGATACGGCTCGTCGCGGTCGTCCCGATCCCTGCTCCCCGCTCGACGACGATTCCCGACCGCCGGACGCTCGGAGGGATGCTCATGATCTTCCGTAAAGAGAATCGCGGCGAGTCGTTCCAGCGCCAGATCGCCAACCTTCGCCAGCAAATCCAGCCCGAGGACGAGCCGGAGTCGTCCGACTACGACTTCGACGAGCGGCAGGACACCTCGCAGTTCGCGGCCAGCACCAGTCGCGGCGAGAGCTACGCCCCGCCACGCACGACCGATCTGCTGGGAACGCCGGTCGCCACGACCGCCCCGGCGGCGACGACGGGCACCCAGCGCGGCTCCTGGCAGACCGCCGACGCGAACACGAGCATCATCGCCACCAACGCCCACTGGAACGGCACGCTGCGCAGCGACGGTTCCTTGCACGTGCACGGGCGCGCCGATGGCGAACTCCACGCCGCCAATGACCTGTTCGTGGCCGAAGGCGCCGAGGTGGACGCCGAGGTCTACGCGGACAACGTCGTCGTGGCGGGCGTGGTTCGGGGTCGCATCGACGCCCGGACGCGTCTGGAGGTGCTCCCCCAGGGGCACGTGGCCGGCGACGTCCGCGCCCCCAAACTGGTGGTTCATGAGGGTGCACGCCTGACGGGCCAGCTGAAGATGGAGTCCGGTGGTGACGGCGGCACGTCGCCGTACTCGACCGGTGCGGCCCCGAAGGGGCGCCGGTCCAACGCGTAGCGCCCGACGGCAAGCGGCGTCCCCGGGAGGAGGCCACGATGTCCTATCGGCCAGGCGGGCAAGCAGGCGGGTTCCCCGAGGCGCTCAGCCCGCAGGCGCCCGAGAGCTTCTCGTTGATCGACCGCCACTCGTCGGTCGAGGGGACGTACGCCTCGGAGCGTGACCTGCGCATCGAGGGGGAGATGCGGGGCACCGTCCGCTGCCAGGGGCTGCTCTACATCGCGGAGGGCGCCGACGTCGATGCCAACGTCGAGGCTGCCAACATCACCATTGCCGGACAGGTGCGGGGCTCCGTGACCTGCCGCGGCAAGCTCCAGATCACCCCGACCGGCCGCGTGCACGCAACGATCGCAACCGACACGCTCGTCATCAATGAGGGCGCGGTCTACGAGGGGGAACTCCGCATGGAGGGCGCAACCGGACCGTCCCTCAGTGCGGGCCAGAGCGACGACGAAGCCGGCGGGCCGCCGATCCTGCGGCGGTTTGCGCCCGATCCGGGCGATGTCGCGCCCCAACCGACACCCCAATCCACCAAGCGCGGGCGCGAGGAGTAGCACACGATCCAGGTACTGCCCCCTCCCACCGGGGTGAGGCATGCTATAATGGGCCCCGCCGGCTGGGGGTAACTCAGGAGCGGGCAACGGGCCGAGGTACGCACCCTCCCCGCTGCCGTCACTGCCCACAGGCTCCCCGCTCGGTCAGCCACACCGACCTTCGGGGGGGAGCCCATGAGCGTCCGGAAGTGCAGCACCTGCAAGCACTATGAGCCGGCGCCGATCTGGCGCAAGGGATGGTGCCGTAACCCACTCCTCTACTCGCCTCAGCAGAGCCACCTCGTCGGCGAAGACGATCTCGATTGCGATCGTGGCATGGGGAACTACTGGGAGCCCCTCGACGCGAGCGACCAGTCTATCGATCCCGGTGCAACCCAGGAAGTGGCCACGCTCGGCAGACCGCTTCGCCCCGAACCCGATCTCGGACCTACCGTCGCTCCGCTAGTACTCAGTCCAGCCGTGGCCGGCACAGCCCAGGCCCGGGACCCGAGAGGAGGGGATGTGAGCCAGTTCTCTGGACCGGGCCGACCCAGCGGTGCCGGTGACGATGAGGATCTCACGCGCTCGCCGTCCTACGGCGCCGACGCCACCGGCCCGGTCGGCGGACCGTCCGGGACCGATCACCAGTTCACCTACTACAGCGAAGAGCGATACTGGACCGACTACCTGCGCATTGCCGCGCCGGTGCTCGGGGTCATACTGTTGCTCGGGCTGCTCTGGTTCTGGATCGGCAACCTCATCGGCAAGCCGAGCACTCCGCCGACCAGCGCCAACAACGGCGCGCCCGCGCTGATCACCAGCACACCGGCCACGGCGGCAGCGGTCGCCACGCCGCGTCCGCTGACCACGACGACAGGCCAGGGCACGCCCGCCGCCGGCACGATCGGCGTGGGGTCGAAGGTGCTCGTCGCCAACACGGGCGGCGCCGGACTGCGCATGCACTCCACACCGAGCACGAGCGGTAGCGTCGTGGCGACGTTGCCTGACGGGACACAACTCAGTGTGACCGGAGCGTCAGTCCAGGCGAATGGCTACACCTGGTGGCCGGTCAAGAGCGCGACACAGTCGGGGTACGTGGTGTCGCAGTATCTCAAAGCGTCGCCCTAGCCGCCCCGGGCGCGATGTCGGGGGTCCGGCCGCGCCGGTCTGTGCTATACTGAACGCTGGCGCTCGTCGCCAAATATACACGTGCCCGGACTGCGGGAAGTGTGCCGCCGACATGACGGTCTTCCGCGGGATGAAGGGCACGGACGCCTAACACCCGAGGAGGTACGAACCGTGGTTACCGCCACCGAGAGCGAAGCCACCCGCGTCACGATGAAGGCGCTGCTCGAGGCGGGCGTGCACTTCGGCCACCAGACGAAGCGGTGGAACCCGAAGATGCGCCCGTACATCTTCACCGAGCGGCACGGCATCCACATCATCGACCTGCAGCAGACCGCGCGGCTCCTGGCCGAGGCTCAGGACTTCGTGCGCGACATCACGGCCAATGGCAGCCGCATCATCATGGTCGGCACCAAGAAGCAGGCCCAGGACGCGGTGCGCAATGAAGCCGAGCGCTCGGGCATGTTCTACGTCGACCGCCGCTGGCTCGGCGGCACGCTGACGAACTTCGTCACCATTCGCGCGCGACTGCGCTACCTGCGCGATCTCGAACGCCAGGTCTCGACCGGCGAGACGCTGAACCTGCCGAAGCAGGAGCAGATCCGCAAGCAGCGTGAACTCGAGAAGTTGCAGGCCTCGCTCGGCGGGCTGCGCGACATGACGCAGCTGCCGGCCGCCGTCTTCATCGTGGATCCGAAGCGGGAAAGCATCGCCGTCGCCGAGGTGCGCCGGCTCGGCATCCCGATGATCGCCATGGTCGACACGAATTGTGACCCGGATCTGGTCGACTACGTGATCCCGGCCAACGATGACGCGATCCGTTCAGTACGACTGATTGCCTCGCGCCTCGCCGACGCGGCGATTGAGGGCCGCACGGAGCTCGAGAGCACGATGGCGGGTGAGCCGGGTGAGCGGCGCCAGGGCGCACGAGCCCCGGGGCAGGCCCTGCCGCCCCAGATGCCGAGGGCGGACGAGGACGTCGCGGTCGAGCCCGTGGCCGAGGTCGAGCCGTCTCGTTCCTGAGATCATTGCCCATGTCGGCCGGCGCCCGCGCCGGCCGTGCCATGTCTCGCAACCGTCGCAACCAGGAGGACCAGGTGCAGATTACCACGCAGATGGTGAAGGAGCTTCGGGACCGGACCGGCGCCGGCATCATGGACGCCAAGCGCGCCCTCGAGCAGGCGGACGGCAACCTGGAGCAGGCCGCCGCGCACCTGCGCCAGCAGGGGATCGAGCGCTCGGCCAAGAAGGAGAGCCGGACCGCGTCGCAGGGTCTCGTCGAGGCCTACATCCACGGCGGTGGGCGCATCGGTGCCCTCGTCGAGCTGAACTGCGAGACGGACTTCGTGGCGCGCACGGCCGAGTTCCGCGCCCTGGCCCACGACCTGGCGATGCAGGTCGCCGCGACCGACCCACATTACGTCGCCGCGGCGGATATCCCCGAGGACGCCATGGCGCGTGGCGAGCACGACTACGGCGACCGCGAGTCCTACGTCAAGCAGGCAGCTCTCCTGGAGCAGGCGTTCATCAAGGAGCCGCGGCGGACCGTCGGGGACGTCGTCAAGGACCACATCGCCAAGCTCGGCGAGAACGTCGTCGTGCGCCGCTTCGCGCGGTTCGAGCTCGGTGCCGCGTCCGAACTGGCCGAGGAATAGAGGGACCTGCGTGGCGGAGCGCGACGCCGGACCAGACTGCCAGCGCCACCGCTATCGGCGCCTCGTCCTGAAGCTCTCGGGAGAGGCGCTCATGGGTGGCAACGGCTATGGCGTGGATCCGGTCGTCGTCTCCCAGCTCGCGGGTGAGATCTCACAGGTCGTGGCAGACGGCGTACAGGTCGCCATCGTCGTCGGCGGCGGCAACATCTGGCGCGGGCTGGCGGCCAGTTCCAAGGGGATGGATCGCGCCACGGCCGACTACATGGGCATGCTGGCGACCATCATCAACGCGCTCGCGCTGCAGGACGCACTCGAGCATAGCGGCGTGCAGACACGGGTCCAGACGGCGATCGAGATGCACCAGGTCGCTGAGCCCTACATTCGCCGCCGCGCAATCCGCCATCTCGAGAAGGGGCGCGCCGTGATCCTGGCCGGGGGCACGGGTAATCCGTACTTCACGACCGACACCGCGGCGGCGCTCCGGGCCGTAGAGATCGGCGCCGAGGTCATCCTGATGGGGAAGAACAACGTGGACGGCGTCTACGACGATGACCCCAACCGCAACCCGCAGGCTCGGCGCTACGACGTGATCTCGCACCAGGAGGCGCTCGAGCGGAACCTGCGGGTCATGGATCAGTCCGCTCTGGCGCTGTGCCGGGAAAACGACCTGCCGATCATCGTCTTCGACCTCCTCACTCCCGGGAACATCGAGCGTGCCGCGCTGGGCCAGGAGGTCGGCACCCTCGTCTGCTAGCCGTCACCTGGCCGGACCAGAGCTCCGCATTTGGGAGCCCCGCGCCGCACACAGGAGGAAACCGTGATCGACGACGTGCTGGCCGATGCCGAAGACCGCATGAACAAGACGATCGAATCGCTGCACCGCGAACTGGCGGGCATCCGGACCGGCCGTGCGGCACCGGGACTGATCGAGCGCGTCGAGGTCAACTACTACGGCACGCCGACGCCGCTCAACCAGGTCGCCGGCATCAGCGCGCCGGAGGCCCGCCTGCTCGTGGTCCAGCCCTGGGACCGAAGTTCGCTCGGGGCGATTGAGAAAGCGCTGCGCTCCTCGGAACTCGGACTGAACCCGACCAACGACGGCCAACTCATTCGCATCGCGATCCCACCGCTCACCGAGGAGCGTCGCAAGCAGCTCGTCAAGGTGGTGCGGCAGAAGGTCGAGGAGGACCGGGTCGCCATCCGAAACGTCCGGCGCGATGCGCTGGCCCACATCAAGGAACTGCTGCACGAACGCGAGATCGGTGAGGACGACGAGCGCCGGGCGGAGCACCAGCTCCAGGAACTGACCAACCGCTTCATCACCGAGGCAGACAAGATTGGCAAGCACAAAGAGGACGAAGTCCTCGAGGTCTGACGCCGACATGCCGCCCACACCCGACACCGACGACGCCGACCAGGAGCCGGCTCCCCGGGCCGTGCCGCGCCACGTGGCGATCATCATGGACGGCAACGGCCGCTGGGCCACCCGTCGGGGACTGCCTCGCCTCGCCGGTCACGATGCCGGCACCGAGAACATCCGCCGGATCACGGTGAAGGCGGGGGAGATCGGTATCAAGTACCTTACCCTCTGGGCCTTCTCCACCGAGAACTGGCGACGGCCGGAGGAGGAGGTGCAGGGCATCCTGCGTATCCTCGCCGACGCGATCGATCGGGAGACGCGCGAGCTCGATCGCCAGGGCGCTCAGCTACGCCATATCGGCAGCCTCGAGGGCCTCTCACCGGAGCTCCAGGACGCCATCCGGAATTCGCTGGCCGTGACGCGCAAGAACACTCGCATCGTCCTCACGCTGGCCTTCAACTACGGCGGACGAGCCGAGATGATTCAGGCCATCCGGCGCATGATCGCCGACGGCGTCTCCCCGGACGACGTCACGGAGGAGATGGTCGAGCGCTACCTCTACACGCGCGACCTGCCGGACCCCGACCTCATCATCCGCACGTCCGGGGAATACCGCACCAGCAACTTCCTCCTCTGGCAGTCGGCCTTTGCGGAGTACTACTTCACCCCAACCCTCTGGCCGGACTTTGGCCCGGAGGACCTCGAGCGAGCGGTTGAAGAGTACCGCCATCGCGAGCGGCGCTTCGGCGGCGTGACGCCGCCGCTCCACGCCGCGCCCTGACAGGGGCGGCGCCGGCCATGCTGCGACAGCGAACCGTCAGCGCCGTCTTCGTGGTGCTGGTAGCGGCAATCCCAGCCATCCTCGGCGGCCCGATCTTCGTCGTGGCGATGGCGACACTCGGTGTGCTGGCCAGCCGCGAACTCGTCCGGGCGTTCGCGCCTACCGTCGGGCAACCCCACACGGCGATCGCCCTCGTCGCGCCAATCCCGTTCGTCGCGCTCGCGGCGGTGGAGCCGTCCCTGTCCGCGATCGGTGCCCTGACGCTGGCGGTAGTGCTCGGGTCCCTCGTCGCCGGCCTGCTGCTGCCCGAGCCGCGGCGCGCCGCTAACGTGTGGGCCGTGACCACCGCGATCTCGCTCTACGTGGCACTCCCGCTGGCCCACGTCGTCGCGCTCCGCCAGTTGCCGGGCGACTCCACCCAGACCTGGGTCTCTCACCTGGCGCGCACGGTCGACTCGGCAGGGACCGCGCGTGGGCTGGCGTGGTTCGCCCTGGCGCTCGCTGCCACCTGGCTGACCGATACCGGCGCCTACCTGGTTGGACGGGTGTTCGGGCGCCGCAAGCTCGCGCCGAGGATCAGTCCCGGCAAGACCGTCGTCGGGGCGGTTGCCGGCGTCGTGACGGGCACGGCTGCGGGGTTCGTCGCCGCGCCGCTGTTCGGCGTCGGCATCCCGTGGTACGCCGGCGCCGCGGTAGGGTTCTTGCTCGCCGTCGTGGGGCAGATCGGCGACCTCGGGGAGTCGCTGATCAAGCGCAGCCTGGGGATCAAGGACATGGGGAACCTGATCCCGGGGCACGGCGGAGTTCTCGATCGCATCGACGCCCTGCTCTTCACCATGCCCTTGGCCTACTGGCTGGCTCGCCTGGCGCTGGAGGTACACCGGCCGTGACTACCCGGCTCGCGCTGCTCGGCTCCACCGGCTCCATCGGCCGCCAGACGCTGGCAGTGGTCGACGACCACCCCGGCGAGTTCGAGATCGTCGCGCTGGCGGCCGGGCACGACAGCCCACTGCTGCGCGACCAGGTTGCCCGCTACCGTCCGCAGCTCGTCGTGGTTGGAGACGGCACGTCGCTGGACGGGCACTCACACGGCGAGCACCTAAGCGGCGAGGCGGGGCTAGTCACCGCTGCGACGCTTTCCCAGGCCGACATCGTCCTGGTCGCAACCTCGGGTCACGCCGCGCTGCGACCGACCCTGGAGGCCGCCCGTCTCGGCAAGACCATCGCCCTGGCGAACAAGGAAGTAGTCGTATGCGCGGGCGAGATGCTAATGCCGCTCGCGCGCCAATGCGGCGCCGAGATTCGTCCCGTGGACTCTGAGCATAGCGCGCTCTGGCAGTGCCTGGTTGCCGCTCGCGCGCGCGACGAGGTCACGCGCATCACGCTCACGGCCTCGGGTGGCCCGTTTCGGACGGCACCGGCGTCTCGTTTGCCGAGCGTCACCGTGAGCGAGGCTATGGCTCACCCCACCTGGAAGATGGGCACAAAGATCACGATCGACTCCGCCACGCTCATGAACAAGGGCCTCGAAGTCATCGAGGCACACTGGCTGTTCGACATGCCCTACGAGCAGATCGATGTCATCGTTCACCCACAGAGCGTGGTCCACGCGCTGGTGACGCTGTCCGACGGCGCGATCCTGGCACACCTCGGCGTCACCGACATGCGCCTGCCGATCCAGTACGCGTTGACCTACCCTGCCCGCGCGGATTCGCCGCACCTGAGGCTGGACCTGAGCACCATCGGCAAGCTGGAGTTCTTTCCACCCGACGTGGACCGCTTCCCGGCGTTACGCCTCGCCCGGGAGGCAGGTGCGGCCGGCAGCACCTACCCCACGGTGCTCAGCGCCGCCGACGAGGTGGCCGTCGAGGCGTTTCTCGACAGCAGAATCCGCTTCACGGACATCGCCGAGATCGTCGCGCGGGTACTGGATCGGCATCTACCGCCGTCGGGACCGCTCTCACCGGCGGCAATCGGCGACGCGGACGCGTGGGCTCGCCGGGAGGCGACCGCCACCGTCGCGGCGCTCGCAGCGGGCGGCCTTCCCCGAAGCTAGATCTCTCGTGCCAACGCCAGCCCATCGACGCGCGCCGCGCCGGCCCCGAGCAGCGCCCGCGCTGCCGCCTCGAAGGTCGCCCCGGTCGTGACGACGTCGTCGATCAGCAGGACGTGCAGCCCGTTGAGGTCGTGCGCCACGCAGCGAAACGCCTGCCGGACGTTGCGCCGCCGGGCCTCAAACCCCAGCCCCACCTGGGATCTCGTCTCCGTCGTGCGCTCGAGCGCGGCCAACACCGGGACACCGAGGACCCGTGCGACGGGCGTCGCCAGCACCGCCGCCTGGTTGAACCCGCGCTCCCGCTCGCGGCGCGGGTGAAGTGGAAGGGGAACGACGAGGTCCGTCGTGACGCCCTCGGTGCCCAGGCCCTGGCGCAGAGACTCGGCAAGCAGCGATCCGAGATAGTCGCCACGGGCTCGCTCGCGACGGTACTTGAAGCGGTGAATAGACTCGCGCACGGGTCCCTCGAAGACGAATGCCGCGCGCACTGACCCGATGCGATCGGGCCATCCGGCACAGATCGAGCAGACGGGGCTCCCGAACGGCGCGGGCCGACCACAGCGGCAGACGGGACCGGGAACGGCGCGCACCAACTCCCGGCAGTCCGGGCACAGCCAACTCCCGCGCGCACCGCAGCCCGCGCACGTCGGTGGGAAGAACAACTCGTCGAGCGCCGACGCGAACTGGCTGAACAGCCGGCGCGTCACCACGCCGTTACCGGGCCGGCTCGTAGACCAGTCGATCGCCGAACTCGGTCTGGCTGGTGGCTATGGTCCCCTCTGGCAGTTCAATGACCAGGCGTCCGCCCGCGAACAGCGGGCCGATTCGCCAGGGTGGCATCGCGGTGTCAGCGCGCACGACCGCGTCGTCTCGGGAGATGTAGAGGACGTCGATTGGAAACCGCATCCACATCGAGTGGATCGAACCGCACGGATCAATCACCAATCCCGTGCCAGGGTCAAGAGATTTGCGGAACATCAGCCCACGTCCGCGGTCCCAGGCACTGCGCGCGACGGCCGCTCGCACGGCGACAACGGTTCCCTTCGACTGGTTGATGATCCGCACGTGGTCCGGCCAACTACGCCCGCGCCCCACCACTGCCGTTTCTCCTGTCGGCGCCGGTGTGCGACGAAGCCGCCAACTCCGTCGCTCATCGGCACGATACCGCTGTCGCTGAGGTCTGACAATCGCACGCTCCACCGCGTCTGCTCCGTTCGTCGGACGCGGGAGAACGCTCCGGTTGGGGACCACCGATTTCGGATCACCGGCTCAATGGTGGAACGCGTTCCACACGAGCGGCGCCGCCGGACCAAGCAGCACGATATAGAGGGCCGGAAAGATCAGAAAGACCATCGGGAAGATCATCTTGATCGGCGCCTTGTGCGCCTGCTCCTCCGCCCGCTGCCGACGTGCCTGGCGCATCTGCTTCGACTGCACCCGCAGGACCTGGCTGATACTCACCCCGAGGGTGTCTGCCTGTACGATAGCGGAGATGAAGACGTTCAGGTCGTCGACGTTCACGCGCTGCGCCATGTCGCGCATCGCCTCGCGCCGGGAGTGACCCATCCGGATCTCCGACTGCATGCGGGAAAACTCGCGGGTCAGGGCGTTGTCCCACTTCTCGATCACGCGCCCGAGCGCCGGGTCGAAGCCGAGGCCCGCCTCGACGCTGATCGTGAGCAGATCGATCGCGTCCGGCAGCGCTCGCGTGATCTCCGCCTTGCGCCGCTTGATCCGCGTGCCCAGCCAGCTGCCGGGCAGGATATAGCCGACCATCGCGGTCAGCATCGGCAGGAGCAACGTGAGCGTCATGCTCGTGTGGGCGATCAGGAAGAGGAGCAGCAGACCGCCTCCGAGCCCGACGGCGAGCAGCACACGCACGCCGGTGAACTCGGTCGGACCAAGGTTCGACGGCGATCCGGCCTCCACAAGCCGCTGGCGCAGGCGCTCGGTGTTCTGCTTGGGAGTGAATCGGGAGAAGGCGAACGCGACGCGCCGCAGGATCGGCACGAGCACGCGATCCTGGAAGGGCTGCTGGAGTTCCATCTCCTCGAGCGTCGGAACCCGTTGCCCGAACTGGGCGAGCCGCTCCTCGATGACGATCTGCGGCCCGGGGCGGCGCAGCCCCAGGACGACGAAGGCCAGCGCGATCACCATGATCGCGATGATGAGCAGCGGCATCAGACTACCCATTGGTCGGCCTCACCCCGTCTCCGTTGCTCATACGTCGATCTGCACGATCTTGCGCATCGCGAAGAACCCCGCTACCATGAGGGTCACGCCGGCGATCGGCATGCAGATCCAGGGGTACTTCATCATCCCCATCTCGTACGAGGGGTTGATCACGAACAGGAGCGCGGCCAGGCCAACCGGAAGCGCGCTGATGACGTAGCCGGACATGCTCTGCTGCGACGTGAGCACCCGCACCTCGCCCTTGATGCGCACCCGCTCCCGGATCGTCTCTCCGATCACGTCGAGGATCTGTGCCAGGTTGCCGCCGACCTCATGCTGGATGTTGATCGCCGTCACCAGCAGGTCGAGGTCTTCGCTCGGGATCCGGCGGAGCAGGTGGGCCATCGCGTCCTGCGCGCTGATGCCCAGGCCGACCTCGCGCACCACTCGCCGGAACTCCTCGCTCATGGGAGCCGGCGACTCGCGCGACACCATCTCCATCGTCTGGAGCAGGCTGTAGCCGGCGCGCAGCGAATTCGCCATCAGCACCACGGTGTCGCCGAGCTGGTTGACGAAGCGCTGCATGCGCTGGCGCGCCCGGCGCGAGACGTACCACTGCGGCAGCATCCAGCCCACGAAGGCTGCCACAACCCCGACGAGTACCCCGAAGACCGGATTGGTGAACCCATGACCCAGGATGAACCCGATGACGAAGCCGCCGCCGGTCGTCGCGGCCCGCATGATCAGAAACTCGCCGACCGTCATGCGGAGGTCGGCTCGCGCGATCAAGGCTCCGATGTTCTCGGTGAACGACTTGCCCTGGACCACGCGATCGACCTGCTGCGCGAGGGCGCTCGGTGTTCGTGCCGCGGCCGCCGCGTCCGTCGATGCCAGGTCGTACGAGCCAAAGCGCCCGAGGCGCTCCTCAAGCTCCGGCGTGGCCACGCGCTCGCGGCGGTTGGCCAGCCCGTACGCGAGCATGACCCCCGCCACCAGGATCAGGATGACGATCAACGACACCATGGCAACCGATCCCCCATCGACGGCGCGACCGCGGCTAGAACAGGCGATCGTACCCGACGCCGAAGATGCCCGGCGGCAGGTAGATGTTGGCTACTTCGAACTTCTCGACGAACTTCGGGCGAATCCCGGTCGGCTTGGTACGGCCGACGATCCGGCTGTTCTCGACGCCGGTCTGCTCGAAGACGAAGACGTCCTGGAGGACGATGACGTCGCCTTCCATTCCCTGGACCTCGGTGACCGCGGTGATCCGGCGCGTCCCGTCCTTGAGGCGTGACTGGTGCACGATCAGGTCGACCGCGGACGAGATCTGCTCGCGGATGGCACGCACCGGCAGCTCGACGCCTGCCATCAGGCACATGGTCTCGAGACGGGCCAGCGTGTCGCGCGGGCTGTTCGAGTGGACGGTGGTCAGCGATCCGTCGTGGCCGGTGTTCATCGCCTGAAGCATGTCGAGCGCCTCGCCGGAACGGCACTCACCGACCACGATGCGGTCGGGGCGCATGCGCAGCGCGTTGACTACGAGGTCCCGGATGGTGATCTCGCCGCGCCCCTCGATGTTGGCCGGCCGTGACTCGAGGGTCACCACGTGGTCCTGCCGCAACTGCAGCTCGGCCGCGTTCTCGATCGTCACGATGCGCTCGTCGGTCGGGATGAAGGAGGACAGCACGTTCAGCGTGGTCGTTTTGCCGGAGCCGGTGCCGCCGGAGACGACGATGTTGAGCCGCGCCTCCACGCATGCCTTGATGAAGGTCACCATCTCCTGGCTGAGGGTGCCGAACCGCACCAGATCGTCGGACGTGAGCGGGTCCTTAGCGAACTTTCGGATCGTAAGGCAGGGGCCGACGAGTGAGACCGGCGGGATGATCGCGTTGATACGCGAGCCGTCCGGCAGACGAGCGTCGACCATCGGTGAGCTCTCGTCGATGCGCCGGCCGAGTGGTGAGACCATGCGGTCGATCACCCGCATGACGTGGTCGTCGTCCTGGAAGCTCACCTCGCTCAGTTCCAGCCGCCCGCTGCGCTCGACGTAGACCTGGCGTGGCCCGTTGACCATGATCTCGGAGACCGTCTCGTCCTTGAGCAGCGGCTCGATCGGCCCGTAGCCGAGAATCTCGGCGGCGATCGCCTCGAACAGCCGGAGTCGTTCGACGCGGGTCAGGACGATGTTTTCAGCCTCGAGGACGGAAGCGAACGTCTCCTCGACCGTCCGCCGCACCTCTTCCTGGTTTCCCAGGTCCATGCGCGGGTCGAGCTCCGAGATGAGACGGTTCTGGATGCGACTCTTCAACTCGTTGAACGAGTCGCTCCGCTGCCCACCGGACGCCGGCTGAGACAACGACGGGCGGCGCAGCGCGCCGAGCTCCCCGGTCCCACCCCGCGACGGGGCCGGCTCAGGGCCGAGCCGGGACGTCGTCTGCGTCGGGCTCGCCGCGGGGGACTGCTCAGGAGTCGGCTCCGGCTGCGGGGTTGTCCCGAGGCGCTTGAGCAACGACATCGTGCGTTACCTCTCAGTACGCGGGCCGCCTCACGGCGACTCCCCCTCAGGCGTGGCGCAGGGACGAGCGCAGCCAGCCAAATCGACCGAGCGAGCGGTCCGTGGATGCCCCGGCGCCAACCTGCTCCGCCTCCACGTCCGCGCCGATCAACGTCGACGCGAGTCGCGTCAGCTCGGCGGACACCCGGTGGTCGGGCTGGTGATCGACGAGCGGTGATCCCTCGTTGATGCTCCGCAAGACCGCGCTGGCATCCTCGGGCAGACGGAACGGGATCTCGCGCTTCAGGTTCTCAGCGATATCTTGAACTGGGATGCCGGAGTAGGTGTTCGCCCGGTTCAACACCAGCTGGATCTTGCTCATCGGATATCCGAGGAGTTCGGTGATCTCGAGAAACTGCCGGGTGTCCTTGATCGCCGTCATCTCCATCGTCAACACGAGCAGGATCACGTCCGACGCATCCATGATCCCAAGCATGGAGTCGTCAAAGCCGGGACGCGTGTCCACCACCACGTAGTCGGTCATGCGGCCGAGCAGGCCAATCGCGGCCCGCAGGTGGTCCGCCGCGACGATCTCAGCGTCCTGCGGCGTGGGCGGCGCCAGGAGCAGCCGCACGCCCGACGTGTGGGTAACGAGCACGTCGTCCATCAACTCGCGGTCTAGCGAGCGGGCCTGAGGCACGATGTCGGCGATCGTCTTGCCGTCCGCGACGTTCATCATGACGCCGATGTCGCCGAAGTGGAGCGCGGCGTCGACCAGCGCGACGTTCTTGCCGGTCGCCCGGCGGAGTGCGACGGCGAGGTTCGCTGCCACGAACGAGCGGCCGACGCCGCCCTTGCTGCTGCACACACAGATCAGCCGGCCCCGTCCGGTCTCGGCGGGTCTTGTGCCGTTGGCGGTCGCCGCGGGTGCGCCGTTGACCACCTGGACGGGCCGGACGAGCTTGGCGACGTGCCGGACCGACGTGATCAGCTCGTCGAGACTGAACGGCTTGGAGAGAAACTCCCGCGCCCCCGCCAACATGGCCCGACGCAGCACGTCCGGCTCGTTCTGGACCGACATCATGATCACCGACGTCGCCGGGACCTTGGTGGTGAGCTGCATGGTGGCCTCGATGCCGTCCATGTCCGGCATGTGGAGGTCCATCAGCACCACGTCCGGGTGGAGGGATGCGGCGAGGTCGATGCCCTCCTGGCCGCGCGACGCCTTGCCCACTACCTGGATATCCGGCTCGAACCGGAGGAGCTTCTCGACGTTGTCGCGGCTCTCGGCGACGTCGTCGACGATCAGCACCCGAATCGTGGTACCCGGCATTACTGACCCCCCGGGAGCGTGACGGTCTGCGGCACCGGCAGGCCGTAGTTCGTCACGAGCTGGTTGTAGTCGACGCCTTTGGTCGTCGCCGTGCTCGTGTCGTTGGTGGCCCGCAGCGCTACCTGGTAGTTCCCGCCGTTGTCCTGGACGAACTTGATGACCTCGGCCTGCTGCGGGTCAACGGCAAGGATCAGCAGGTCGTCGTTCGGCAGCTGGTTGGTGGTCGGCGTCGGCGTCGCGGTGGCGGACGCCGTTTTGGCCGTGGTGTTCGTCGTGGCCGGACCGGCCACGGTGGCGTTCCCGGCGATCACCCGGAGGACCTTCAAATTCTGCAGCACGATCTTGGCAACCGGGTCGCCGGCCTGCAGGTCGTTGACCGTGAAGGTCGAGCCCGGCTCGCCGGGATACGGGTACGTCTTCGAGCTGCTGGCGGAACCGGGCGGTGGCAGCACGAGCGTGTCCGACTTTGCGTACCCGGTCGTGCTGTCCTGGACGGCCAGCGGCTGCGTCGGCAGGACTCGGGTCAGCTTCAGTCGCACCGAGTAGATCAGGTCGATGTGGTCGTCTGCCTGGATCAGTCCGCCGAGTGAGTTGATTCGATCGACCGGCAAGGCAACGGCGCGTTGACCGTTCCCGAGATCGAACGTCAACC
>DASSZN010000154.1:0-3568 GCA_035702805.1 Thermomicrobiaceae bacterium | reverse complement strand
ATCGCGCAGGGCGCGCTCGACTACGCCACGGGCTACGTGACGGAGCGCAAGCAGTTCGGCAAGGCGATCGCGGAGTTCCAAGGCATCCAGTTCATGCTCGCCGACATGGCGATGAAGCTCGAGGCGGCGCGGCAGATGACCTACGTCGCGGCCGCGAAGAGCGAGCGCGGCGACAGCGACCTGACGTTCTTCGGTGCCGCCGCGAAGTGCTACGCCTCCGACGTCGCGATGGACGTGACCACCGACGCGGTGCAGCTGCTCGGCGGCTACGGCTACGTCAAGGACTACCCGGTCGAGCGGATGATGCGCGACGCCAAGATCACCCAGATCTACGAGGGCACCAACCAGGTCCAGCGCCTCGTGATGGCGCGCAAGCTCCTCGCCGCCCACTAGGAGCGGCTTCGAGCTGCGCTACTCCTCGACCCGCTCGGGGTCCGCGGCGTCCTCGGGCGAGCGCGGATTGCCGACCTGTGCCACGGGACCGGGCGCGGGTGGTCCGGTCGCAGTCTGCGTCGCCGGCAGCATCGGCACCTTGAACCCGATGAACCCGTACACGACGTCGAGCACCGGGCTGAGGAGGTTGAAGAAGCAGAACGGCAGGTAGCTTGCCGTCGCCACCCCGAGCACGCCCGAGATGTACGCGCCGCAGGTGTTCCACGGGACCAGGACGGACGTGACCGTGCCCGAGTCCTCGACGGCCCTGGACAGCACCTGCGGGGCCAGGCCGCGGCGGGCGAACTCGGCGCGGTAGGTGCGGGCGGGGAGGACGTCGGCGACGTACTGGTCTCCGGCGATGATGTTCAGGCCGATGCCGGTCGCGTTGGCAGCGAGGATCAGCTGGCCGCGGGTCCGGGCCCGGGCCACGACCGGCCGCAGCAGCCGCTCGAGGAAACCCGCGTGCTCCATGACGGCGCCGAACGACAGCGCGGCCAGCACGAGCCAGACCGTGGTGAGCATGCTGGCCATGCCCCCCCGCGAGAACAGCGTGTCGATCGACTCGACCCCGGTCTTGCTGACGAACCCGGTGGCCATGGCGGCGTAGACCGCCTTGATGCCCGTCGCGACGGCGCCGAGGCTGGCGTCGTCGACGAAGGCCTTCACCGCGTCCGGTTGCGTGAACGGGGCCATGACGCCGGCGAGGAGGGCCGAGCCGAGGATCGACAGGAACGGCGGGAACTTGCGCACCGCGAAGAAGATCAGCAGCAGCAGCGGCAGCAGGTTCAGCGGCGAGATGGTGAAGGCGCCCTCGAGTGCGTGCTGCGCCTGGTCGGTGTCAGCCGTCCCGCTCGGCTGGGCGGTCAGGCCGAGGACGAGGAAGAGGACCAGGCTGATCCCCAGCGCGGGGGCCGCGGTCCACCACATGTTCCGGATGTGCTGCGACGTCGTGACTCCGCCCACCAGGCTCGGCACGAGGATCGTGGTCTCCGACAGGCTCGTCATCTTGTCGCCGAAGTAGGCGCCGCTGATCACCGCGCCGGCGGCGACGGTCTCCTTCAGCCCGAGGACGTTCGCCATGCCGACGAAGGCGACGCCGAGGGTGCCCGCCGTGGTCCACGAGCTGCCGGTGACCATGCCGACGAGGGCACAGATCACGCACGCGGCCAGGTAGAACCAGTTCGGAGCCAGCAGGCTCAGCCCGTAGTGGACGATGGTCGGGATCGTCCCGGCCATGTTCCAGGTGCCCATCAGCGCGCCGACCGCCAGCAGGATGAAGATCGCCCCCATGGCCGAGGTCACGCCGCCGACGGCCGCGTCGGCCACCGAGGCGACGGTGTAGCCGTTCTTGAACGCCACCAGGCTGGCGAAGGCCGCAGCGAGGAGCAGCGCCACCTGCAACGGGCCGTCGGTCGCGGAGACGCCGAAGAGAGCGATCGTGAGGGCGATCAGCAGGATCAGCACCACGACCGGGAGGGTCGCGTCGAGCATGCTCGGTGGCTTGGGAGCGGCCATCGTGCCTCCCGGCGGCTCGAGCCGACGACTGGGTCGACTGTGCCCCGACCCGGGCGCCTGGTCGTCACCTGCGACGGGCGATGCCACAGGCTGCTCAGTGCAGCGCGACCTTGAGCACCACGACCAGAAGACCGAGCGCGGCGCCGGCGGACGCGCTCGCGAGCCGCCCCCACCGGCCCAGGCCGCTGCGCGCCCCCGCGAGGTAGCTGTAGATCGTGAGCAGGGCGATCGTGGCGATCAGCGCGGCCCAGGCGGCACCGGAGAGCCCGGCACCGAGGAGCTCGGCGAGCAGCAGCACACCGACCGGCAGCACGGAGGCGCCCGCGATCGGCCAGGTGTGGCGAGCCGCCTGCCGCAGCGCCTGCAGCGGGTGGTGGCGGTTGACGAGAGAGCCGGCCAACGTCGACGCGTGCAGGTGCGCGAGCCAGTACACGCCCACGGTGCCGAGGATCGCCAGGTCGAGCTCGAACGTCGAGTCGACGTGACCCGCGCCGTACGCGATGACCGACGCGCAGACCACGGTCCCCGTGATCAGCCCCTCCGCACCTCCGGCCAGGAGGTGCGGCGTATCCCGGGGCTCCGTCCTCGCCCGACGTGGCACCGCAGCACCGGTCCGGCTGCTCACCCGCCGATCAGGCGCGCCTTGGCAGAGGTGAACTCCTCGTCGGAGAGCACGCCCTGCCCGTGCAGGTCGGCCAGCCGCTGGAGCTGCGCGGTCAGGTCGTCCTCGGGCGGCGCGGGGGCCGCCGGAGGGGGCGGAGGGGGCGGAGGGGGCGCCTGCTGGGGTACGTAGTAGTCCTGCTGCGGCTGCGGCGGTGGCTGCTCCTGCGCGGCCCAGCGGTTCGCCTGTCGGCGGGACACCCGGTTCGAGACGGCGGTGGCCGTCCCCGCCACGACCGCCGTGCGTGCCATGCCGCGGACGAGACCCATCTCAGCCCACCTCTGCCCGCACGGCAGCCACCACGTCGGCGGGCACCCTGGCCTGGTCCAGGACGACGCCCTCGGACTGGCGGACGGCGTCGACGAAGGGGATGGCCCAGCGGTTCTCCACGGCCAGCAGGGCGATCGACGTGTTCGGCTCGAGCTCCGGGGCGACCTCCTCGGCGTCCTCGGCGTCGAGCAGACCGCCCTGGAACTGGCCGGTGATCCCGACGAAAGCCGGCTCGAGGTCGGGGCCCAGGCCGGCCAGCTCGACCGTGCCGACGAGGCCGTCCTCGTCCTTGTAGACGAAGAGCAGGTCCAGCACCCGGACCACGTCGCGGACGACCAGGTCCTTGAGCGCCGGCAGGATCTGCCCGTTGAACTTGTTGCCGGGGAACTTCAGAACCAGCACGTCCACGGGGCCGGTGTCGATCGCTTCCATGGCGTGTCCTCCTAGACCTCGAGCTCCATGTCGGGCCCAGCCTCACCGAGGCGGACGCCCCGGCGCATCACCCGCCGAGGGTTAGGCCGCGCCCGGCGGACCTCGCCCGTCCGGGTCCGGAGCGGGCCGACCCCCTCGGCGGTCGCGCTGATCTCACCCGTTGGAGGTGGCGACGACCGGCCGCGGCCACGCCATCGTGGAGCGGGCCGACGACGGCCCGGGCTCTCAGCAGGAGGACAGCGCGATGATTCCGTT
>DASSZN010000107.1:0-5331 GCA_035702805.1 Thermomicrobiaceae bacterium | reverse complement strand
TGGATCTGCTGGATCTGGTAGTAGATCTGCTGCCGCTTGGCCGGGTCGAGTGTCGTCTCGCCCTGCTTGGCCAGGTTGATCGCCGTCTGGTTGCTCCAGCCGGTGTGGTAGGCCTCGCTCGACTCCGGCAGGATCGCGTAGGCGACCAGCTCGTCCGGGTCGATGATGTCGTTGGTCCAACCGGTGAGGTCCAGCTGGAAGTTATTCGTGCGGTAGTTATTGGTTCCGACGCTCTGCTCGACCTGATTGATGTTGACATTGACGTTGATCTTGGCCCACATGGCCTTGATCGCGGTAGCCAGCTGCAACTGGAGCTGATTGCCGCCCAGGATCTGGAAGGTCACGGTGAAGCCGTTGGGCGAGTTCGACGCCTTCATTAGGGACTGCGCCTGCGTCAGATCGAACGGGTAGCCCTTCTGGTTCGGGTTCCAGTAGAGGGCACCGTTGGGCATGAAGCTGTTCGACACGTCGCCAAAACCAAAGAGGACATTCTTGATGATACTCTGCTTGTCGGTCGCGTAGTTCAGCGCCTGACGTACTTTGACGTCGTTGAGCGGCGCGTTGCGGGTGTTGATGACGATCATGTTGACGTAGGTCGAGGTCCACTTGAGGACCTGGACGCTGGAGTCGGACTGCAACTGGATCGCCTGGTTCGGGGCAACGTCGTTCTGCCCGATGATGCCCTCGATCTGGCCGCCCTGGAGCTGGAGCACGCGGCTGTTGCCGTCCGGCACGACGTTCAGGGTGATCTGGTCGAGCAGCGGCAGGCCCTGCTCCCAGTAGTAGGGGTTCTTGACGAACACCATCGACACGGCCTTGTTCCACTGCTTGAGAATGAACGGGCCGGTCCCCAGCGTCTGGGTGGCGAGATTGGCCACGCCGACCTTCTGGACGAAGGCCTGGGACATGATGCTGGCGTTGAACAGGGCAATGTCGGCCAGGAACGGTGCCCACGGTTGCTTGAGGGTGATCACGACCGTCGAGCTGTCGGGCGCGGTGACCGATTTGACCGACTCCAGGGTGAAGAGCCAGGGGCTGGCCTGGGACGTCTGGGCCCGGTTGATCGAGAAGACGATGTCCTGGACGGTCATATCGCTGCCGTCGGAGAACTTGACGCCCGGGCGGATGTTGAAGGTGAAGGTCGTGGCGTCGCTGGAGGCCGACCACTTCTCGGCGATCCCTGGGATCAGCGACGTGCCGCTATTCGACACCTTGATCAACTGGTCGTAGATGCTATCCAGAATCCAGATGTCGATGTTGCCGTCCTGGATGACCGGATCGAGGTTGTCGGAGTCGGTGCCGCGCACGAGGGTGACCGAGCCGCCGGCCTTGCCGAGCGGGGCCGCGGTCGGGCTGGCAGCCGTCTGCGAGCCGGCGGCCGGGGTGCCCGTATTCTGGTTGACGGTGACCGCGCCGCTCGTCGGCGTCGGACCACCGCTGGTGGAACTGGTGGTGGGCGTGCTCGACGAGCCGCCGCAGGCCGCGAGCAGGCTCGCGACGACAGGCGTGGCGACGCCGACCGTGCCGACACGCTTGAGCAGTTCGCGGCGAGAGATGTGGCTGGCCTCCATGTGCCGCCTGAACAGGGACAGGCGCAGATTGTCCATCAGGTGTGTCCTCTTTCCTCTTCCCTGCTTGCCAGGGCTGCGTTCCCATCGTGCCGCCGGACCGGGCGACGGGGATAATCAGGGGCTCGGGTCGGGTCTCTCCACCTCGTGGACAAATATGACGGATCGTAGGGCTACTTGCGCGGATTGTCAACGACTCGGCGCAAGCCGGGCACGAATCGGCGGGCACTCCGGCCACGCCCACCGGAGGCCATCGCCCGACGCCGTGGCCGGGCGGTCGACGGCCACCACGACGATCATGACGACCACGCGCCATGCGTCCGGCGCGTACGAGCGGCTCCCTGGAGCCAACCAGCGGAATCCGCGGCGACCTCCCCGGTGCGTCCCTGCACCGGCCCCGCAGCCGGCCGCGGCCGCCCGGCCGGATTTGAGGCGTAGCCTAGCGGAACCGCACCGCCCGAGGGAATGACAGAAACATTACAGTCGCGCGGGCGGGATCGGAGCGGATCTTTAAATCCGCATCACAACCGGCGCGCCGCCCCTCCCTAGAATAGCGGCACGGTCAGGGCCGGCCGGCGGACGGGCAGGGACGGGATACAATGTCATCGATGATAGACAGTCGTGTCGACGTCGACAGCCACGACAGTCTGCGGGCCACGACGCCGGAGGAGCCGGAGCAGGCGTCGTCGATCCTGCTCGTCGAGGACGACGAGACGCTCGCGATCACGGTGCGCTACAACCTGCAGAAGGAGGGCTTCCCGGTCACGCTGGCGGCCGACGGCCTGCAGGGCGTGCGGACCGCCCGCTTCCAGAAACCCTCCCTGATCGTGCTCGACCTCATGCTCCCCAAGATCGACGGGATCGAGGTCTGCCGACTGCTCCGGACCTGGAGCAGCGCGCCCATCCTGGTGTTGACCGCGCTCGACGACGAGCGCAAGGTCATCGAGGCCTTCGAGGCGGGCGCGGACGACTACGTCACCAAGCCGTTCCGCATGAGCGAGCTGCTGGCGCGGGTCCGGGCCCTCCTGCGGCGCACCGGCGAGGGGCAGCCACACGGGGCGGAGGTGCTGGTCGCCGGTGAACTGATCCTCGACCTCAAGGCGTTCCGGGCCACCTACGCTGGCCGCGAGCTCCGGCTACCCCCCAAGGAGTTCCGCCTGCTGACCGCGCTCGTCCGCCAGCCGCACACGGTCTTCAGCCGGCTGGAGCTCATCCGCCTGGTCTGGGGCGAGGACGTGGTGGTCGACCCCCGCAACGTGGACGTGCACATCCGCTCCATCCGCTCCCAGCTCGAGGGTGATCCGGACGGCTCGTCGCTGATCCAGACCGTCCACGGCGTCGGGTACCGCTTCGCGGGCGAGCTCGGCCCGGCGAACTAACGACCGCGGGCGGTGCGGGAGCCGGCCGGGGCCCGGCGCGATCGGAGGGCCAATGGATCACGGGAACGACCGCTGGTGGCTCGTCGTCGGCATCCTCTTCGGCGTGTCTCTCGTCGTCAGCCTGGTCCTCTACGCCGTCGGCCTGAGCATCGTCACCTGCGTCGCGGTCGGTGGTCTGGCCGGCTACGTCGCCACGTTCCGGCTCAACCGGCCCCGTCCCGGCCGCTGAACCGCCCTCACGGCCGCCGCAACACAAACTTCACAATTGTGACCTCCGGCCTGCTACCATCCGGTCGCGACGATCGTCAGTGACGATGGATGAGATCGCCATGGGCGTGCCCGGCGCGACGAGGCTGGGCTGCTGGACTCGGTGGTTGACGGTCGGGCGACGGCTCGCCTCTGCCGACGTGGGATGTGATCCGGCGGCGGGTAGCCGCCGGCGTTGACCTCCCAGCAGGGGCCGCGCGGCGACACAGGCGACACGGGAATGGGTGAGACGTGCTGACCTGGGTACAGGCAACCTTTCTGGGGCTGCTGCAGGGGTTTTCAGAACTGTTCCCGGTGAGCAGCCTGGGACATACCGTGCTACTGCCCACCTTCTTCGGCTGGGGCAACGTGCAGTCGGCCCCCACGTTCCTCCCCTTCGTGGTAATGCTGCACCTGGGGACCGCGACGGCGCTCCTCTGGTTCTACCGGGATCGCTGGATCGCCGTCATCCGGGCGTTCGTGGTGAGCGCGGTGCGAGGTCGGTTGTCGCACACGCCGGACGAGCACCTCGCCTGGATGCTCTTCTTCGGCACCATTCCGGCCGGTATCATCGGCGCCGTGCTGGAAAAGCCGCTGAAGCAGCTGTTCGCCACGCCCTTGATCGCGGCCATCTTCTTGATCGTCAACGGCGGCATCATGCTGCTCAGCGAGCGCCTGCGCACCCGGCAACAGACGGCCAGCGTGGCGTTTCAGGGCGACACCCTGAACGGGCCGCGCGGCGTCGTGGCGCTCCAGGGCGATCAGCTGTCGATGACGCGGGGCGTCGACATCCGTGACGGGGCGCCCGGCGGCGGGTCCCTCGGCGGGGCGCGCGCCGCCCAGGTCGAAGAGCGTACGCGGGGCATCCAGGATCTCACCTGGCGCGACGCGATCATGATCGGCAGCGCACAGGCGCTCGCGCTCATCCCCGGCATCTCCCGCTCGGGCGTCACCATGTGCGCCGGGCTACTGCGCAACATGGGACACGAGGAGGCGGCCAACTACACCTTCATGCTGGCGACGCCGATCATTCTGGCCGCCGGGCTCCTGGAAGTGCCGACGCTGGTGATGGCGGGCGGCAGCGTGCTCGCCATCGCGATCGTGGGAGGGTTGCTGGCCGGGCTGGCGGCGTACCTCAGCGTTCGCTTCCTCGTCAGATACTTTCAGTTCGGTCATCTGGACCCGTTCGCCTACTACTGCATCGCGCTCGGTGTGGTCGGCGTGGTCTTCGTCGCGGTCCACGGCGGCTGACGGTCGCCGACGGCAGGGTTGCGGTCACTGGCTCGTATCGCTCGTATCTGGTGGGTAAGGAGGAGCACACGTGTCTGCGGGTGAACTGATCATGACGGTCGTGTCGCTGGTCACAGTCGCGATCGTGCCGCTGCTGGTCGGAGTCGCGGTCGGCATGCGGCGCGGCCGCGCGATGGTGATGGCGGGCATCGTGGCGGCGGTGATCGCGCTGTTCTGGGCGGTGTACTGGGCGGCGCTGGCCAACCCGCACCACGTCAAGCACACCATCCTCTTCGCCGTGCTGGCGGTCGTGGCACTGGTTGGCGCCTCGATGAGCCGACCGATCGCCGCAACCCCGCGCCCGGCCGGGCGTCGCTGAGCGGCGAACCGGGCCAGGGCGCGCCGCACGGCTGACGCCGTCACCAAAGGCGCCGAAGCGACCGTTCCCGAGACCCGGCCGCCCTACTCCTGGGGC
Organism: Thermomicrobiaceae bacterium; assembly: GCA_035702805.1. Taxonomy (GTDB): domain Bacteria; phylum Chloroflexota; class Chloroflexia; order Thermomicrobiales; family Thermomicrobiaceae; genus DASSZN01. Next base: position 433 of record DASSZN010000107.1, on the reverse strand, counting down.
CGGGTCTCGCCGTGTCTGCGTCGCGCCCCTCAGACTGGACGACACGCCTCGCTCGGTGTCACTGCGATCACTCGCGCCCTCACTGCTGACCGGGCCGTCGCCGCGCCGAATCGTTGGTGCCGGCGGAGACCGGCCGGTGGTTGATCGTTCGGCCGGGAGCCATGTCCCGCCCGGCAACTCCCGCCGCAAGCCGGCAGGTACCGGCCGCGGACGCCGTGCCCTCCACCTCCCCGGATGGCGCGGCTGCCGGCGCGCTGCCGTCGGGGGGAGACGTGGGTAGTCAGGCGGATGCGGGGTCCGCGTGGAAGACGAAGGCCCCGGCCGGGTCGAGGCGCAACCCCACCACCTCGCCGCGCACCCAGCGTCGCGGGGCAAAGACACCGGTCAGGCGCTGGTCACCGATGGCGACCACGTGCTCGTAGCCGCGGCCGGC
>DASSZN010000080.1:0-2204 GCA_035702805.1 Thermomicrobiaceae bacterium | reverse complement strand
CATGCGGTACGGGACCTACGCGTTGGCAGGCGACGGGACCGGGACGTCGACGGCACGGCTCACCGACGCGCTCCTCCCCGGCAGCGTCGCCAAGGACGTGGTCCGCACTGCGTCGGTACCGGTCCAGCCCGTCCGGCATCTCTCGCGACACGCGCTTCGAGGCAGAGCCATGGCTACCCAGACACGCGACCCAGCACATGCCGTCATCTCCGTAGCGCCGGTCGGACTGTCCAGCGACGAGGCCCGGCGACGCCTGGCCCACGACGGCCCCAACGCGGTTCCCGAGGAGACGCCGCACCCCTGGCGCGACCTGCTCGGGAAGTTCTGGTCGCCGGTCCCCTGGATGCTCGAGGCCGCCGTCGTCCTGGAGCTGGTACTCGACAACCGCGTCGAGGCCGGCATCATCGGCGCGCTCCTCGTCGTCAACGCGCTGCTGAGCTTCGTCCAGGAGCGCCGGGCCCAGGGTGCCCTCGCGCTGCTGCGCCAGCGCCTCAGCGTCCAGGCGCGCGTCTGCCGGGACGGCCGCTGGCAGCGCCTCCCGGCCGCCGAGCTCGTGCTCGGCGACGCGGTGGCCCTCCGGCTGGGCGACCTGGTTCCCGCCGATGTGACGCTTGCCGATGGACACCTGCTGGTGGACCAGGCCGCGCTCACCGGCGAGTCGATGCCGGTCGAGCTGGCCGCCGGGGATGCCGCCCACGCTGGCGCCGTGGTCCAGCGCGGCGAGGCTACCGGGACGGTGCAAGCGACCGGGACGCGGACTGCCTTCGGCCGCACGGCCGAGCTGGTCCGGACTGCTCGGCCGAGCAGCCACCTCGAGGGCGTGATCTTCGGCCTTGTCCGTGCCCTGCTGGGGCTCGACGTGATCCTGGTGGTCGTAGTTCTGGCCGACGCCCTGGTGCGCGGCATCCCGCTCCGCGAGATCCTTCCCTTCGCCCTCGTCCTCGTCATCGCCTCGGTGCCGGTGGCGCTGCCGGCCAGCGCCGCCGTGGCCACCGCCCTGGGGGCGGCCGAGCTGGCGCGGCGCGGGGTGCTGGTGACGCACCTGACCGCGATCGAGGAGGCGGCCGGGATGGACGTCCTCTGCGCCGACAAGACCGGCACGCTCACCGGCGGGCAGGTGACGCTGGTCGCGGTGCGGCCGGCGGTGGGGTGGAGCGACGCGGACGTCTTCGGACTGGCGGCGCTCACCTGCGACGCGGCGACCCAGGACCCGCTGGACCTTGCGATTTTGCAGCGCCTGCCGCCGCGAACCGCGGTCGCCCCGGAGCGGCTCAGCTTCACGCCCTTCGAGCCGGCCACCAAGCGCGCCGAGGCGACGGTGCGCCGCGACGGCACCCGTTGGCGCGTGGTCAAGGGGGCACCCGCCGTGCTGCTCGGTCTGGTCGACCACTCTGACCCGGCCATGACCGCGGCAGTCGGGGAACTCGCCGCCGACGGGCTGCGCGTGTTGGCGGTCGCGGCCGGACCGGAGTCGACGCTGGGCCTGGTGGGGCTGCTCGGGTTCCAGGACGCGCCGCGCCCGGAGTCCGCCGGGTTGATCGGGCAGTTGCGGGATCTCGGCGTGCGTCCGCTGATGGTTACCGGCGACGACGCCACGACCGGGCGCGCCGTCGCGCGCGCCGTCGGCATCGGCGACCGGACGGGCTCACGGGACGACCTGCAGGCGGATGATCCCGAGCGCATCCTCGACCACGATCTCTTCGCCGGCGTCTACCCTGAGGACAAGTTCACGCTGGTCCAGACCCTGCAGCGGGCCGGTCACGTCGTCGGGATGACCGGTGATGGGGTGAATGACGCCCCGGCCCTGCGGCAGGCCGAGGTCGGCATCGCCGTGGCCAACGCCACGGACGTGGCCAAGGCGGCGGCGAGCCTGGTGCTGACGACAGCCGGTCTCGGCGAGATCGTGGCCGCGGTGGACGAGAGCCGGCGCATCTACCGGCGCATGCTGACCTACGCCCGCAACATGACGGTCAAGAAGCTTGAACTGCCGCTGCTCCTGGCGCTGGGCATCCTGGTCGGCGGGGTCTTCGTGACCAGCGCCCGGCTGATGGTGCTGCTGCTCGTCACCAACGACGTCGTGACGCTGGCCATCGCCGCGGACCGGGCTCCGTCGGCGCGGACGCCCCAGCGCTGGCGAACCCGGCCGCTGATCGGGAGCGCCCTGCGCCTGGCGCTGCCGCTGCTGCTGCTCTCGTCCGGAGTCT
>DASSZN010000170.1:0-7552 GCA_035702805.1 Thermomicrobiaceae bacterium | reverse complement strand
CCGGCGAGGATGACGGCCGAGGCGCACCGCTCCCGCACGACCGTCGCCTTCTCCGGGGGGCTGGCCGCCATGGTCCCCGGCTCGGTCGCCGGGCTGGCGACCGCCGTCGAGCGCTTCGGGCGGCTCGGCCTGGAGCGGGCGCTGTCCCCGGCCATCGCGGTCGCCGAGGAGGGGATGCCCCTCAACTGGATCCTCGGGCTGCGGCTGCTGCAGGAACTGAACGGCCTGCGCGCTAACCCCAAGTCGGCCGAGGTCTTCCTGGTCGACGGCGACCCGGGCATCGCCCACGGCGCGAGTGTGGTGCGCCAGCTGGAACTGGCCGCCACGCTGCGGGCGATCGCGAAGGAGGGACCCGAGGCGTTCTACACCGGGCCGGTCGCCCGCGAGATCGTCGACTTCGTCCAGGCACGCGGCGGGCTGCTGGAGATGGCGGACATGGCGGCCTACGCGCCGGACGTCGTCGACGCGCTGCGCGCGCCCTTCCACGATTACACGCTGTTGACCGGGCCGCTGCCCTGCCCCGGCCTGCTGACCGTCCAGGGACTGCGGCTGCTGGAGGACTTCGACCTGGCGGGGATGGGGCACAACAGCGTCGAGGCGCTACACGCGCTGGCCGAGGCCTACCGGCTGGCCTTCGCCGACCGCGACGCCTACCTCGGCGACCCGGCCTTCGTCGACGTGCCGGTGGACGTGCTGCTCTCGGACGCGTACCTGGCCCGGCGACGGGCCGAGATCGACCCCGAGCGGGCGATGGCGGCGGTGAAGCCGGGCGACGTCGGCGTGGCGCCGACCGGCATGGCGGGCGGTGGCGGCGGGACGACCCACGTCTCGGTGGTGGACGCCGAGGGGAACGCGGCCTCGCTGACGCACACGCTGATCGGCGGGCTGAGCGGGCTCGGCGTCGCCGGCACCACCGGCGTGGTCATGAACTGCGCCGCCCAGTGGTTCGACCCGGCGCCGGGCCGGCCCAACAGCGTGGCGCCGGGCAAGCGGCCGGTGACCAACATGACCCCGCTCATCGTCGAGCGCGACGGCCGGGCCGTGCTGGTCGTCGGCGCGCCGGGCGCGCGGCGCATCACCAACGCGGTGAGCCAGGTCGTGCTGAACACGCTGGTGTACGGCATGCCGGTGCAGCCGGCGGTCTCGGCGCCGCGCATCGACCTGTCGCAGGGCCACGTGGTGGCGGACGACCGGCTCGACCCGACCGTGATCGCGGGGCTCCGCGAGCGTGGCCACCGGGTCGAGCCGGTGCACGAGTTCATCGGCGCGGGCGGGGCGGCGACCGGCTACCGCGGCTACTTCGCCCGGCCGGCGGCCGTCTTCGTCGACGCGCGGGGCATCCGCCACGGCGCCGACTACCCGTACCTCGAGGGGATGGCGGTCGGCGTGCCCCGCGGCTGACGTCGATCGCCGCGCCGGGCGCCGGTCTCGTGCGCTCAGCCGGTAAAGACGGCGCCCTCGACGTCCTCGGCCTCCTCCCCCGCCCCGGCGTCCGCCTCCGCCGTCTCCTGGAGCGGGATGTTGGGGATCAGGAGCGAGCTGAGCGCGCCGACGAAGACGAAGGCGGCGGCGACGTTGGCCGCGCTGCGCGTCCCGTGGGCGATCGCGTCGTCGAAGATCCCGGCGATGGCGTGGCCGGCGGGGGTGCGCTGGGTTCCCGCCGGGAGCTGCTGCTGCTCGCCCGCCGAGACGCCGCGGTTGAGCGCGGCCGCGATGGCCGGCTTGACGCTGGCCGGCACGGCCCGGCTCCGTGCGAGCGCCGCCTGGCCGCTGCTGGCGAGCTGGGCGGCGAAGACCGCCACCAGCACCGCGATGCCGATCGCCGCGCCCACCTGGCGGGCGGTGTTGTTGGCACCCGAGCCGACCCCCGCGAAGCGCCGCGGGATGTCGCTCAGCACGGTGTTGGTGAGCTGGGCGATGGTCAGCCCCACCGCCGCCCCGTAGAGGATGAAGATCGGGATGTAGGCGGTGAACGGCGTCCCGGTCCGGGTGATCCGGCCCAGCAGGAAGATCCCCAGCGCCTCCCCGGTCATCCCGGCCGTGACCACCCACTTGGGGCCGAAGCGCGTGGCCAGCAGCCCGGCCAGCGGCGCGGTGAAGAAGATGGCGAAGGAGAAGGGCAGGAAGAGCAGCCCGGTGTGGAAGGCCGACAGCCCGCGCACCACCTGCAGGTAGATCGAGAAGATGAGCAGGACCCCGAACTCGCCCAGCGTCACGATCGTGGCCGTGATCAGGCCGTAGCGGAAGCTGTGGTGGCGGAACAGCGTGAGCGGGAAGAGGGGCACTCCGCCGGCCCGCTCCAGCCGGAGCTCGTGGACGACGAAGGCCGCCAGCGCGACGACCGCCACCGCGAACGCGACCGGGGTGATCGCCACCGCGTGGAACGGCCAGGAGACGCCGCCGATGGCGAAGGTCTCACCGGCGCGCAGCCAGCCGTAGGTCTGCCCCTCGATGAGGCCGAAGATCAGCGCGCCGAGCCCCAGCGCCGACCAGAGCACGCCCAGGCCGTCGAGCCTGCCCCGCGCCTGCGGGTCACGCGACTCCGGCACGACCAACAGCGCGCCGACCACCGCGACGACGCCGATCGGGACGTTGATCAGGAACGCCCAGCGCCAGGTGGCGTAGGTCGTCAGGTAGCCGCCGAGGAGCGGGCCCAGGGCGCCGGCCGCGCCGGCGGTCGCGCCCCAGATGCCGAACGCCACGCCGCGGGCGCGACCGGTGAAGGTCGCCGAGAGGATCGAGAGCGTCGACGGCGCGGCCATGGCGGCGCCGAAACCCTGGATCAGCCGGCCGACCAGCAGCACCCCCACGCTCGGGGCGACGCCGACCAGGAGCGAGCCGCCCACGAAGAGGATCACCCCGCCGATGAAGACCCGGCGCCGCCCGTGCTGGTCGCTCAGCTTGCCCCAGGGCAGGATGAAGGCGCCGTAGACGAGCGCGTAGAGGGCGCTGATCCACTCCACGTCGCGCAGCGTGGCGTTCAGGTCGCGCTGGATCGCCGGGATGGTGACGTTCACCACGGTGACGTCGAGCACGGTGATCGCGAGCGCCAGCCCGAGGACGCCCAGGGCCAGCCACTTGCGCCGATCGTTGAGTCCCGTCTCGCTCATGGTTCCTCTTTCGTAGAGCCGTCAGCCCCGGCGGGCGGCGCCTGCCGTCCGCTCACTGGGTGGCGTCGCGCCGCTCGGTGACGGCGTCCTCGGTGGTCGCGATCTCGCGCGCGACCCACTCCATGTCGGCGCGGGCGAGCTGGATGCGGTGGTTGAGCGCGCGCAGGATGCCCGGCCGCTCCCGCTCGGAGATGTTGGGCTCCGTGGCCACGTTATGCAGCTGCGACTCCAGGTGCGCCCGCACCTCCTCGACGTAGCCGCGGTAGTGGCGCAGGATGGCCAGCTGGGTGACGCGGTCCACCTGACCGAACTTGCTCAGCTTGACCGTGAAGAGGTCGCGGTAGTCCGGGCCGTAGTCGCCGCGCTCGACCATCAGCGCCTGGAAGCGCGCCCGGCCGGCCGGGGTGATCGCGTAGGCCTTGCGCTGGCGGGTGCCGAGCGGGTCCTCGCGCTCGACGGGCTCGATCAGCCCGTCCTCCTCGAGCCGGTGGATCAGCGGGTAGAGCGCACCCCAGCCCAGCGTGCGGTACGGGCCGATGATGCTGCTGAGGATCCGTGCCAGCAGGTAGCCGTGCATCGGGTGCTCCGTCAGCTCGCCGAGCACGTACAGCTCGTAGGTCGTCCCGCGCGTGGTCATCGCCGGCTCGCGGGTGACCCGGCCACGACGCGGCGCGGCGCGGCGCGGGGCGACGGGCCGGCGGCCGGTCCCGGCCGCCTCGCCGCGCGTCTCCTCGTGTGACTCGAGCCGGTCGTCGCCAGCCATCTCCGCCCTTCCTCTCCGTCAGCCGCGCGGACAGTATATCGCGCCACTATATCACGAGGATATATCTCCGTGAGGGGCTCGTCAAGACGGTGCTCGCGAGGTGGTGGGCGCCGGAGCCCGGTCCGAGACGTCGCCAGTCGACCGCGGGTACCGCGCCAGCGATCCGGCCCGCGAGGCCACGACTGCCGCCGTCACGGTCGCGGTCGCGTCAGCCACGGTGCATCGTCCGCAGCGGCGCGACGCGATAGGATGAGTCCCGCCAACGGGCAGGCGACAGTGAGAGGGGGAGCCATGCGACCACACGATCGCGCGCGGAGCCGGACGGCGGGGATGTACCCGGCCACCCGGGCGGTGCACATGGGCGAGCGGCCGGAGCGGCCCGAGTTCACCCCGGTGGTGACGCCGATCTATCCGGGCTCCACCTTCGTCTACGAGGACGTCGAGGTGATGGACGCCGCGCTCGGCGGCGCCGAGGGCAGGTACGTCTACACGCGCTACGGCAACCCAACGTCGACGGCGCTGGAGGCGGCGGTCGCCGACCTCGAGGGGACGGCCACCGCCGTGTCGTTCGCCTCGGGCATGGCGGCGATCCACGCCGCGATCATGACCAGCCTCGCCCCCGGCGACACCGTGCTGGCCTCGCGCGACCTCTACGGCGCGACCTTCTCGATGCTCGACGGCTACCTGCGTGAGTGGGGCTGCACCGTCGAGCTGGTCGACATCCTGGACCTGGAGGCGGTGGCGGAGGCGGTCGAGCGGCTGAAGCCGGCGCTGATCGTCTGTGAGGTGATCTCCAACCCGCTGCTGCGCGTCACCGACGTCCCGGCGCTCGTGCGGCTGGCGAAGAACTCGCGGGCGGCGGTGCTGGTCGACTCGACCTTCAGCCCGCTGATCTACCGCCCGGCCGACGACGGCGCGCAGCTGGTGGTCCACTCGCTGACGAAGTACATCGCCGGGCACGGCGACATGACCGGCGGGGTCGTGGCGACCAGCTCGATGCGGCGGGAGAAGCTGGTCAACTTCGCCAAGATGGCCGGGGCCATCCTCGGCCCCTTCGAGTCCTGGCTGGCGCTGCGGGGCATGAAGACCCTGCCGCTGCGGATGCGGGCGCAGTGCGAGGGGGCGGCGACCGTGGCGCGGGCGCTGGCGGAGGACCCGCGGGTGGCGCGCGTCTACTATCCGGGGCTGTCGGACCACCCCAGCCACGCCACGGCGGCGAACCTGTTCGGCGACCGCGGCTTCGGCGGCGTCGTCTCCTTCGACATCAAGGACGCCGGGCGGGAGCAGGCCTTCGCCTTCCTGGAGGCGCTCGAGCTGATCTTCCCCGGCACCTCGCTGGGAGACGTCTACTCGCTGGCGCTCTACCCGGCGATGGCCTCGCACCGGGCGCTGACGCCGGAGCAACGGGCCCAGGTGGGGATCGGCGAGGGGCTGATGCGCCTCTCGGTGGGGATCGAGGACCCGCGCGACATCCTGACAGACCTCGACCGCGGGCTCGCGGCGGCGGCGCGCACGCGCTGAGCGACGCCGGCGCTCATCATCCCGGCGACGGGGCAGCGGGCGGCCGGTGGCCGCCCGCCGTCGACCGTACCGGCGATCAGTACTTGGGCAGGCTCGGGTCGACCTCGTCGGCCCAGGCGTGGATGCCCCCCGTCAGGTTCTTCAGCCGCGTGAAGCCCGCCGCGCGCAGATCCTCGAGCGCGCGGGCGCTGCGCACCCCGGTCCGGCAGTAGAGGACGATGTCGCGCGCGGGGTCGAGCTCGCCCGCGCGCTCGCCGACCTCGCCGACCGGGATCAGGATCGAGTCGGGGATGGCCGCGATGGCGCGCTCGTGCGGCTCGCGCACGTCGACCACCAGCGGCGCGCGGCCGGCGGCGCGCAGCGCGACCAGCTCGGTCGGGGTCAGCTGGAACTCGGGCGCGACGACCTCGGTCGGCGCGGGCTCGGGATGGAGGCCGCAGAACTCGACGTAATCGACCAACTCGGTGACCGTCGGGTGCTCGCCGCAGACCGGGCAGTCGGGGTCCTTGCGCAGCCGGAACTCGGCGAAGCGCATCTCGAGCGCGTCGTAGCGCAGCAGCCGGCCGATGAGCGGCTCGCCGATGCCCAGGATCAGCTTGACCACCTCGGTGGCCTGCATCGCGCCGACCGTGCCCGGCAGGATGCCGAGCACGCCCCCCTCGGCGCAGCTGGGGACGAGCCCGGGCGGCGGCGGGGTGGGGTAGAGGCAGCGGTAGCAGGGGCCCTCGGCCGCGTGGAAGACCGACACCTGGCCCTCGAAGCGGAAGATCGAGCCGTAGACGTTCGGCTTGCCCAGCATGACGCAGGCGTCGTTGACCAGGTAGCGCGTCGGGAAGTTGTCGGTGCCGTCGACGACGACGTCGTAGTCCCGGATGATCTCGAGCGCGTTCTCCGACGTCAGCTGGACGTCGTGCCGGACCACGCGGATGTAGGGGTTGAGGTCGCGCAGGCGCCGCTCGGCCGCCTCGAGCTTGGGCGTGCCGACGTCGCGCGTGCCGTAGAGCACCTGGCGCTGCAGGTTGGTGACGTCGACCACGTCGGCGTCGACCAGCCCGAGGGTGCCGACGCCGGCCGCCGCCAGGTAGAGGCCGAGGGGCGAGCCGAGGCCGCCCGCGCCGACCAGGAGGACCCGCGCCGCCTTGAGCTTCTCCTGACCGGCGAGCGCGACCTCGGGCATGATCAGGTGGCGGCTGTAGCGCAGCACCTCGTCGTGGGAGAGCGCGGCGTCGGCGGTCTCCGTTTCGGCCGCGCCGCCGGCAATCGAGGGAACGATGGTGATCTCGGCGTCCGGCGCGAGCGGCGTCTCCTCGCCCCGCAGGTAGCGGATGTCCTCCTCGCCGACGTAGACGTTGACGAAGCGGCGCAGGCCGCCCGACTCGTCGTACAGGTGCGGGCGCAGCGCCGGGTGCGCCTCGGCCAGCCGCGCCAGCGCCTCCCCGACGGTCGGCGCCGCCACGCTGTAGCTGCGGGCGCCCCCGGCGAAGCCGCGCAGCGCGGTCGGGATGAAGATGGTGGCCTCGGCAGTTCCGCTCGTCATCGGATCCCCTCTCGTAGCTCCGCCGCGGCGGCGCGGTCCACCGCGCGCTCCTGCCGGATGCGTACCGCGTCGTAGCCGGAACGGTCGGCGCGTAGCTCCCAGCCGGCCAGGTCGACGCAGCGGCCGGCGCGGACCGACGCGATCAGGTAGGTGTACCAGGGCCAGGCGTGATCCCGGTCGAAGCCCGACGGCCGGGCGACGTCATCCGGGTGGGAGTGGTAGAAGCCGAGCACGTCCAGCCCCTCGCGCCGGGCGGTGCGCTCGGCGCGCAGGACGTCCTCCGGGCCGATCAGGAAGCGGTTGCCGCGCTCGGCGGCCTCCCAGCGGTTCTCGATCGGCAGGGCGCGCTCGACCCGGCGCGCGGCGCCGTCGGCGGCGCCGAGCAGGATGCCGCAGCACTCGTCCGGGTAGCTCGCCTCGCCGTGGCCGACGATGGCGGTGTGGACGTCCTCGGGGAGTACCAGGAACACGGTCTCGACAGCGGTCACGGTCCCCTCCAGGCGGTGGCGATGGGCTCGCTCGTGCGGTCGTGAGCGCCGGGCCCCGGATGCACCGAGCCCGTCCCCGGTCCCGGCCACTCGCGGCCCTCGGGGACGGGCTCGCTCTCGCCCGTGGTACCAC
>DASSZN010000147.1:0-4094 GCA_035702805.1 Thermomicrobiaceae bacterium | reverse complement strand
CCGTCCCCGGCCCACAGCCCGAGGATCTCGCGCATCCCGTCGCAGGTGACGGCCAGCGCCATGTAGATCGGACGGTTCGCCACCTGCCCGTCGCGGATCTTCACGTGCACGCAGTCGACGAAGACCACCGGGTAGGTCGGGTCGAGGGGACGGTTCTGCCATTCGGCCATACCCTCGATCACCTTGTCGGTGATCGTCGAGATCGTGGTCTTCGAGACCTGCGCGCCGTAGACCTCGGCCAGGTGCGCGGAGATCTCCCCGTGCGTCAGACCCCTGGCCGAGAGCGATAGCACCATCTCGTCCACTCCGGACAGCCGCCGTTGGCGCTTCTTGACGATCTGCGGCTCGAAGCTGCCGGCCCGATCCCTCGGCACCTCGATCTCGACCGGACCGACGTCCGTGATCACGGTCTTGGCCCGCCGCCCGTTGCGCGAGTTGCCCGACCCGTCCCCGACGCCATCGTGCTTCTCGTAGCCGAGGTGGTCGGTGATCTCGCCCTCGAGCGCGGACTCGAGTAGCCGCTTGGTCAGCACCTGCAACAGACCGCCCTCGCCGGCGAGCTTGACTCCGTGCTCCCTGGCCTGCCCGACGAGCTGGTCGAGCAACTGCTCATCCAGTCCATCGAGACCCGACTGCCCCACCTCGTCCTGCTCCCCGGCCACAGCCTCTACCACTTCCATCGCGCCCATCAGATGCAACCCCATCATGTTCAGGAGTTACACCGAAGACCGTACAGTCCCCTCGGGCGTGGACGCGCCAGCGGGCACGCGACCACGCTCCAGGCGCTGCACACCGGACCCGCCCACCGGCTCCGCACCGCGCCGCTCACGCGCGGCCAGCACCCACAACCGCAACGCTCCCCGGGAAACCCCAAGGTCAGCAGCGATGCCCTTATACGTTGCCCCCGGTGTGGACTCGTACAGGGCCACAGCATCAGCCCTGAACTCCTCCGAATAGTCCTTCATCGCCATCGGCGCACTTCTCGCTTCCTCCAGATCTAGCAAGATCCAGTATCAGCGTGTCCACCACTCAGGGGGAGGCCCCGGCGAAGTTCGCGCCGGACAGGTCGATGAGTGAGATCTGGTGCGCGATCGCGTATTTCTTCGCGTCGGAGGTGAAGCCGCCGGTGGAGAACAGCGCGTAGTTGTGCTGGAAGCGCCGCTCCAGTCGGCGGCTTCTAGCGCGCGGGACATGGCGCTGGTTGACGTCATGGAGCACGCCATGCGCATTCCGCACGATCCCGAGCCCGCACGCACCATCGGTGAACTTGGCCTCGAGGAACAGACACACCGGCAGCGAGAACGCCGGTGTGAACATCAGCTCGCCCAGCACGTCCACCTGGTGCGTGGCGCCGCGGCCGCGAACTCTGAGCGCGCCTCCTTTCTCGATCAGTTCGTCAGGGTCTTGCGCCGCGTTGTCGAGAAATCGGTAGCCGCTTCCGCGAAGCAGCCAGGCGAGGACTTCTTCGAGGAGGTATCCGCGCAGGGTGGAGACGGCGATCACGAGGCGGCACGCTAGCAGTGTTCTGCTGTGAATTTGCGATGACCCGCAGGTTCGACTGCGCGTCGACGCTCAGCGCGCAGGTCGCCGACGGCCTGATAGGACCAGGGAAGTGCTCGATGGGTCGAATCAGCCTCCCATGTCCGTGGCTCGTTGTCGTGTGGTTCGCGCCGGGATCAGTACGATCCGCCGCTCACAGGTGGAAGATCGCGGCCGCTGCGCGGGCGAGCAGGTACCAGGTGGCGGAGCCGACGCCGACGAAGAAGCCGACGGGCCAGTTGGTCTGGCAAGAGGCTGCGATGGCGGTCCAGACGGTGGCCAGGGCGAGGGCTACGGCCAGGATCATGGCGGGGGCGGGGTCTTTGGCCAGGGCGCGGGCGGCGGCGGGTGGGCCGATCATGAGGCTGAACATGAGGAGGGCGCCGACGGCGGGGACGGGCGCGCCTACGCCGGCCGGTCCGTTAGCTTGTGGTTGTCGGCGCTGTGACCACTGACCAAGCGTCCGAGACGATCTGTTCGAGGGACGAGCGCATGGGGCGCCATCCCAGCGCTGTGCGGATACTCGACGTGTCGGCATGCATCTGTGCTACCGCGGGCTCGGCGAACGTCGGACGCGTCGGCACCTGCCTTCCGGTGACCTTTTCCACGGTGCAGACGACGTCTGCGATCGAGGCACGGGTCGCGCCGACGTTGAAGACCGAGAATTGTCCTGCCGTGGCCGCACCGATGGCTCGAGCGTACGCGTCAGCGACATCCGCCACATGGACGAAGTCGCGCACAACGGAGCCCGTGCCGTAGACCGGCAGAGTCGCCTGTCGGGCTGCGGCGACTTCCAGGGCCCGCGGAAGGATTCTGCTTGTATTCCGGTCACCTTGGCCCTCTTCCGCGCCGGCGACGTTGAAGATGCGCAGGCTTATCCCGGCGACGGCTCCGGCCTCGGAGAAGCTTCGGATTGCGGCCTCCGCCTCGAGCTTCGAGGCGGCGTAGGGAGAGTCCGGGGCCGTGATCGCGTACTCCGGAGTCGGTGTGACGCTCGCTTGGCCGTACACGGATCCGGTGGACGCGTGGATGAACGCAGCCGCCCGGCCGGTGGAGTCGGCATACTGGGCAAGGGCCCTGAGCAAGTTCAGCGTGCCCCCCAGATTGACGCTCGCGTACCCGCCTTCAAAGGTGCGTCGGGCGTTCGTGTCGGCGATGCCCGCCAGGTGACACACTGCTTCGATACCGCGCAGCGCCTTGTGCACCGCGCCCAGATCGCGTACATCCGCCTGGCACGCCTGCAGCCCCCGCGGTGCCAAGGCGTCGAGCGGTTCGCGGTGCACGAGCGCAGTGACTTGATGCCCCTGGTTCAGGAGCTTCCGGGTGAGCACGCGGCCGATATAGCCCGTCGCGCCGGTAACCAAAACCTTCATATTCGCCCCCTCGGCAGGATTCGAAGTACGACGCAAAGCCCGCGGCACGACACTTTCAAACTCTGTAATCGGGGCAGGCCGTCCGTGCCGGTGAATCCCCTTTCACGACAGGAAGCGGCGGCGGATCGCCTCCACCGAGCGGAAATCGTCCACGTCGACGGTCGCCATGTCGACCTCCTTGCCGGAGAGCTCCTCGAGGAAGTACAGGAAGTCGACGAAGGCGAGGGAGTCGATCAGCCGTCGCTCGATGAGGTCGTCGTCGGCCGCAGGCGGTTCGACGAGCTCGGGATTGCGTTCCATGATCCATGACAGGATCCGCGTTACCTCGTTCATCGGTCCCACCCTTTCGTGTCCCGTCCCGGTGATCCGAATACGCCGACGGCAACCGCGACCGCCCATAGGCCTTCGTGGCTGATGCTGATGTCCACTGATCCCAGCCCCCGTGCCTGGGCCAATTCCGCAGCCGCGCCGCTCAACCGCGCCGCGGGGGCGCGGCCGCCCTGGGCCAGCACCTCGATGTCCCGCCAGGGAACCATCTGGTCTTCCGGGGCGAGCATCTTGATCAGAGCCTCTTTCGCGCCGACCCGGCCGGACAGCGTCTCCAGCCGCCCGTTAGCCACCGCCTCCAACTGCCGCCGCTCCGCCGCCGAGAAATGGTCGGTTAGGAATCGCGCGCCGCGGCGCTCGACGATGTCCGTGATCCGCTGGACGCTGACCAGGTCCACGCCCACCCGGATGTCGATCCCCTCGATCACCGCGGCACCCTCATGGACTGAGCCGATCGAGCGCCGACTCAACGGAGCCGTGCCGCATCGTCAGGGCATGGATCCACCGCTCGACGCCGAAGGCGAGGCAGCTGCTGTAGGCGGCGGAGCCGTCGCGCAGGATCGACAGACGCTCGCCGAAGAAGTTCCGATGTCGGTTGATCGAGGCGATCGCCGTGCCGTCGCGGGCCACGAACTCGTGCTTCACCGGGTCCAGCGAGGCCAGCAGCGCCCGGGACCCGGATCGCGCGTAGAAGGGGTCGTTGGCGGGCTTGACCTCGAGTTCGAGGCCGACCCTGGCGGCCAGCTCCTCGACCAGCGCGCGAGCCTCGACCAGGTGCCGGTCCGCTCCGCCGCGGTCGCCCAGGTAGACCACTTCGCGCATGTGGAATCCCCACAGCCTCCGCAGACCGTCGAA
>DASSZN010000296.1:0-12588 GCA_035702805.1 Thermomicrobiaceae bacterium | reverse complement strand
TGACCCGGCAGTTGACGACCTGCACCTGCTCGGCGGAGTCGCTGTAGCCGAAGCGCCGCTCGTGCGCCGCGTGGAAGGCCGCCACCGCCGCCGGCACCTCGCCGTCGAACGGCACTACCAGTTCATAGGACTGGCCGACGTAGCGCAGGTCGAGGTAGCGCTCGATCGCGATCCGGTCGGGCGGCAGCCCCTCGGCTCGCAGGTCGGCCTCGCCCCGCGCACCCAGCTCTGCGAAGACGGGATCGACCGCGGCCTGCGCCTCGACGGCGCCGACCATGACTGTACGTACATAGTCCTTGATGATGTCGGCGGCCAGCATACCGAGCGCCGAGAGGACGCCGGGCGTGGCCGGCACCAGCACCCGCGGGATGCGCAGTGCGCTCGCCAGCTCGCAGGCGTGCAGTGGCCCCGCACCGCCGAAGGCCACCAGGGTGAAGCGGCGCGGGTCGTGGCCCCGCTCGACCGAGATCACCCGGATGGCCGCCTCCATGTTGGCGTTGGCGACGCGCACCATGCCCAGCGCCGCCTCCTCGGCCGAGGTGCCCAGCCGCCCCGCGATGCGCTCGACCGCCCGTCGCGCCGCGTCCACTTCGAGCCGCATCGCCCCGCCCAGGAAGGCGTCCGGGATCAGCCGCCCGAGCACGACGTTCGCGTCGGTCACCGTCGGCTCGCTGCCGCCCGCCCCGTAGGACGCCGGGCCGGGGTCCGCGCCCGCCGAGGCCGGGCCGACGCGCAGCGCGCCGCCCGCGTCGAACCAGCCGATGCTGCCGCCACCCGCGCCGACGGTGTGGATGTCGATCATCGGAAGCTTCGTCGGGTACCCGCCGATCCGGCCGTCGGTCGTCTCGGTGATCGCGCCATCGACCAGCGCCACGTCGGTCGAGGTGCCACCCATGTCGAAGGTGATGGTCTGGCCGTAGCCGGACGCCTCGGCGACGAAGGCGGCGCCGACCACGCCGGCCGCCGGGCCGGACAGGAGGGTCCGGGCCGCCTCGCGCCGCGCGGTCGTGGCCGAGATCGAGCCGCCGTTCGACTGCATGATTCGCAGCGGCGCCCGGCCCGGCAACTCCTCCTCGAGCCGGCCCAGGTAGCGGTCCATCAGCGGCGCGACGTAGGCGTTGAGCGCGACCGTGCTGGTGCGCTCGTACTCGCGGAACTCCGGCAGCACCTCGTGTGAGGCCGAGACGTGGAGCCCGGCGGCGCGCGCCGCCTCCGCCACCGTCGCCTCGTGCGCCGGGTTGGCGAAGCTGAAGAGGAGGCAGACCGCGACCGACTCGACGCCGGCTTCGGCCAGCGCCGCGATCGCCGCCCGCACCGTCGCCGGGTCGAGCGGGACCAGCACCCCACCGCGCTCGTCCAGGCGCTCGAGCACCTCGAGGCGCAGCGCCCGCTCGACCAGCGGTGGCTGCCGCTCGACGCGCAGGTCGTACAGCTTCGGCCGGGTCTGCCGGCCGATCTCCAGCACGTCGCGGAAGCCGGACGTGGTGATCAGGCCGGTGCGCACCCCTTTGTGCTCGAGCACGGCGTTGGTGGCCACGGTCGAGCCGTGCACGACCGCCGCCAGCCGCCCACCGGTGCCCAGGTCGACCAGCCCCTGGAGGATCGCCCGCGCCGGGTTGTCCGGCGTCGACAGGACCTTGTGGACGCGGACGCGGCCGTCGTCGAGGAGCACGAAGTCGGTGAAGGTCCCGCCGGTGTCCACACCGACGATCTGCCGCGGTGTTGCCGCCTGGTCGCTGCTCATCTTCCTCCCCGCGTACCCCCGTGCCCGTCCGCTCAGGCAAGCGGCCCGGCCGGCACTACCAGTGAGCCGTCGATCTCGGCGACGGTGGGCCGCCCGGCCAGCGCCATCGCGTTCGCCACCTCCGCGCGCAGCAACTCCAGCACGCGCGCCACGCCGGCCTCGCCGTCGGCCGCCAGGCCGAAGACGTAGGGACGCCCGATCATCACCGCGCGCGCCCCGAGCCCCAGCGCCGTGAGGACGTCCGTCCCCCGGCGCACCCCACCGTCCAGCAGCACCTCGGCCCGGCCGTCGACCGCCCGCGCCACCGCCGGCAGCGCGTCGAGCGTCGCCACCGCCGCGTCGAGCTGCCGGCCGCCGTGGTTGGAAACGACGATTGCCCGCGCGCCGTGATCCGCGGCCAGCCGCGCGTCGTCCGGCGCCAGGATCCCCTTGGCCACCACCGGCAGCCGCGTCTGCCCGGCCAGCCACTCCAGGTCGTCCCAGCCGAGGTCCGACTCGAAGCTCGACCCGGTGTAGGCCACCAGAGCCGAGCCGCCCTCGTTGGCCCGCATGTCGCGGCCGCGCCCGGCGAAGTTCGCCAGCGGCAGGTCCGGCGGCATGGCGAAGCGGTTGCGCTCGTCGGCCTCGCGCCGACCGAGCACGGGCGTGTCCAGCGTCACCACCAGCGCCGCCGCCCCGGCCGTCTCGGCGCGCCGCACCAGGTCGCGGGTCACCTCCCGGTCGCGCTGTACGTACAGCTGGAACCACCAGTCGCCGGCGACCGCGCCGACCTCCTCGATGGTGTAGGTCGACATGGTGCTGAGGGTGAAGATCGTGCCGGCCGCGGCGGACGCCCGCGCGCTGCCCAGCTCGCCCGCGTCGTGCACCAGGCGGTGCATCCCGACCGGTGCCAGCAGTACCGGGAAGGAGACGACCTGCCCGAGCACGGTCGTCGCGGTCGACACGCGGCTGGCGCCACGCATCACGCGCGGCAGGAGCCGCCAGCGCCCGAATGCCGCCCGGTTGCCTTGCAGCGTGCGCTCGTCGCAGGCCGCGCCCGCCACGTAGGCGAACCGCGACACCTCCAGCCGCTCCCGGGCGGCGGCCTCGTACTCGTGCAGGTTCACCGGCATGACCACCGCTCGCGCTCCCTCCAGCCCACCGGGCCCGTGACGCCCGCGCGTCGCGCCGTCCTTCAGCATGGCCCAGCCGCCTCACCAGATCAAGCCCGCCCGGACAGCGATGACGGGCGGTCATGAAGCCGGGCGCGGTGGTCCCGGTCGTCCGCGCCAACGGTACTAGGACCGCGCGGCTCACGCCTAGGAGTCTGGCCCGCATGCGGGCCGATTCTGACCCCAAGTCATCCACGATGGGGCTGAAACCGGCCGCAGACGGCCTCTTCCGGCGAACGAACCGCCGTCAACGCCCGGTGACCGGCGGTCACGGTGACGCCGAGACAACGTTTGACAAACGTACGCGCTGTATGTACGCTCTGTACGTACCCGTCGAGCGGGGGCGAAACGGGAAGACATGAAGGGTTTGGGAGGGTCATGATCCGCACGCAGATCGCGCGACGCCTGGCCGTCGTGGCGGGGGCAGTCCTGCTCTCCTCGGTCACCGCGGTCCCGGCACTCGCCGCGCAGTACACTGTCCAGCCCGGCGAGACGCTCAGCGGCATCGCCAGCAACTACAACCTTCCGGTGTCTGTTCTGGCGCAACAGAACGACATCAGCAACGTCAACCTCATCTATGCCGGCCAGCAGCTGTCAATCCCCAACCCGCCACCGGCACCGCCGATCCCCTACACCATCGGGTTCGGCGACACGCTGACCGGCATCGCCGACGCGCACGGCGTCACCGTCGCGGACCTGCTGTCGATCAACAACGGCATCAATGACCCGAACGTCATCTACGTCGGCCAGGTGATCGACGTCCCGGGCGGGGTCGGCGGCGGGACCACGAGCGCCGCGATCACCAGCGGCGCCCCGGCGATCAGCCAGGCGCAGGTCAAGCAGCTCATCGACGCCGACGCCGCCAGCTACGGGCTCGATCCCCTGCTGGTCGAGGCCCTCGCCTGGCAGGAGAGCGGCTGGCAGCAGCAGGTGGTCAGCTCCGCCGGCGCGGTCGGCGTGATGCAGATCCTGCCGGCGACCGGCACCTGGATCTCCCAGTACGTCCTCGGCGAGCCGCTCGACGTCACGAACAGCGCGGCCGACAACATCCTCGCGGGCACCGTCTACCTGAAGTGGCTGGTCAACCGAACCGCCACCACGAAGGGCGCCCTGGCGGGCTACTACCAGGGCCTGTCCAGCGTCCAGAGCAGCGGCGTGCAGGCGGGCACACAGCAGTACATCGACGCCGTGCTGGCGATCCGCAACTACATCGCCCAGCATGGGGTACCGCCACAAAGCTGAGTCCCGGGCGGCTGGGGCTGCCGGGAGTTCGTGAGGGTCGGCGCCGGAGTCCCCACCGGCCGCCGGCCTCTCACCGGGTCGGGGCGCCCACGCCAGGGCGCCCCACCATCTTTTTCGGCGCAGGCACGATCCGTCTCCATCCCGCGCTGGCGACCTCAGCCGATCACGGTCAGCAGCTCGTCGAGGCGGCGAATCATCGGGATGCCGTGCGCCAGATCCGTGGGGACCTGGTCGTGGCGCGTCAGCAGCACCGCCTGCATCCCCACCTCGCGCGCTCCCACCACGTCGCGCGCGTAGTCGTCCCCCACGTGCAGGGCCCGCGCCGGCTCCGAGGCGCCGATCTCGAGCGCCCGCGCGAAGATCGCGGGGTGCGGCTTCTCGACCCCCACGAACTCGGAGATCACCCAGAATCCCAAATAGTCGCCGAAGCCGAGGTCGAGCAGGATACGTGGCATCGACGGCCAGCTGTTGGCGACGACGCCGAGCTTCAGCCCCCGGCCCCAGAGCTCGCGCACCGTCGGCAGCGCGTCGTCGTAGACGGCGTACATGCGCGGCGAGTCGTAGGCCCGCTGGACGGCGCCGGTTGCCCCGTCCAGCGCCGCCGGCGGCACCCCGGCATTGCGCAGCACGTTGGCGACGAACGTACGCCGGCGCCGCGCCCCTTCGTCGACGCTCACCCGGTGGTCGGGCGGCACGCTCTCGCCCCGCCGCGCCGTGGCGGCAGGACGTTCGGCGTCCAGCGCGGCCGCCAGCCGGGCCCCGTCCGTCGGGCAGCCGGCCTCGGCCAGGACCTCGGCGTAGGCATGGGCCAGGTCCGGGCGAAAGGTCAGCAGCGTGCCGCCGACGTCGAAGGTGACGAGGTCCACCGCGAAGCAGGGTGTCGACATCAGCGGCCTCCTCGTCGCCGCCAGCTCACGGCCGGCATGCGAGCTCCCGCTTTTGCCGCAGCAGCCGCGCCAGCTCACGGCGCGTCACCGGCACCGCCCCGTGCGCCAGCGCCAGTGTCCGGTGCGACGCCGGCAGGTCGAAGTGCTCGCGCGGCGTGCCGGCGTCCTCTTTCCACTCGGGGCGCAGGCCCAGCCGCGCGGCCATTGCGTCGAGCTCGGCGACGCTGTCGGCCACCAGGTGGCACCAGCGCCGGCCGTGTCCCGGGTAGTGCAGCCCATCCACGTAGACGGCCATCAGCCTCTGGCTCCTCGCTCCGGCGAGCGCACGACCCGGGCCCGCGCGGTATCCTGCGCGGCGACGGGCGCCGGCTGACCGCCGGCGGTGCGGACGAGGCGGCGGTTAGCCCGGCGGTACGCGGCGATGATACACGGCGCCGCGGGCCCGCCGCGTGCGGTCCCGGCCGTGGAGCCCGCGCCGGCCGTTCGGAGCGCGGCAGTGAGGGGTACGCGATGCCGCACGGAGAGTACAAGGTCCCGGGCGGAAAGCTCGTCGTCGTCGACGCCGCCCTCCGCGACGGGCGGCTGGTCGACGTCGAGGTCAGCGGCGACTTCTTCCTCGAGCCCGCGGAGGCGCTCGACGCCATCACCGCCGCCCTCGAGGCCATGCCGGCCGACCTCGACGAGGACGCCATCGCCCGGCGCGTGGCCGGGGCCGTGGCGCCGGACGTCGAGATGATCGGCTTCACGCCCAACGCGGTCGCCCGGGCGGTACGGAGGGCGCTGGCATGAGCGAGCAGGCGCGCTGGGACGACTACCGGTGGAGCCTGGTCCGCGGCGAGCCGGTGGCCGCGCCGGTCAACCACGCGCTCGACGAGGTCCTCACCCGCCGCGTCGGCGCCGGGCTGCGCCAGCCGACGCTGCGCTTCTGGGACCGCCTCGAGCCCGAGGTCGTGATCGGCCGCTTCCAGTCGGTACGCAACGAGGTCGACGAGGCCGAGGCGCGCCGCTACGGCATCCAGGTCATGCGCCGCCTGACCGGCGGCGGCGCCATGTTCGTCGAGCCCCCCAACGTCATCACCTACTCGCTCTACGCCCCGGCCGGCCTCGTCGCCGGCATGTCGTTCGTCGAGTCCTACGCCTTCCTCGACGGCTGGGTAGTCGCGGCGCTCCGCTCGCTGGGCATCGACGCCTGGTACGAGCCGATCAACGACATTACGTCGAGTGGCGGCAAGATCGGCGGCGCGGCGCAGGCCCGACGCTTCGGCGCCGTCCTCCACCACGTCACCATGTCGTACGACCTGAACTCGGACCGCATGCTCTCGGTGCTGCGCATCGGCCAGGAGAAGCTGAGCGACAAGGGGATCGCCAGCGCCGCCAAGCGGGTCGGCCCGCTGCGGCAGCAGACCGACCTGCCGCGCGACGTCATCGTCGCCCGCATGATCGACACCTTCGCGCGGGAGTGCGCGCCGCTCGAGGAGGACGAGATCGGCGAGGAGGAGATGGCCGAGGCGGGCGAACTGATCCGCACCCGCTACGGCACCCACGACTGGACCTACGTCCTGCCGTAATCCAGCGCGCCCACGCGCGCACAGAAAAGGGTGGGCTCGAAACCCGCCCCGACCGGTCAGCACGACGAGTAGTCAACGGATCGGTTTGGCGCCCGAGGTTCAGGCGGCAACGGGTCGCCAACCCGCCGTGACCGGCCCGCCGGGCTGGCGAGCGCCCCTACTGCAGCAGGCGGGAGCCGGTGCCACGGCGCCTGCGCGCCTCGTCGTCGATCGCGGCGATGTCGGCCGTCGAGAAGAGGTGCTGCACCAGCGCCGGTCCCCGCAGCGCGACCTCCGAGGGGCGGTAGCCCCGGAGCAGGATCCCGTCCGGCGACTGGAGCAGGATCACGTCCTGGATGCCGTTCGCGTCGATGTAGCGTCCGATGGCGCGCAGGATGTCCTCGAAGCGCACCACCCCCTGCGGCTGCGCGTCGGTGCTCACGTGCCCCTGCCCCTCGCTCTCGTCCCGCCAGCGCCGCCGTCAGCCGCGGACGTGGGTCCGCTTGTTGGCGACGTAGTCCACCAGAATATACTCCCCGAGGTGGTCCGGCGTCGCGAAGAAAGCGCGCCCCTTGTTGATCTTCGCCATCTCGCTGACGAAGCCCGCCATGTACGGGCTGCGCTCCAGCATGAAGGTGTTGATCGTGATCTGCTCGCGCGTGCAGCGCGCGACCTCCTTCAGCGTCTCCTGCAGCGTCTGGTAGGTCGGCGGGTAGGAGAAGCGGACCTGCGTGCCGTCGAAGTGCGCCGTCGGCTCGCCGTCGGTGATCACGATGACCTGCTTGCTGCCCCCCTTGTGCCGCCCCAGCAGCTGCCGTGCGAGCATGAAGCCGTGCTGCATGTTGGTCCCGTAGTTGTACTCGTCCCAGGTGATGTTCGGCAGCATCGAGGGCTTCAGCTCCGTCGCCACGTAGGAAAACCCCAGGATGTAGAGGTGGTCGCGCGGGAACTGCGAGCGGATCAGGCTGTCGAGCGCCAGCGCCACCTTCTTCGCCGCCGTGAAGCAGCCGTTGTAGAGCATCGAGCGGCTCATGTCGACCATCAGCACCGTCGACGACTCCGTCGTCGTCTCGGTGCGGTAGACCTCGAAGTCGGCCGGCGTCAGGTGGACCGGGCTGCCGACCCCCTCGCGGTAGACGCCGTTCATGACCGTCTTGGGCAGGTCGAGCAGGAAGGGGTCGCCGAACTCGTACGCCTTGACGTCATCGGTGCGCTCCACGCCGAAGCCGGAGCGGTCCAGCTGATGCTGACCGGAGCGGTCCTTCTTGAGGTGCTGGAAGATGTCCTGCAACGCCTTCTGGCCGATCTTGCGTACCCCACGCGCCGTCAGCTCGTAGCCGCGACGCGAGCGCTGGATGTAGCCGGCGTCCTCCAGCATCTTGGTCAGCTGGCGCAGCTGGTCGAGGTCCTGCGAGATATCGTCGCCCAGCAACTCGCGGATCTTGTCGTTGTCGACGTGCTGCAGGTCGCGCCAGTCGCGCACCCCCTTCAGCTGGTCCTCGACCTCCTCCATCTCGCGCAGCCGCTCCATCAGGCGCATCGCCTCGCCCAGGGTCAGCTCCTCGTCGCCGCCCATGCGGTACTGGTTGCGGTAGGGGTTGTCCGGCATCATCCGGCCGAGGTTCTGGCCGAGCTGCTGCAGCTGCTCCTGGATGCCGGGGTCGCTCATGACCGCGTCCATCGCGTCCTGCAATTGCTGGCGCATCTCCGGCGACATCGAGTCGAGCAGGCTCTGCATGGCCGCCATCTGGCGCGCCATATGGTCGAGCAGGTCGTCCAGGCTGTTGATGCCCGGGCCGAAGTACTGCCCGTACTTGTGCATGAAGCGCTCGAAGTCCGGCTCGCCCCCGCGCATGCGCTCCTCGAGCATCTCGTTGAGTTCCTGGAGCATCTGCCGCATGTTGGCGAGGTCCTCGGGCGTCATGCTCTGCAGCGCCTGCTGCATGCCCTGGAAGGTCTGGTTGAGCATCTGCTGCTGGAGCATCGCCAGCAGCTCCTGGAACTTCTGGCGCGCCGCCGGGTCCATGAAGTCATAGTCCTGCAGCCCTTTGATCCGGCCCGCCGGGTCGGACGGCAGGCTGTCGAGCGCCTGCTGGTTGCGCGACGCCATGCGCTCGAGCAGCCGGTGCAGACTCTCGTCGTAGGCGCCGTCGCCCTCCTCGCCGGCGTCACCGGCCTCGCCCGCCTGCCCGGACTGACCCGGCTCGCCCGACTGGCCGGCACGGGAGCGCTGGCCGCCCGACTGGCCGGCCTGGGAGGACGGATCGCCCGCCTGGGCCGACTCGGCCCCCTCGCCGGACTGGTCGCCGCCGTCCGCCTCCGGCTGCCGGCCGCGCTCCAGGCGCTGGCGCCCTTCGTCGAGCCGCCGCTCGATGCCGGCGCGCTCCGTCTCGATGACCTCGTCGAGCTGCTTGGTGAGGTCGTCGAGGATCGAGCCCAGGTCGTAGCGGCTCATCTCCCGCTGGCGCATCTGCTTGATGCGCTCCAGCAGGTTGCGCATCCCGTTCATCTGCGAGCCGTCGGGGCGGTCGGCCCCCCAGCGGAAGAGCCGCTGCAGCGCCCGCGTCAGGTCGCCGTCCGACAGCAGATCGTCGGAGATCGCCTCCATGATCTCGTCGGCGTTGAACGGATCGATCTGCTGCGTGCCATCCCAGCGGGAGTAGCGGTAGCGGGAAGGGAAGCCCTCGGCCATGGTGTCCTACCCTCGATAGCGCGCGCCGCCCGGGCCCGCGCCGTGATCCTTGTTGAGCCGGCGGTTCAGGTGCAGCCCCTCGAGCACGAACTCGACCCCCGAGGCAATCGCCGCCGGGTTGCCCGAGACGCCGAGCCGGCCCGCCGCCTCGCGCATGCCGTCCAGGTGCGACACCTGGTGCACGTAGCTCATGGCCGGCATCAGGTCCGACGCCTCGACCGACAGCCCGTTCTCGAATGCCAGGATCAGGTCGTCGAAGTCGCGCACCGAGAAGTAGCGGTTGAAGGTCGTCAGCACCGCGCCCTGGATCAGCTTGTCGACGATGCGGTCCTCCTGCGCGTCCCCGAGCGCCTCCAGCTCGATCTTGCCGGTGGTCGAGGCCACCGCCGCGTGCAGGTCGCTCACGCGCGGCACCGCCTGCTTCTCGCCCAGCCGGATAGCGCGCTTGACCGCGTTGCTGACCACGTTCTCGTAGTTGGCGATCGACATGCGCACGCTCACGCCCGAGCGCTGGCTCACGTCGTGGCTGCGCCGCGCCAGGTGCGTCAGCTCGGCGATCATCTCGCGCATGTACTCGGGCACGACCACCTCGACCCCCTCGGTCTCGAAGCGGGCGCGCTCCTGCTCCATGATCTCGATCTCGAGCTCGATCGTCTCGGGGTAGTGCGTGCGGATCTGCGAGCCGTAGCGGTCCTTCAAGGGGGTGATGATCCGGCCGCGGTTGGTGTAGTCCTCCGGGTTGGCGCTGGCCACCACGTAGACGTCGAGCGGCAGGCGGATGCGATAGCCGCGCACCTGGACGTCCCGCTCCTCCAGGATGTTGAGCAGCCCCACCTGGATGCGCTCGGCCAGGTCCGGCAGCTCGTTGATGGTGAAGATGCCGCGGTTGGTGCGCGGGATCAGCCCGTAGTGGATGGTCAGCTCGTCCGACAGGTAGCGCCCCTCGGCCACCTTGATCGGGTCCACCTCGCCGATCAGGTCGGCGATGGTCGTGTCCGGCGTGGCCAGCTTCTCGGCGTAGCGGTCCTCGCGCCGCACCCACTCGACCGGGGCCTCGTCCCCCTTCTCCGCGATCAGGTCCCGCGCGTAGCGGCTGACCGGCGCGAAGGGGTTGTCGTTGACCTCGCTGCCCGCCAGGATCGGGATCTCCTCGTCGAGCAGGTTGATCAGGCCGCGGGCCATCCGCGTCTTGGCCTGGCCGCGCTCACCCAGGAAGATGATGTCCTGCCCGGAGAGGATCGCGTTCTCCACCTGCGGCACGACGGTGTCCTCGTAGCCGACCACGTCCGGGAAGATCGCGTCGCCCGACCGGAGCTTGGCGATCAGGTTCTCGCGCATCTCCTCGCGCACCGAGCGCACCGTATACCCGCTCTCGCGGAGGTCGCCGAGTGTCCGCGGCTTCGCCATCGCTGGTCTGCTCCTTACGTGCGTTGTGGAACGTGTACCCGAGACAGCCTCGCCGGGGTGGTCCGGCCGACTCGACAGGTTGTGCGGCGGATGGATCAGTGGGCCCTATCGTACTACCGGCTCGGGCTATGTCAATCGACGGCAGACGTCCCGCGCGGCTCCCCCGTCCACGCCCGGAGCTCGCGGCGCACCGCCTCCACCGAGCGGACCCCGCGGTCGCGCAGCCGCTCCAGGAAGTGCTCGCGGCCGGCCAGCTCCGCGATCGCCGCGGCCGGCTCGAGGCCGAAGCGCTCGACCAGGACGCCGGTCAGCCGCCCGGCGGGTGCGTCGAGCGCTCCCAGCAGCACATCCCGCGCCGCGATCGTCTCCGGTACCGGCCAGCCGTCTCCGGAGCCGATCCGCTCCAGGCGCATGACCCGGCGGACCGGGCCGCCCGGCCCCAGCCCCACGCCCAGGGTGAGCACCAGGTCGATGCCGCGGATCAGCTCCGGCGGCACCTCGAGCGGGTAGGCCGCCAGCAGGTCGACGACCTCGGCGGCGCCCCCGGCGTGGACCGTGGTCGCCATGCCGTAGCCGTCGCGCATCGCCGCGAACAGCCGGCGTACTCCGCGGCCCCAGAGGTAGGTCGGCAGGTGGCTGCTGATCTCGTTGCACAGCAGGTAGGCCTGCTCCGGCGTCGTCTCGTCCAGGAACTCGAAGCGCTCGTACCAGCCGCGCAGGTAGATCGGCCGGACCGACACCGGTAGGAAGTCGAGCAGGGCGGTGAGCGTCGTCGTCTTGCCCGCCTCGGGGGGCCGCGCCGCGACCACCACGGAGGCGCGGCGCTCGAGCGCCAGCCAGAGGAACCCGGCCAGGCGCGCGTCGAGGCTGCCGCGCGCGATCAACTCGACGACGGACAGGGGAACCGGCCGGTCGGCACGGTAGCCCCACCAGCCGAACGGTTCATCGTGGTGACGCGCCCGCGGCGACCGCTGTGCCATCCGCTCCCTCGGTCCCAGGTCCGGCTCGGGTCGGCTCTCGCTCGATGATAGCGTATCGCGCCGGCCGGCGTTGGCCGGGAGCCGGGCGGAGGGCGGAGAGGTGGATTGCCGAAGGGATGACCGCCGGAGACAGTTCCGGTTGGGGCCTCACGGCGATGGGCGGCCGCGCACCGGTACGCGCTGTCGTAGCCCACGCTAACAGCGGCGCGGGCGCCGGGCGAGCTGCGCTGGGCGCGGGCTCAGGCGGCGCAGCACACCAAGCCGGAGGCGCTCCCGCAGCATGCCCCAAGGCTGGAGGGACAGCACACGCTCCCGCAGCAGTTCCCACTGCAGCAGCCGCCGACCGTGGCGTCGCAGGTCGCGTTGTCCGCGATACAGCAACTGTTGTTCTCGCAGACGTACCCGCCCGCGCAGCACGATCCGCTGCAGCAGACATTGCTGCAGCAACTGACGTTGCCGGCGCAGAGGTCGCCGGGGTTGGGGTTGCAGCCGCCGCAGCTCCCATTCAGACAGACCGAACCGTCGCTGCAGAAGTTCTGGCTGAGGACGCAGGTGTTGTTCTCGCAGCAACCGTTCGCGGGGCAACACACGCCACCGCAGCACGTGGCGCCGCTCGTGCAGCAGTCGCTCGACTGGTTGCACGTGCCCTGACCGTTCTGGATACAGGTGCAGGTACCGTTGATACAGACGCCGTGGCTGCAGCTCTCGTTCCCGGCCACACACGTCCCGCCGTCGCAGCAGGCTCCGTGGAAGGTGTACGAGCAGCAATCGCTCGGCTGTTGGCATCCCGCCCCGTGGTCCGGGACGCAGCCGCAGGTGCCATTCTGGCAGGACTGGCCCGGAGTGCAGCAGTTCGCGCCGCACACCGTGTTGGGAGCGGAGCACTGGCACGCGCCGTTCACGCAGGTCTCGTTCGCCGGGCAGGCGGCGCAGGCTCC
>DASSZN010000028.1:0-8970 GCA_035702805.1 Thermomicrobiaceae bacterium | reverse complement strand
GTCGGGGGTTTCCCGATCGAGGCCGCGCTCGCCCACATCCGCGCCCATGAGGGGCTGGACCGCGGCTGGTACGCGGGGCCGGTCGGCTGGGTTGGGCCGGACGGCGGGGGCGAGTTCGCGGTGGCGCTGCGCTCGGCACTGGTGCGCGGGCGCGAGGCGTCCCTCTTCGCCGGTGGCGGCGTCATGGGTAACTCCGATCCGGACGCCGAGTACGCCGAGACGAAGGCCAAGCTGCGGCCGATGCTGTCGGCCCTGAACGCGCGCTGCGAGTGAGGAAGGTCGGGCGGTGGGGGACATGCGACCGGAGCAGGTGACCTTCACCTACGTCGGGGTCTTCGTCGACGAGCTGGCCCGGGCCGGGGTACGCCACGTCTGCTACGCGCCCGGCTCACGCTCGACGCCCCTCGCGGTGATGCTAGCCCGCCACGGCGGCATCCGCCTCTGGTCGCACCTCGACGAGCGCTCGGCGTCCTTCTTCGCGCTCGGCATGGCCAAGCTCCGGCGCGAGCCGGTGGCGATCCTCTGCTCGTCCGGCACGGCGGCGGCCGAGTTCCTGCCGGCCGTGGTCGAGGCGCGCTACGCCCGGGTACCCCTGGTCGTGCTCACCGCCGACCGCCCCCACGAGCTGCGCGACCTCGGCGCGCCCCAGGCGATCGACCAGCTCCGCCTCTACGGCGACCACGCCAAGTGGTTCGCCGACGCCGCCCTCCCCGAGGCCACGCCCGACCTGCTGCGCTACGCGCGCGTGCTGGCCGACCGCGCCGTCGCGACCGCGCTGGCCGACCCGGCCGGCCCGGTGCACCTGAACTTCCCCTTCCGCGAGCCGCTCATGCCCCTGGCGCCGGAGCCGCCCGACGGCCTCGACGCCGCGAGTGAGGGCGAGCGGAACGCCCGCGACGGCCGCCCGGATGGCGCGTCCTACACGGCGGTCACGCACGGTCGGCGACTGCTCGACCCGGACGACATCCGCGTCCTGGCGGCCGAGCTGGCGGACGCCGAGCGCGGCCTGGTTGTCTGTGGGCCGCAGGGTGATCCCGCGCTGGCCCCGGCGGTGACACGTCTCGCGCGGCGTCTGCGCTTCCCGCTGCTGGCCGACCCGCTGTCGCACGTGCGGCATGGCCCGCACGTCGAGGACGTCGTCCTGGACGCCTACGACGCGTTCCTGCGCGACCCGCGCCTCGTCGACGAGTTCGTGCCCGATGTGGTGCTGCGCTTCGGCGCCATGCCGACTTCCAAGCCGGTACTCCTCTACCTGCAACGGCACCCGGAGGTGCGCCAGATCGTCGTCGACGGGGGCGACGGCTGGGAGGACCCGGCGCTGCTCGCCGCCCGGATGGTCCACGCCGCGCCCGACCGCCTCTGCGACGCGCTGACGGCGGCCCTTGGGGCTTCGGAGCCGGCGGACGCGGCCTGGCTGGCGCGCTGGCAGGCGGTCGACGCCGCGGCGCGCGGGGCGATCGCGGCGCGGCTCGCCGGGATGGACGAGCTCTTCGAGGGGAAGGTCTTCGCCGAGCTTGCGGAGCTGCTGCCCGCGGGGAGCACCGTCTTCGCCGGCAACAGCATGCCGGTGCGCGACCTCGACACCTTCTTCCCGCGCGGAACGCGGCCGATCCGCTTCCTCTCGAACCGCGGCGCCAACGGCATCGACGGCGTCGTCTCGAGTGCCCTCGGCGCCAGCACGGCGAGCGAGGGGCCGCTCGTGCTCGCCATCGGCGACATCTCCTTCTACCACGACATGAACGGGCTGCTCGCCGCCCGCCGCCACGGCCTGAGCGCGACCGTCCTGCTCCTCGACAACGATGGCGGCGGCATCTTCTCCTTCCTGCCCCAGGCCGCCTACCCGGAGCACTTCGAGGCCCTCTTCGGCACGCCGCACGGGCTCGACTTCCGGGCCGCCGCCGAGCTCTACGGCGCCTCCTTCACCCGCGTCGCCGACTGGGACGACTTCCGCGGCGCGGTGGCGCGCGCCGTCGACTCCCCAGGACTCGACATCGTCGTGGTGCCGGCGCCCGGCCGCGAGCGCAACGTGGCCCTGCATCGCGAGCTGTGGCGCGCCGTCTCGTCCGCGCTGGCCGGCGAGGTGCCGGCGTGACCCTGGTCGAGGTCAACAGGCTTCGCCTCCACGTCGAGCGGCAGGGGAGTGGCCCGCCGCTCCTCCTGCTGCACGGCTTCACCGGAAGCGGCGCCGCCTGGGCTCCGCAGGTCGCCGCCCTCAGCCGTCGCTTCGACGTGGTCGCGGTGGACCTGATCGGCCACGGTCGCTCGGACGCACCCGCCGACCCCGCGCGCTACCGGATGGAGCCCGCCGTCGCCGACCTCGTCGCCTTGCTCGACCGCCTCGAGATCGAGCGGGTGGCCGTGCTCGGCTACTCGATGGGCGGAAGGGTGGCACTGCACCTGGCGCTGGCCGCGCCGGGCCGGCTGAGCGCGCTGGTGCTGGAGAGCGCGTCGCCGGGGATCGACGACGCCGGGGAGCGGCTGGCCCGGGTGCGCTCCGACGAGGCGCTGGCCGCGCGGATCGAGCGCGACGGCGTGGCGGCGTTCGTCGACGAGTGGGAGCGCATCCCCCTCTTCGCCAGCCAGGCGCGGCTGCCGGCCGAGGTCTGGGAGCGGCAGCGGGCCCAGCGGCTGGCCGGCAGCGCGACCGGCCTCGCCAACAGCCTGCGCGGCATGGGCGCCGGGGCGATGGCGCCGGCCGGCGGGCGGCTGGGCGAGCTGGCGCTGCCGGTGCTGCTCGTGGTGGGGGAACTCGACGTAAAGTACGTCGCGCTGGCCCGGGAGATGGCGGCGGCGATCCCGGACGCGCGCCTCGCGGTCGTGCCCGACGCCGGGCACTCCGTCCACCTCGAGCAGCCCGCCGCCTTTGCGGAGATCGTGCTCGGGTTCCTGGAGGATGCGGGGAGGGGAACCGGACGTGGGGCCGGGTGATGTCGTCTCGTACCTGGAGATGTGCGAGCAGGAGGGAACCAGCCTGCAGCGCGGGATGAACTTCCGGCTGCGTCACGGCTTCAGCGTGGTGCTGATGAGCGTGCGACGCGGTGCGCCCTACGCCGATCGAGTCGAGGACGACGGCAGGGTCCTGGTCTATGAGGGGCATGACGAGCCGCGCACGGACGACGTCCCCGATCCGAAGGCGGTGGATCAGCCGGATCGGACGCCGAATGGTCGTCTGACCCAGAACGGGCTCTTCTTCGAGGCCGCCCAACGATACCGGCGCGATGGGGGTAGGCCCGAGTTGGTTCGGGTCTATGAAAAACTCCGCGCGGGCATCTGGGTGTACAACGGGGTCTTTCGACTGGTCGACGCCTGGAGGGAGCAGTCCGCGGGTCGATCGGTGTTCAAGTTCCGGCTGGAGTTCGTGGAGGACCAGCCTGGCAGCGTGGAGCACCGCGGCGGCGACATCGATCACTCGCGTCTCATTCCGTCCACGGTGAAGCTGGAGGTCTGGAAGCGCGACCGGGGGCGCTGCGTGATCTGCGGCAGCCAGGACAACCTCCACTTCGACCACGTCATCCCGTTCTCACGCGGTGGTTCCTCGCTGGTCGCCGAGAACGTTCAGCTGCTCTGCGCTCGTCATAACCTCGGGAAGCGCGACAGGATCGAGTAGGCGCGGGGAGGGTCGTCGATGGCGCGCGAGGTCGTCTGGGCACGCTGGGACGGGGAAGCGCTCGAGCACCTCTGGCTGAGCGTCGACGACGCGGGCGTGCTCGCCGACGGGCTGGTCGTCGGCATGGAGGGTGACGCGCCTTTCCGGCTGCGCTACCGCGTGCAGTGCGACGCCGGCTGGCGGGTGCGGGAGGTCGACGTCGATCCGCTCCGGCCTGGCACGCCCGCGCTCGCGCTGCGCGCCGACGGCGAGGGCCGCTGGATGTCCGGCGACGGCGCGGCGATACCCGCGCTGGAGGGCTGCCTGGAGGTGGACATCCGGGTCACGCCCTTCACCAACACCCTGCCGATCCGGCGCCTCGCCCTGCGGCCGGGCGAGGCGCGTGAGCTCGCCGTCGCCTACGTCGCGGCGCCGAGGATGGAGGTGACGCCGGTGCGGCAGCGCTATACGTGCCTGGAGGCGGGCCCCGGCGGCGGGCTGTACCGCTACGAGGGACTGTCGACGAACTTCGTCGCCGATCTCCCGGTCGACGCCGACGGCCTGGTGCTGGATTACCCGGGCGTGTTCCGGCGGGTCTGGCCATGAGGCTGCGCTATCGCGCGGAGACCGACTCGCTGAGCGTCGTGCCGGCGGAGGTGCCGGAGGTCGAGGAGCCGCTGCCGGCCATCGTGCTCGACTTCGACGACGAGGGGCACCTGGTCACGCTGGACCTGCAGCACGCGGCCACCTGGTCGATCAGCCGCGGACCTGGCCCGCGCAGCTTCCGGATCAGCCTGCTGCCGCCGGCCACGCCGGATGAGCCCGAGCCCGCGGCGCCAGATGGCTGAGCGTTGCCGGCGGCACGGCAAGCGTTTTCAGCGGGCGACGGCGGTGTCGCCCGTGGACGGACATGGAGAGGGAGGACCGATGAGCAGCGTCACCTGGGTGCCGATCAAGGAGTACGAGGACATCCTCTACGAGCGCGCCGAGGGGGAGGGGATCGCCAAGGTCACCATCAACCGCCCCCACGTCCACAACGCCTTCCGGCCCGAGACCGTCTCGGAGATGATCGATGCCTTCGCCCGCGTCCGCGAGGACCCGAGCATCGGCGTCGTGCTGCTGACCGGCGCCGGCACGCAGGCCTTCTGCTCGGGCGGCGACCAGCGCGTGCGCGGCCACGGCGGCTACGTCGGCGGCGACCAGGTCCCGCGGCTGAACGTGCTCGACCTGCAGTTCCAGATCCGCTACCTGCCCAAGCCGGTGGTGGCGGTGGTGGCCGGCTACGCCATCGGCGGCGGCCACGTCCTGCACCTGGTCTGCGACCTGACGATCGCTGCCGAGAACGCGCGCTTCGGCCAGGCCGGCCCCCGGGTCGGCAGCTTTGACGCCGGCTACGGGGCGGCCCTGCTCGCCCGCACGGTCGGGCTGAAGAAGGCCAAGGAGATCTGGTTCCTGTGCCGCCAGTACTCGGCGAAGGAGGCCTTCGACATGGGGCTGGTCAACACCGTCGTCCCGGTCGAGCGGCTGGAGGACGAGGCGGTGCAGTGGGCGCGCGAGATGCTCGAGAAGAGCCCGATGGCGCTGCGCTTCCTCAAGGCGGCCTTCAACGTCGACACCGACGGGGCGGCCGGTCTGCAGCAGTTGGCGGGCGACGCCACGCTCCTCTACTACCTGACCGACGAGGCCAAGGAGGGGCGCAACGCCTTCGTCGAGAAGCGCAAGCCGGACTTCTCCAAGTTCCCGCGCTTCCCGTAGGATTCCGGCGGGCGACGACGTCCGGCGGCGCGCCGGGCAGGCGCCCGCCAGGATGTCAGTTGGACGTGTCGGGGCGGGTTCCCAACCCGCCCTGTCTCACGCGCAGGCGTCGGAGGCGGAGTTGGGACGGGTGTGGGGAGCGCGACGACGATGCCGACGATGACCCGGCGGCGGGCCTGGGTGCTGGCCGCGCGCCTGCCCACCCTGCCGGCCGCGGTGACGCCGGTGCTGGTCGGGACCGCGGCCGGCGTGCGCGGCGCCGCCTTCCGGCCGCTCCCCTTCGTCGCCGCACTGGTCGCCTCGCTCCTCATCCAGATCGGCACCAACTTCGCCAACGACTACTCCGACTTCCACAAGGGCGCCGACACCGCCCAGCGCATGGGACCGGTGCGCGTCACCCAGAGCGGGCTGATCTCCCCGGCCGAGGTCAAGCGAGCCGCCATGCTGACCTTCGGCCTGGCGATGCTGATTGGCGCCTACCTGGTCGCGGTTGGCGGCTGGCCGATCCTGCTGATCGGCCTTGCCTCGATCGTCGCGGCGGTGGCCTACACCGGCGGGCCCTGGCCGCTCGCCTACCACGGGCTCGGCGACCTCTTCGTCTTCATCTTCTTCGGCCTCGTCGCCGTCGGCGGCAGCGCCTACCTGCAGGCGGGCCGCGTCACCGGGCTGGCCCTGGCCGCGGCCGTGCCGGTTGGCCTGCTGGTGGTCAACATCCTGGTCATCAACAACCTGCGCGACATCGCCACCGACCGCGCGGCCGGCAAGCGCACCCTGGCGGTGCGCATCGGCGCCCCGGCCAGCCGCCTGCAGTACACCCTCTTCGTCGCCGTCTCCTACCTGGTGCCGCTCCTCCTCTGGCTGAGCGGCGCGACCTCGGCCTGGGTGCTGCTCAGCTGGCTGAGCCTGCCGCTCGCGGTCGGGCTGCTGCGCACCGTGCTGCGCGGCACCGCCGGCCCGGCGCTCAACCCGGTCCTCGGCCAGACCGGGCGGCTCGAGCTCGTCTTCGGCCTCCTCTTCGCGCTCGGCCTCCTGCTGTGAGGGTCGCCGCTCTCGACCGCTTCCCCTACCGGATCCCGCTGGTCGATGAGTTCAGCACCGCGCACGGCCGGACCGCCGCCCGCGCCGGGCTGCTCGTCCGGCTCACGACCGGCAGCGGCGTCGTCGGCTGGGGCGAGGCGGCGCCGCTGCCGGAGTTCGGCGGCGGCACGGCCGCCGACGCGGCCCGGCTGCTCGAGAACCTCGCGCCGGACCTGGTCGGCTGCGACCTCGATGCCCTGGCGGGACTGCTCGACGGGCTGCCGGCCCGACCGGGGATCGCCGCCGTCCGCTGTGCCCTCGACGTCGCCGCCCTCGATGCCCGGGGCCGGGCTGCCGGTCAGCCCGTCGCCGCGCTCCTCGCGCCAGACCCGGCCCCATCCGTGCCGGTGAACGCGACCGTTGGCGCGGCCGCCGTCGAGGACGCCGTCGCCGCGGCCCGGCGTGCTGTCGCCAGCGGCTTCCGCGTGGTCAAGCTGAAAGTCGGCATGGCGGCCTCGCCCGAGGCGGAGGCCGAGCGCGTCGCGGCGGTGCGGGCGGCGATCGGCCCGAAGACCGATCTGCGGCTCGACGCCAACGGCGCCTGGGACGTCGACACCGCGATCGCGACCCTGCGGCGGCTGCTGCCGTACCGGATCGACCTGGTCGAGCAGCCGGTCCCAACCGCCGACCTCGACGGGCTGGCACGGGTGCGCCGCGCGGTCGACGTGCCGCTGGCCGCCGACGAGGCGGTCGGCGGGCTCGACGCGGCGCGGGCCGTCGTCGCGCGTGCGTGCGCCGACGTGCTCGTCGTCAAGCCGATGGTCGTGGGAGGGATCAGCGAGGGGCGTCGCATCGCCGAGTTGGCGATCGATGCCGGGCTAACCGCGATCGTGACCACGACGGTCGATGCCGGGGTGTGCGTTGCCGCTGCGCTGCACCTGGCGGCGACGCTGCCGTCGCCCGCGCCCGCCTGCGGGCTCGCGACCGGGGGCCTGCTCGCGTCGGACCTGCTGGCGGCGCCGCTCGCGGTCGAGCGCGGCCGGATGCGCCTGCCGGGCGGGGCCGGGCTGGGGGTCGACGTCGACGTGGATGAACTGGCGCGCTACTGACCTCCCACCGACCCTCCGCGCTACCCGGTGCCGCCGTCCCTATTCGATCTGCTCCTCCTCGAGGTCGAGGTCGTGCAGCACCGCGCGCGTGGCGTCCTCGCTGATCTCGCCCCGGTCCCGCATCTCCAGCACGGCCTGCCGCGCGGCCGCGACCACGTCCTGCCGGAGCTGGCGCAGCGACTCCCCGCGCGGGGCGCCGGGCGGCGCGTCTCCGCTAGCCCGCGCGGCGTACTGCCGGGCGCGGCGCTCGTGGTAGCGCCGCAGGTTCGCCGCGCCCGGCGGCAGCGAGCCGACGCGCGCCTGCTCCTCGATGCGCGCGGCCGCCGCGGTGTGGGCCGCCGCGTGCGCCCGGGCAAGCTCGGCCGCGGCGTCGTCGCGCGGGAGGCCGGCCCAGCGGATGACGTAGGGCAGGCTCAGCCCCTCTGCCAGCAGCGTCGTGACGATCACGCAAAAGGTCAGGAAGATGAGGAGCGCGCGGTCCGGAAAGGGCCCGCCCGTGCTGGTGGCCAGCGGCACCGCCAGCGCGACCACCAGCGTGTCGGCGCCGCGCACCCCCGCCCAGGCGACCACCGGCACCTCGATCCACTTTGCCGGCCTGATTGGCAGGCCCGTCGCCCGGCGCAGCACCCAGAGGAGGTTGGTGACCCCCACCGTCCAGAGAACGCGCACCAGGACCACCGCCAGGGTCACGATGGCGGCGTCGCGCGCCAGCACCGCGACGGGCTGGTGGGCCACGCCGCCCACGACGATCGGCAGCTGCAGCCCCAGCAGGATGAAGATCAGCCCGTTGAGGACGAAGACGAGCGTGTCCCAGAAGGCCAGCGCCTGCAGGCGTGTCTCGGCCGAGCGGATCTCGGGATCGCGGTGTCCGGCGTAGAGACCGGCGGCGACGACCGCCAGCACCCCGGACGCGCCGACGCGGTCCGCCGGGATGTAGGCCACGAACGGCAGCAGCAGCGTGATCGTGACCTCCACCGACGGGCTGTCCAGCCGGCGCTGGAGCCAGGCGTAGAGGCGGCCGACCGCCAGGCCGATCGCCACCCCGGCGACGGTGGCGAACGCGAACTGCGCCACGGCGCCGCCCAGCGAGAAGACCCCGGCCACCACCGCCGCCACCGCCAGGCGGTAGGAAACGAGGCTCGCCGCGTCGTTGCCCAGGCTCTCCCCTTCCAGGACCGTGACCAGCTGCCGCGGCACGTGCACCCGCTGGACGACCGCGCTGACCCCGGCCGGGTCGGTGGTCGAGACGACGGCGCCCAGCACGAACGCGACCGGCCAGGTCATGCCGGCGATCAGCCCGTGGGCCACCGTCGCCACGACCGCCATCGTCGCCAGCACCAGCCCCACCGCCAGCGAGCTGATCGGCCGCAGGTTGGCGCGGAACTCCGGCCACGAGGCGCGCCAGGCGGTGGAGAAGACGAGCGGTGGCATGAACAGGAGGAACGTCAGGTTGGGCGGGAAGGTCACTCGGGGCACGCCGGGGAGGTAGCCCAGCGCGATCCC
>DASSZN010000179.1:0-2171 GCA_035702805.1 Thermomicrobiaceae bacterium | reverse complement strand
GCAGATCCGCAACCCCGTCGCCGTCAAGATCGGCCCGGCCGTCACCGCCCAGGACGTGCTCGCGCTGATCAAGGCCCTCGACCCGGACGGCGAGCCGGGCCGCCTCACGCTGATCACCCGGATGGGCGCGGGCCGGATCCGGCAGGCGCTGCCGCCGCTGGCCGAGGCGGTGGCGGCCAGCGGGGCCGAGGTCGTGTGGGTCTGCGACCCGATGCACGGCAACACGGTCGAGGCAGCCAGCGGCCACAAGACCCGGTATTTCGACGACGTACTGGACGAGGTGGCCGGCTTCTTCGAGGTGCACCGCGCGCTCGGCACCCACCCGGGCGGCATCCACATCGAGTTCACCGGCGACGACGTCACCGAGTGCATCGGCGGCGGCCAGCACATCGCCGAGGGCGACCTGCGCCAGCGGTACGAGACGGCGTGCGACCCCAGGCTGAACCGCAGTCAGTCCCTGGACCTGGCCTTCCGCGTCGCCGACCTGTACCGCCCGTTCAGCCGCCCCTGACCAGCAGCGCCGTTCAGGGGGTGGCGGTCCTCCGGATCCGGAACCGGACCGATCCCGTCGTGCCGGCGGCGCGCGCCCGCATCGACCGCCGAGCCTAAGGGCGGCGCTTGCTGGCCACCCAGCCTGCCCTGGCCCGCGACATATCGCCGGCTCCGCGCGGACTCAGCCGGCATTCCGGGCAACACGCCAGCCGTCGTAAGCCGGCGGCCCTGAGTCAGCTCACCGCCTGCTTGATGAGCGCGGTGAGCTTGGCCTCCTCGGCCTTGGTCAGCTTCGTCAAGGCGTAAGCGACTGGCCACATGTTGCCGTCGTCGATCTTCGCGTTGTCGTTGAAGCCGAACGTCGCGTACCTTTCGCCGAACTTCGGCGCGGGCCGGAAGAAGCACAGGACGCTACCGTCCCTGGAGTACGCCGGCATGCCGTACCACGTTCTCGGCACGAGGTCCGGCGCGTTGGCCTTGATCATGGCGTGGATCTTTTCGGCCATCTCGCGATCCGGTTTCTCCATTTCGGAAATCTTCTCGAGCACATCGCGTTCCCCCTCCGCCGCTTTATCGCGCGGGGAGCGGCGCGCCGCGGCCTTCACCTCCCTGGCGCGCTCCTTCATCGCGGCTCGTTCCTCGTCCGTGAATCGCGTGGTTGCCGTGTTTCGCTCAGCCATGACTAATCCCCTTCCCGAAGCTCTTCCTCTAAGTCGGCCGCCTATGACTCACGCGCCGGCTTCCCAGCCGAAACCGTCCGGGTCGGTGAACGGCCCGGCGTCGCTGGTGATGGTGATCCGGTGCGATCCGGTGCCCTCCGGCGGGACTCCGGCGTCCCTGGCCAGAGCCCGGCGCTTGTAGAGCGCCATCTTGATGTGAGACGCCGGGGCGGTGAACTCGACGTACTTGCTGCCGAAGCCCCGCGCCACGGTCAGGCCCTGCTCGACGTAGAACTGCCTGGTCGCGGCGACGTCCTCGACGCCCAGCAGGAGCACGATGTCGTCGATCTGCCGGGTGGCCGGGCCGGTGTCCTTCTTCGCCGAGGTCGCGATCTTCCAGATCGTCCCGTCGGGGGCTCGCACCACGCCGCCGTAGCCCCAGAACCCCTTCTTGACGGGCTTGATCGTCGTCGCGCCCGCGTCAAGCGCGGCGCCGACCAAGGCGTCGACCGTGGACGGCTGCGACACCACGAGCGACAGCGTAAACCCGCGGAAACCGCTCGTCGGCGCCTGTGACGCGCGGAAACGCACCTGCCCGCCCAGGCCGAACGCGGCGTGGCAGAAGGCGCCGGCGGCGTCGGGGTCGGGCCCCTCGAGGATGACGGACGTGATGGCGGTGGCAGCCGCCTGGGAGGAGGCGGTGGATGTGCTGGTCATGATCGCTCCTTGAGAATCGTGCCGATCGATTATTCGTGAGAGTTGGACTCTCGTTTTGATAGTAGTACTATCACCAATATGGATCGAGATGTCAAGTCGCGCCGAACGTACGACGGAGCCGCCCGCCAGGCGCGTACCCGCCGCACCCGGGCGGCCGTCGTGGAGGCGGCCCAGAGCCTGTTCGTCGAGCGCGGCTACGCCGCCACGACCATCGAGGCGATCAGCGACCGCTCGGACACCCCGCAGGCCACGGTGTACCGGCTGTTCTCCTCCAAGCTCGGGATCCTCAAGGCCCTGCTCGAC
>DASSZN010000099.1:0-2271 GCA_035702805.1 Thermomicrobiaceae bacterium | reverse complement strand
CAGGTTCACGTCGTAGACCGCGGCGACCGCGTCGCGGGTGCCGATCGTCTCGACGAAGTGGTAGCCGGTGTCCAGGAAGAGCACGTCGATCCCGGGGACCACGGTCTGCGTCAGGTGCACCAGGTGCGTGTCGGCCATCGACGAGGCGAGCACCAGACCGGGTCCGAACACCTCGCCGGCCCAGCGCAGGATCTCGGCCGCGTCCGCCTCGGCGAGCTCGGTGCCGGCGATCTGCGCCAGTTCGCGCAGGCCCCCCGGCGGGGCGTGGGGCGGGAGCATGGGTCGCCCTCCTTCATCCGCTCATTCTCTCGAATGCATTGGGAATTTTGATACCCCATTCAAAGGAATACTGTCAACGGTCGTAATGGCCGGAAGTCGTCATGTCGGAAACTGGACAGGGTTGCGATGCCGAGAGCTCAGGCTGACGAATAGCGTCATGTCAGAAACTCGACACGGCCAGTGGACCTGCAAGTTTACCAAAAATCTTGGCTCCCGAAACATGTGCGCAATCCATCATGCTTGACAGTCCGGAGCCGCCTTCGTAGGTTCGCGTCCACCGGCCTTTGCGAATTACCCACATCATCGAGGCCTGGTTCTAGATTGTCTTTCTGGCGTGTTTCCGAAAGGTTCACCTGTCATGATGCGCATTCTTGTCCTCGGCGGAGACGGCTTCTGCGGCTGGCCGACCGCGCTGCACCTGTCGGATCTCGGCCACGACGTGACGATCGTGGACAACCTCAGCCGGCGGGCCATCGACCTCGAACTCGAGGTGGACTCGCTCACCCCGATCCGGCCGATCTCGGAGCGGCTCCGGGTCTGGCGCGAGGTGTCGGGCCGCGAGATCGGCTTCGTCCGGATGGACCTGGCGGCGGAGTACGACCGGCTGGTCGCGCTGCTGGTCGAGCACCGCCCCGACGCGATCGTGCACTTCGCCGAGCAGCGCGCCGCGCCGTACTCGATGCGCTCGCAGACCGCCAAGCGCTACACCGTGGACAACAACGTGCGGGCCACCCACAACCTGCTCGCCGCGCTCGCCGCCACCCAGATCGACGCAGCGCTGGTGCACCTCGGCACGATGGGCGTCTACGGCTACGGCTGGTCCGGCTCCGCGCCGATCCCCGAGGGCTACCTGACCGTCAAGGTGCCCACCCCGGACGGCGACCTGGAGCGGGAGATCCTGCACCCGGCCAACCCCGGCTCGGTCTACCACCTGACCAAGACGCTCGACCAGCTGATGTTCGCCTTCTACGCCGCGAACGACCGGCTGCGGATCACCGACCTGCACCAGGGCATCGTCTGGGGGACGCAGACCCCGCAGACCGAGAAGGACGAGCGGCTGATCAACCGCTTCGACTACGACGGCGACTACGGCACCGTGCTCAACAGGTTCCTGATGCAGGCGGCCGTCGGCCACCCGCTGACCGTGCACGGCACCGGCGGCCAGACCCGCGCCTTCATCCACATCAGGGACACCGTGCGCTGCGTGCAGATCGCGCTGGAGAACCCGCCGGAGCCGGGCGCCAAGCCGACCGTGTTCAACCAGATCACCGAGACGCACCGGGTGGCCGACCTGGCCAAGCTGGTCAGCGACCTGACCGGGATCGACATCGCCTTCCTGCCGAACCCGCGGCACGAGGCCGTGGAGAACGACCTCGTGGTGCGCAACGACCGCTTCCTGGCGCTGGGCCTGAACCCGACCACGCTCTCGGACGGCCTGCTCGCCGAGATCACCGAGATCGCCCAGCGCTACCGGGACCGCGTCGACCCGGGCAAGATCATCGCCCGCTCGGTCTGGCGCTCCGGCATGGAGACCTCCCCGGACCTGGTCTCCGCCCTGCCCGTCGGCTGACCCGAGACACGAAAGGCACCCGAGCACCATGGCCAAGAGGATCCGCGCCCGCGGCATGAACGCGGCGCTGGCCAGCGGCGAGGCGGGGGTCGGCGAGATGACGCCGGCCCGCTCCCCGCTGCGGCCCAAGCAGTTCGGCGTCGCGCTGGCCGCGGCGGTGGTCGGCAGCGGGCTGGGCATGTTCACCTACCACGCGGTCTCGTCCACGAGCACGGCCTACTCGGGTCTGGTGAGCCCGTCACAGACCTACTACCTCAACTTCGCCGCCGACGGCACGGTGCTTGCCCTGGACGTGAAGGCGGGCCAGCACGTGCACAAGGGCCAGGTGCTGGCGACGCAGGACGGCGGCGTCGCGCAGGCCAACCTCTCGGCCGCGCAGGCCGCCGCGGCGGCCGATGCCGCGGTGGTCGCCGCGGACGAGA
>DASSZN010000073.1:0-2243 GCA_035702805.1 Thermomicrobiaceae bacterium | reverse complement strand
CGGACGCCGCCGACGACCTCATCGCCCTCGGCGCGGACCATGGCCAGCGTGCGCCGGCGGGACCAGGGCTCCCGGTGCTCCTCCCTGAGGAACTCGGCGGCCCGCGACGCATTGATCGGGAAGGGACTGTCGAACCAGGCCGCGGCCGTCGCCGCATCCTCCTCGGTGAGGGCGCGCAGGTAAACGGTCGGGCCGGACAGGTAGACCGCTCGCAATTGAGGCTCCTCTCGCCCGTCGCCAGGCCGCGCGGGCTAGCCGCTGCGCTTGAGGCGACCGGTTCGCTTGGCGTAGCGCTCGACGCCGGAGAAGACGGCCATCCCCAGCGGGATGGTGATCGCGCCGATGACGGCCATCGGCAGCAGGTAGCGCCAGAGTTCGCCGGTGCCGGCGCCGTCCAGTACGGTGGCGCGCATGCCGTCGAGGACGTAGGTGGCCGGCGAGAACCGGGCCACCGCCTGCATCCAATCCGGCAGCACCGAGATCGGGTAGTAGACGCCGGAGACCACCAGCAGAAGCGACGAGATGATGAAGGTCATCTCCTCGCCACGCTCGGTGAACATGAGCGGCAACACCGCGGCCATGATACCGATGCCGATGAAGGACAGGCTACCGACCAGGATGACGAGAACCGCGCCGACGAAGTTGGCGTGACCCAGGCTGATGTCGAAGAAGAGCGCCAGCGAGGCCAGCAACACCGCGGTGCGGGCGACCCCGTAGAACACGCTGAAGAGCGACACCCCCAGCATGTGGGTCAGCCGCGAGACCGGGGCCATCATGGTGTACTCGATCGTCCCCTCCCAGCGCTCCCAGGAGATCATCTCGCTGATGTTCGAGAAGACCGAGCGCAGGTAGGACCAGACGAGCGTGCCGATCCCCAGGTAGAGGATGAGCTGCTCGCCCTGGACCTGCTGGGCCTTCCCGATGTACATCACGCTCAGGGACGAGGTGACGTTGTAGATCAGGAAGGCGATCTCCCAGCCCCAGTAGCGTCGCACCAGGAAGACGTTGCGCTCCACGAAGGCATAGGAGGCCCGGACCTCGTGCCAGAGGCCGCCGGACCCCGGGGAGCGCTGCCGCAATGATTCCGCCATCGACCCTCCCATCCTCCCATGGAGTATCGGTGTGTCGCTCAGGCCACCTCGCCGTCGACCTGGTCGACCGCCTCCGGTGGCCGGCCCGTGAGGTGGATGAACGTCTCCTCGAGCGTCAGGTCGAGCGTGCCGGCAGCGGCCGCGGCGTGGCGCCGGAGGCCGCGCGGCGTGTCGATCGCTACCAGCCGCCCGCCGTCGAGCACGGCGAGGCGGTCGCACAGCCGCTCGGCCTCGTCCATGTCGTGGCTGCAGAGAATGATGGTGGCGTCGTGGTCGTCACGCAGCCGGGTGACGAACTCCTGCACGTCTTTCTTCGAGCGCGGGTCGAGCCCGGTGGTCGGCTCGTCGAGCAGCAGGAGCACCGGCGAGGTCAGGAAGGCCCGCGCGATCGCGACCTTCTGCTGCATCCCGCGTGAAAGCTGCTCGAGCGGCTGGCCGATCCGTGAGCGCTCGAGCCCGAGCGCCACCAGGATCTCCTCGATGTCTCGACGCAGCCCCGAGCCGCCGCGGCCGTAGAGCCGCACGGCGTAGAGCAGGTTCTCCATCGCCGAGAGCTTCTTGAAGAAGGATGCCTCCACCGAGACGCGGTTGATCAGCCGCTTCACCGCCGCCTCGTCGCGCCGGAGATCCAGGCCGAAGATGCGC
The DNA here is from genome assembly GCA_035702805.1 of Thermomicrobiaceae bacterium. Taxonomy (GTDB): domain Bacteria; phylum Chloroflexota; class Chloroflexia; order Thermomicrobiales; family Thermomicrobiaceae; genus DASSZN01. The sequence continues at coordinate 507 of DASSZN010000073.1, read as the reverse complement.
ACCAACCCGTCGTCCGGGATCAGCAGGGTCGACAGGACGCGGATCAGCGTCGACTTTCCCGAGCCGTTGACTCCCAGGATCCCGAAGATCTCGCGGTGGCGCACCGTGAAGCTCACGTCGTCGAGCGCGCAAATCGTCTGCACCGGGCGTCGCTGGAGCAGGGAGCGGCGCACGAAGCGCTTGGAGAGGTGCTCGACGGTCACGGCGTCGAGTTGCCCGCCCATGCCGGAAGTCGGCCGGGACTCCTGGCGTGCTGGTTGCATGTGCCTGCCTCTCTCCTGTCGCGCCGGACAAACAAAAACCGCGGGCGAGATTCCGTTGCTCGGCCCGCGGCAGGAGTGGATTGCCTCGTCTCAGCGCGTCACGTTCTCCCGCCAACAGGCACACTCCGCCCCTTGGGCCGCACGACGATGTCGCCGCCGTCGCGACGCATCATCTGGCTGAGGCTGACGAGGTTCACGCCCACCGCGCGTACCTTCCGGTGACTGCAAGCCGGTGATCTAGCCT
>DASSZN010000348.1:0-14626 GCA_035702805.1 Thermomicrobiaceae bacterium | reverse complement strand
CTACTTCGCCGTCGGCGAGATGGGCGGCTTCCTCGGCCCGACCGCGCTCGGCGTGCTCAAGGACACGGCCGGCTCGTTCCAGGCCGGGCTCTTCGCCCTGGCCGCGGTCATGGCGCTGATGCTGGTGCCGGCGCTGCGGCTGAAGGACGGGCAATCCCGGTCGACAGCGGGCGCGATGGCGGGCGACGGCTCGGGACGAGAGTAGCTTCCACCGGAGGCAGCCACCGGCCGGACGACAGAGATTGGCGCACCCCCGGGTGGGAGCGCGCCGTCGCCGGTTCGTGAGCTGTCGCGGGACGCGGCTACGGCCGCAGTGCCCGCCAGATGTTGGGCATCTCGTCCACCGGTACCTCGATCAGCACCGGCTCGTCCAGCTTGAACGCGCTCCGCAGCGCACTCCGCAGCCCCTCCGGCCCTTCGGCACGCATCCCCTGCATCCCGAAGGACTCCGCCAGCTTGACGAAGTCGGGGTTGAGCAGGTCGGAGCCGATGATGCGGCCGTCGAAGTTCTGCCGCTGGGTGCGCCGGACGTTGCCGAAGGCCCGGTCGTTGAAGACCACCGCGATCAGCTTGATCTTGTGCAGCACCGCCGTCGAGAGCTCGCCGACGGTGTACATGAAGCCGCCGTCGCCGATCGAGGCGATCACGCGGCGGTCCGGGTTGCCCACCTGCGCCCCGAGGGCGGTCGCGAACTCGAAGCCGAGCGTCCCCTGGTAGCCGGCGGTGACGAAGGTGCGCGGGTGGTAGACCGGGAAGCCGGTGTAGCTCCAGTAGCCGATCTGGGTCATGCCGGCCAGGTAGATGTCGTCCTCGCCCATCTCCTCGCGGATCGTCATGGCGTAGGAGGCCTGCGGCTGGATCTCGAAGAAGCGGTCGGCGACGCGCTCCTTGACCGCGGCCAGTTCCTCCTCGCGCGAGGCGCGCTTGCGGTTGTGGTGTTCGACGCGGTCGACCAGGCCCGTCAGGCCCAGCTTCGCGTCGGACTCGATGCCGATGGCCGGCGGGTAGTTCCGCCCGATCTCCTCGGGGTCGACGTCCATCTGGATGACGGTCTGGCCGGACTTCGGCCCCCAGGGCGCGCCGGCCGGCTGGAGGAAGCGCGTGCCGACGACCAGGACGACGTCGGACTCGGGCAGGAGATCGGTCGCGGCCGGCATCTCCTGGGCCAGGTAGCTCCGGTCGGAGATCGCGCCCCGGCCCTCGGAGCTCATCACGACCGGTGCCTGCAGCATCTCGGCCAGCGCCATCAGCGGCTCCGAGGCCCCCGCCTGGAGGATGCCGCCGCCCACGAAGATGATCGGCCGCTCCGCCTCGCCGAGCGCCTTCGCCGCGCGCTCGAGCAGGTCGGGGTCACCGGCCGGCCGGCCGGCCTCCACCGGGTCGAGCAGGGTGACATCGGCCTCGCCCTGGAGGACGTCGGGCGGGATCTCGATCTCGACCGGCCGCGGGCGGCCGCTGCGCAGCTGGGTGAAGGCGTCCACCACCAGCTGCGGCACCTCGGCCGGGCTCATCGCCCGCCCCGCCCACTTGGTCGCCGAGCGCACCATCTCGAGCTGATGCGGCACCTCGTGGAGCATGCCGTAGGCCTTGCCGATCTGGTTGGTCTGGATCTGGCCGGCGATGCAGAGCACCGGCGAGTTGGTGGCGTAGGCGGTCGAGAGACCGGCCAGCGCGTTCATCAGGCCGGGCCCGGGCACGACCAGGCAGGCGCCGATCTTGCCGGTGGTGCGGGCGTAGCCGTCCGCCATGTAGGAGGTCGCCTGCTCGTTGCGGGTGTGGATGAGCCTGATGCTGTCGCGCGCGTCGTAGAGGGCGTCGAACAGCCAGTCGAGCTGCACGCCGGGGAGGCCGAAGATCACCTCCAGGCCGTGCCGCTCGAGCATGGCCACCAGGGCCTGCCCTCCGGTCATCCTCGCCATCGTCGCTGTCCTCCTTATTGCCGCGGGCGGACGCGGCGCCGTGGGCCGCTCGGCGGCCACGATCGAACTCCTCACGTTGCCGGGGCACGCGCGCCGGCGTCGTCGTCAGGCGCGCCCGGCCGGCCCGGCCGCCCCAAACTGTAGCAGGGATCGGCCCGGCGCGGGGCATGTGCACGAGCACGGGCAGAGGGGCACGGGCAACGCCCGCGCGTCCGGACGCGGGCGGTCGTCGGCCGTCGCGTCGCGCGGAACAGCCTGGCGGAGGTGGGTCCGGTGGCGAGGGGAGCCGGAGACGGGCGCGGCAGCTGGTGCGTGGGGTGGCGGCCGGGGCCGGCGCTCGGCGCGCGCGTCCGCCCCGACCGTCGAGCCGCGGTCGCTCAGCGTCGCTGGACGAGCTGGACCGGGTTGCCGTCCGGGTCCGCCACCCAGGCGGAGCGCAGGCGCCCATCGAGGAAGTCGTGCGGCGGGCTCAGCGCGGGCGCGCCGGCACCGGTGAGCCGCGCGTAGACGGCGTCGGTGTCGTCGGTCCAGAGGACGAACTCGACCGGCCGCCCACCGAGGTCCGGGCTCAGCCCGTGAACGGCCGCGGCCGACTCGACCGAGGCCACGCCGATGATGAAGCCGTCGAGCCTTACCTCGACGTGGGCCGGCGTCCCGGTATCGGGTGTCCGGAACGTCTCGCGGAAGCCCAGGCCCTCGTAGAACCGGACGAGCCGCATGACGTCGTGGGTGTAGATGTTCAGCGCGGGGGTCCGAACCATCACCGGCGCGGTCTCGACCACGATGTTCGCTCCTCCCATGAGTTCGATCCAGCGTGACTCGTCGCGGATTGGCGCGCGGCCAGTGCGTCGACCGCGACCCGGGCCGGCACGGCGCTCGGGCCATCGACCGGCGGGGCGACCATGCGGCAGCCCGCCGGAGTGACGACCCGAGCACCGCCGTACCCGTGCTGCCGACGGCCGGCTCAGCGGGGCGGCTCGGCTCCCTCGGCCAGGTCGCGCAGGCGCTCGAGCGCGTCGGACCAGTACGGCTCGTACCGCGCCAGCCAGGGCGCCAGCGCTGCCGCCAGCCCCTCGCCGTCGATCCGGTAGAGCCGCTGGCGCCCCTGGCGGGTCGCCGTGACCAGCCCCGCCGCCCGCAGCACCATCAGGTGCTTCGAGATGCCCGACGCCACGAGGTCCGGGAACGCCCCGGCCAGCTCGCCGACCGTGAGCGGCCCGCGCTCGGCCAGCAGATCCAGGATGTGCCGGCGCGTCGGGTCGGCCAGCCCCCGGAAGAGCTCGTCGGTGGTGTCAGGCAACACCGGCCAGCACCAGGTCGGCCAGCCGCTCCAGCAGCCGGTGCCGGTCGGTGCCGCGCTCGTAGGCCTGCACCGTCTCTGGCCAGCTCGCCTTGCCGATGCCGGCGAAGCCGTCATGGGTCAGGGTGACGCGCGTGCCGGCGGCGGTGGGGGCCAGGCTGACGACCAGCCGGGCGGGGTGGACCCAGTCGCCCCCCTCCTCGAACCAGGACAGGACCAGGCTCCCCTCGGGCACCAGCTCGAGCACGGTGCCGCTGACCGTCGGGGCCCCATCCCCGCCGGGCAGGCGATAGGCACCGCCCACGCGCAGGTCGATCTCGAGGGACGGGCTGAGCCAGCGGCGCAGCCCCTCGGGGGTCGCGAGCCAGCGCCAGACGACGCTGGGCGGGGCCTGGATCTCGATCGCGCGGACGACGGCGGGCATACCGACCACCTCCACTAAACATTACCAACCGGTAAGGTCTCACTTGCCTTACTGTAGGGTAAGACGTCGCGGTTGTCAAGGGGGCATGCGACGGATGTCGGGCGCGTGGGGCGACGCGTCGCGAGGGGGCGCCTCAGACCACCGGGGCCGGCGACTCCTCGATCGCCGCCGGGTGCTCGCGCAGCGTCCGCACCGGCGAGAGCCAGATCCAGAGGACCGCGGTGAGCCCGCCGACGGCGCCGATCGCCAGCGTCGTTCGCAGCCCGAGCGCCGAGCCGAGCACGCCCCCGAGCAGCGAGCCGACCGGCATCATCCCCCAGACCAGGAAGCGCATGGTCGCGTTCATCCGCCCCTGCAGCCGGTCGGGAGTGATCGTCTGGCGCAGGCTGACCTGGTTGACGTTGTAGAGCGGGCTGCCGAAGCCGGAGAGGAACTGGGCGGCGATCAGCATCGCCACCATCAGCGGGCGCGGCCCGCCGGCCAGCGGGATCAGGAGCAGGCCGGCGTCGGTGATCAGGAGCCCGAGCACGATCGTCGGGCCGACGCCGAGCCGGCCGGAGACGCGCGAGGCCAGCAGCGCGCCGAGCAGCACGCCGACGTTGCCCGCCGCGAAGATCAGCCCGAGCAGCCCCGCCGAGATCCCCAGGTCGCGGGTGGCGTAGAGGATGAAGATCGCCACGATGATCGTGCCGAACAGGTTGCCCGTCGCCGCGCAGCCGGCGATCGAGCGCAGCAGCGGGTTGCCCAGCACGACCTGCAGCCCCTCGCCGATCTCGCGCCGCACCCCCTGCCGCTCGCCGACCACCGCCGGGCGCGGCTCGGGCGCGCGGATCGCGAGGAGGGAGACCGCCGAGACCAGGAAGGAGGCGGCGTCGGCCAGGATCGCCAGCGGCGCGGTGACCAGGCCCACCAGCGCGCCGCCCAGGCCCGGCCCGGCAATCTGGGCGACCGACTGACTCACCTCGAGCCTGGCATTCCCCTCGACCAGCTGCTCGCGCCCCACCAGCGACGGCAGGTACGACTGGTAGGCCACGTCGAAGTGGACCGTGAGGACGCCGAGCAGGAACGCGAGCAGGTACAGCACGTCGATCGTCAGGGTGTGCATCACGGCGGCCGCCGCGATCGACAGGAGGAGGAGCGCCCGCAGGATATCGGCGACGATCAGCAGCGGCCGGCGGCGGATCCGGTCGACCCACACCCCCGCGAACAGGCCGACCACGAGGTAGGGCGCCAGCTGCGCCGCCGTGAGCAGGCCCATCTGCGTCGGGCTCGCGTGGAGCGTCAGGACCGCGATCAGCGGCAGCGCGAGGAGCGTGACCTGGGAGCCGAGCAGCGAGACGGTCTGGCCGCCCCAGAGCTTCAGGAAGTCGTGGTGATGCCACAGCCCGCTGAAACGGTCACCCACGGTTCCTCCCCGACGGGGGCGAGCCTGTACCCGGTGCAGGGCGGCATCGTATCACCGATGAGGGCGGTCGGCATCGCCCGCGCCGCCGCGGGGCACGTCCGGGCTGAACACCTGCTTCAGCAACCCGCCGGTGAACTCCTCGGCCAGGCAGTCCATATAGATCACGTCCCAGTAGCGGCCGCCCATGAGGAACGCCTCGCGGCGGCGCCCCACCACCCGGAATCCCGCCTTCTCGTAGGCGCGGATGCCCGCCAGGTTGAACGCGAAGACCGACAGCCAGACCGAGTGCAGGCCGAGCGCGGTGAAGGCGTAGTCGAGCATCAGCCGGGTCGTCTCGGTGCCGTAGCCGTTGTCGCGCGCGCCGGGCTCGCCGATGTAGATGGTGAACTCGGCCAGCCGGTTGCGGAAATCGAGGTCGTCCAGGCTGGTCAGCCCGATCGGACAGCCGCTCGCCCGCTCGTAGACGGTGAAGCCCACGTGCGCGCTCGAGGTCGCCACGCTGTCGTACCAGGCCGCCTCGTCCTCGAGCGGGCGTGGGCGCGGCGCGCCGCCCAGCGTGCGGCGGCCGCTGAAGTCGTTCGTCCAGCGGTGGTACGCCGGCAGCAGGTCGCGCCGCAGCGGTCCCAGCAGCACCCGCTCGCCGCTGATGTTGATGACCGGTGGTCCATCGCGGCTGAGATCGTCCACCTAGGCCCCCTGCCCGGTTTTTCACCATCTGCATACTCGCGAGAGATTGTACCGCTGGATAGGACTGCTGTCGCGCTCTCGTATCGAGTGCGACCGAGACAGCGCGGGAACCGGTTCAGCGAGCAGGCCGACATGCCGGCAGGGGAGCGCCCTGCCGGCAGAGTCCGGGAGGTCGCGGCTCGGGTCGGCGTGCTAGCGAGGACGCGCCTCGACCTGGATGTCGACGGTGGTCGCCACGGCGACCGTGCGGTAGAGGGGTCAGCCGTCGCGGTAGCGCCCGACCAGGAACTCCGCCTGCTCGGGCGAGACGCCCGTCAGGACGAAGCGCATGGCCACGCGGTCGAAGGCCGGCCGCCCCTCGGCCCGAAAGCCCTCGATGGTCACCTCGGTGTGCGCGAGCGGGATGCCCGCGTCGCGCGCGGCCCCCTCGACCAGCGTCACGCCGCAGGCCGAGACCCCCAGCAGGAACGCCTCGCCCGAGGTCACCTCTTCCTTGATCGAGGGGCTGTCGACGACGAGGTGGTGCTGCCGGATCGTGTTCAACGCCCGGCCCACCGTGCCGCTGCTGTAGGAGCGCACGGTGTAGTCGGCCGGCCTCTCGCTCATGGCTGCCTCCCTGGCTCCGTCACGTGGACGTGCGCGGCGTGCGCGGCGCGTTGCCGCCGATCCGCGCACCTGCCTGCGCTGAATGTACTGGGCGCGAAGTATACGGTCATCCGCCCCGGTGGTCGCCGACGGCGCGAGCCACGGTGGACGACAGCGCGGACCCGGGCGCAATGCCCCGTTTGACGGTCCCGGCGCGCGCGGGCCGGGCCTGTCTCCGGTATACTCTGTCAACGCTCGATCATCGCGGCGCGCGCCGCACGACACGCGACAGATGGACAGTTGACCGTGAATGTGCCGATTGGCCGGTTACGGGGACCGGCCGCGGAGCCGCCGGTTCGGCCCGCCCGGACCTGGCTGGGCGACCAGCCCCGAACCCGAGAGCGCCGGGTGCCCCGCCGTGGCTTCTACGCCTTCCACTCGACCCCGCGCCTGCTCATCGCCGCGCTGGTGGCGTCGATCGGCGCCGCGAACGTCGTCGCCGCGCTGGCCCGCGGGGGCGCCGCCTACCCCTGGTCCTGGTCCGACCTGGTCCCGTTCGCCGTGCTGCACGGCACGCGCAGCTTCATTGTGCTGGCCGGACTCTTCCTGATCCTGCTCGGCAACGGCCTGCTCCATGGCCGCCGGACCGCCTGGGCCACCGCGCTCCTGCTCCTCGGCGGCGTCACCCTCTCCCAGCTCGCGCGGGGAGTCGACCTGGACACGACCGGCATCACCCTCGGCGCCGTCGCCCTCCTCCTCTGGCGGCGGCACGAGTTCCGCGCCCGGCCGGACGTGCCGACCGTGGCTCGCGCCCTCCGGCTGGCCGCGCTGGCGCTGCTGCTCGTCGCGGCCTACGTCGCGGCCGGCTTCCTGGCCCTCCACGGCCAGTTCGCGCCGGCCCCGTCGCCCGGGCTCGGCGCGTGGCAGGCGCTCACGCGGATGGCCTTCCTCAGCGGCCCGGTCGCCGGCACGACCTGGAAGGGGCGCTGGTTCCTCGACTCGATCACCGTCGCCTGGACCGGCGTGGTGGCCTTCAGCCTGTTCCAGATCCTGCGCCCGGTCGTTCGGCCGACGGTCGACACGCCACGCGACCGCGAGCGGGCCCGCGCGCTGCTGCGCCGCTACGGCGCCGCCACCACCTCGTACATGACGACCTGGTCCGGCAACACCATCCTGCTCGACGGCGCGCGCGGCGCCTACCTCGCCTACCGCCTGATCGGGGGCGTCGCGCTCGTCCTCGGCGACCCCATCGGCACGCCCGAGGGCTGCGCCGCCGTCATCGACGAGTTCGTCGACCTCGCCGCACAGAACGGCTGGACGCCCTGCATCTATGGCGCCAACCGCGCCTTCCTCGTCGAGTACGCGCGCCATGGCCTCGCCGCGCTCCAGGTCGGTGAGGAGGCCGTGATCGACCTGACGACACTCGAGTTCCGCGGCAAATCCTGGCAGGACGTCCGCACGGCCCTCAACCGGGCGCGCCGCGAGGGGGTCGCGTTCCGGCTGATCGACCAGGCAAGCGCGGACCCGGCGGTGGTCCGGCAACTCCGGACGATCTCGCGCGACTGGATGGCCGACAAGAAGCTGCCGGAGATGGGCTTCACGCTGGGGACGCTGGCCGACCCGCCGGACCCCGAGGTGCGTACCGCCATCGCCATCGACGGCGCCGGACGCATCCAGGCCTTTGCCACCTGGCTGCCGGTCTACGCCGGGCGCGGCTGGGCGATCGACATGATGCGCCGCCGCGAGGACGCCTTCCCCGGCGTGATGGAGTTCCTGATCGCCCAGTCGGCGCTGGCCTTCAAGGCCGAGGGCGCCGCCTTCGCCAGTCTCTCCGCCGCGCCGCTGGCCTGGGTGTCGCGCGACGGCGAGGGCCGCACGCTCGAGCGGGCGCTGGCGGTGGTCGCCGACCGCCTCGACGCGCTCTACAACTTCGGCTCGCTCTACGACTTCAAGCGGAAGTTCCAGCCCCGCTGGGAGCCGCTCTACCTCGTGCACCCCGGCGCGGCCAGCCTGCCCCGCATCGGGTACGCCGTCCTGCGCGCCTACCTGCCGGAACTGAGCCTCGAGGACGTCCGCGCGCTCCTGGCCGGGGCCATCGACGCCGTGCCGCGACCGCGGCGCGGCCACGACCACCGCAGCCCCCGGAACCGGCCCGCGCCGCGCCCGCCCACGGCGCGCGAGCCGGTCGGCGTGGGGACGGGCGTCGACGTGCCGGGGCGGTAGCGCCGGTCAGTCGCCGGCCACCACCGGTGTGCCGCCGACCTCGAGCCCGCCGCGCCGCGCGGCGTCCGGCATCCCCTCCGCGCCGGGCGGGTGCAGGGGAATGACTGCCCGGTCGAGCAGCCGGGGGGCGCGGGAAGCCGGCGCGTGCGGTGGGCGCTCCTTGCGCACGATCGCCAGCCGCTCGGGCCAGGGCAGGGTGTAGGCGATCGGCTTCGGGACCTCCCACAGCTCGACCAGCAGCGCGCCCTCCTGCACGTAGGCCAGCGCGTAGGACAGCTCGTACGTCGGCAGGAAGACGGGCGGCAACTTCAGCCGTCCGCGCACCGGCAGGACCTTCCGGGTCCAGGTGCCGGTGTTGACGACCGCGCGCGGGTGATCGCCATCCGCGACCGGGCGGATGAAGCCGAAGTGGGTGTGCCCGTAGACGAACACGTCGCAGCCCGACCACTCCCCGTCCCAGAGCGCCGGACGCCGCCGTCCGAGCAGCACCGCGTCGGTGGCGTCCTCCCAGAACCGCGCGGTTCGGCCGAAGATCGTGCCGATGTCCTCCAGGCCATAGCGGCGGCGCGCACGGCGGAAGGCGCGCCGGGCCAGCAGCAGGATGACGATGCCGAGCCCGAGCGACGAGTCGAAGACCACGAAGATGAGCAGCAGCCACGGAGGCCCGTTGAAGGGATCGGCCAGACGGTCGAGCAGCGGGTGGTCGGTGGCGAGGCGCTCGAACAGCAGCGCCACCGGCAGGAGGTGGAACAGAGTGTAGAGCAGCAGGCCCGGCAGCACCACGTACTTCACCAGCTGCTGCGTGGCCCGGTAGAAGAAGCGCGACACGAACCACCAGGGGATCATCTCGAGCGGGTGAATGTTGTCGATGTCGGCCAGCGAGGTCGGCTCGTCCGCGTCCGCCTTGAGGCCGAGCGGCTCGAGGTGGTTCACCAGGTCCAGTACGAGGTGGTGCCCGAGCGGAGTCGCCAGCGGGTTGGCGTAGTCACCCACGGCGTTGGCGGGGTCGTACTCCGCGCCGTGCTCGCAGTAGAGGAGCGCGCCGCGCTCGTCGTCGCCGAAGCGGCGGCGGTAGGAGAGAGCGACCTCGTGGACGTAGCCTCCCTCGAGGAGGACGCGCCGCTCCCGCTCGTCCCACCAGAGCTGGTTGTCGTGGTTGCCGACCAGGCAGACGACGCGGTGGTCGGGTTGGGCGGCGAAGCGCCGCAGCCGCTCGAAGATGACGGCCGTCTCGCCGCCGGTCACCACCGGTCGCACCCGGCTGCCGTCGTCCCCGGCCGTGTCGTGGATCTGCAGCATCTCGAAGACGTCGCCGGCCAGGATCAGCTCGATGGGGCCCGGCGTCGCGTCCAGGCGGTCGAGCAGGTCTACCAGTTCGGCGACGGCGAAGAAGTCCGCCTGGCCGGGGTCACCGCCGAGGTGCAGGTCGCTGACGACGCAGACCAGCGGGTCCTGGCCGGTAACGGGCACGTTGATCGGTGCGGGACGGAGGTCGTCTGACATGGTGACACCGGCGGTCGGGCGCCGCTCCCCAAAAGGTAAGCCGGGCAGACAGGTGTGTCTGCCCGGCAAGCGTACACCGTCGAGCCGCCGACGGGGGTGTCCGGGATGCCTAGGACACCGTGAGCGTGGCGGTCATGCCGGCCTGCCGGTGGCCGGGGACACTGCAGTAGACCTGGTAGGTGCCCGCGGTCAGGCTGGACGTGGTGGTCCAGGTCGCCGTCTGGCCCGGGTTGACCAGCGGCGAGCTCTCGGCCTTGCCGTTGACGTCGACCGTGATGTCGTGCTGAACCGTGCCGGCGTTCTTGATGACGAACGTGACCTTGCCGGCCTTGGCCGAGAAGGTGTTCGGCGTGATCTTGAACTCCGTCTCGGTCACGTTGATCGAGTTGCTGGAGCCGGAGCTCCCGCTGTTGGAAGAACCGCCGCTACCACCGCAGGCGGCCAGCGTCACCGCGAGCACCGCCGCGGCGGCCAGCAGCACGAGCACCTTGCCCATGCCGCGGTACCAGACCTTCACCAGAGCACTCCCTTCTCCGGCCCCGATCCCCGGGACCAGATCCTCCACACCGCGTCCGTGACAGGCTCCACACCTGAAACCAGACGGCTCGCAACCCCCTGGACAGACCGTTGGCACGCCCGCGCGTCGGTCGGCAGCTCCGGATCTATCGGTAAGGGTTGTGGGGTTCCCGGCCACGTCCGCCGCAACGGCGGCTCCGGGAAAACCGGCCAATGATGCCCCGCGCCGCCGCCGGATGCAACCCGCCGGGCGAAACCGGCCGGCGCGGCGCATGTGACTTGCGATGCCGCACGGTGCGTCGACCGGCGGCGCCCACCTGCACATGGCGAGAGGAGTCCGACCTTGAGCACGCTTCAGGAACTGCGTCAGCTCCACGGCATGAGCGTGGAGGACCTGGCCCGCCGCATCGGCGTCGCGCCCACGGTCGTGTCCGACTGGGAGTCGGGCGCCAGCTCGCCCAATGACCGTCAGCTCGCCCTGCTGGCCCGCGTCTTCGGCGTGCCGCAGAACGCCCTCGCCGACGCCTCGACGCTGATCCCGCCCCCGGACCGCGCGGACGGCGCCGGGCTCGACCAGCAGGCCAACGACGGGGAGCCGCGCCCGCAGACCCCGGGAGACTGAGCCGGACGCGTCGGCTCAGCGGTGCTCCTCGACCGTCGGCACGCCGGCCGCCCCGAGCAACTGGTCCTTCTGGGTCGCCGTGAGGGAGGTGCTGCCGCGCCCGCCGGGCGTCTGGGCGAAGGCCGCCAGGTCGGCCAGGTCCGTGGTCCAGTGGAAGCGGGGCACGCTCGCCGCGGTCGCCGGGGACCAGAAGCGGTTGTCGAGGCCCTGGTTGTTCGAGGCCGGCCGGTAGAGCATGCCGGGGTAGTCCTCGACCCAGCGCAGCGCGAAGCGGTTGCCCGGACTGAAGTCGTCGGTCGCCGCGATCACGTTGTCCCGCACGACGTCGTCGACGACCGGACTGGCGTCGGCGCGCCGCTGGGAGAGCACGGTGACGCCGCTGACGTTCCAGGCCAGCACGTTCTGGCTGACCACGGTGTGGTCGGCGCTGCTCAGGAGGATCCCGGCCGCGCCGAGCGTCGACGGGTCGCCCCAGCCGTTCTCCCAGACCGCGTTGCCGCTGATCGTGCCGTCGTGGCTGACCTCGTAGCTGATGCCGGTGTCGGCGTTGTCGTGGACGCGGTTCCCCGTCACCGTCGCGCCGACGCAGCCGATGTCGAACCACAGCCCGGCGCCGAAGTTCTGGTCGATCACGTTGCCGCTCACCACCGTCCCGGTCGAGCGCGTGATCTTGACCCCACCGGCCTCCCAGGTAGGATCGAACTCCTCGGTGTTGTTGTCGTGGATCGTGTTGTCCTCGAGGGCGGCGCCGCGCGTCTGGTCGAGCGAGATCCCCTCCTGGCCGCCGCGAGCGATGTCGTTGTGGAGGACGCGCAGGCCGGACGCTCCGCGCAGGAAGATGACCGCGCCCGCGGCGTCGCTCAGCGTGTTGCGCTCGACGGTCCAGTTGGCGTAGCCGTTGTTCTCGATCGCGCCCTCTTGCGGCGGGGAGGCGGCGTCCCGCATGGTGAAGCCCTCGATGGTGACGTCGGGGGCCGCGCCGACGATCCAGTGCTGCCGGGTGGTCACCTCGACGGTGTGTCCGGCCGGGTTCTCGCCCAGGATCAGCCGGCGCGTGCTGCTGATCGCGAACTGGCCGGGTCCGGGGTCGCCGCCGACCTGGAACAGCGGGCGCCCGTCGAAGAAGACCTGCTCGGGCCAGCCGCAGCGGCCGTTGCTGCTCGCCAGGCAGGGGACCGTGCGGTGCGGGAAGTCCGGCAGCGTCCCGCCGAGCCAGACGCGGCCGGACGGGGTCCAGGACGTCCAGAGGTCGCTGCCGCGGATCTCGGCGCCGGGCCGGCCGACCAGGGTGAGCGGCTTGGTGATGGTGACGGTCTCGCGGTAGATGCCGGGCGGCACCGCGACGACGGAGCCGGGCGCCGCCGCGTCGACCATCTGCTGGATCGTCGTGGGCGCCGGGACCGGCGGCCGGGTCCCGGTCCGGCACCCGGTCAGCAGCAGCGCGAGCGCGGCCGCCAGCAGGAGTGCCCGGCGCGCGAGCGGGCTCGGGTATCGACAGAGCGTGCGCTGGCCCCGGCCCGCCATCGGCTCACAATCGTCTCGCGGGCGCGCGACCGTGGCGCGGCGCCGCCGGGAACTAGCTCCTATCGCCCGACTCAGCGGCCTCGCCGCGCGGGTGGATCACCATGACCGGCGTCTGGCCCAGCTTGAGGATGCGCTCGGCCACGCTGCCGAAGACCAGGCGCGCGAGCCCGCTGCGCCCGTGCGTCGCCATCACGGTCAGATCCGTGCCCATCTCCCGCTCGAACGCCAGGATCTGCTCGGATGGGAACCCCTCGAGCGTCTCCGTGCGCACGCGCAGGCCGTCGGCCCGCAGGCGCTCCGCGACCGCGGTCAGATAGTCGCGCGCCTCGGCGGACAGCCGGTCGATCACCTCGTTGATCGCCTCGGCCGCGGCCGGGGTCTGCGCCTCGGGCGTCAGCATGGCGTAGATCTGCGCCGTCTCGGCGACCCGCACCAGCTGCAGCTCGGCGTCGAAGACCTTCGCCAGGTCGACCGCGTGTCCCAGCGCCGTCTCCGCGTAGCTCGAGCCGTCGAGGGCCACCAGGATCGCGCGGACCGTCGCCTGGCCGGCGCTCGGCATGCCGGAGCGGATCAGCAGGACCGGCGCCTCGCCGTCGCGCACGACCCGGTCGGCGACGCTGCCCGAGATCCAGCGGCCGATGCCGCTGCGGCCGTGCGTCGTCATCACGACCAGTGCGTCCGCCAGCCCGGCCACGTGGTCGATGATCTGCGCCGCCGGGTCACCGGTGAGGACACTGACCTGGACGCGGTCGCCGAGGTCGCGCGCCTTGCCCTGCAGGTACGTCCGCGCCTCGTCCTGGGCCGCCCCGTTCGCGTCGGACGGCACCACGCGCACCAGGTGCAGCGGCGCCGAGGAGCGCTCGGCGATAGCCGCGGCACGGGGCAGCGCCTCCTCCGCCAGCTGCGAGCCATCCAGGGGCACCACGACCGTCCCGATCATCCGTCCCGCCTCCCTCTCACGCTCCGTCCCGCCCCGGTCGCGGGGCGGCGCCGCGCCAGTCTAGCCGAGGTGGCCCCGGAGCGGAACAGGCGGCCGGGCGCCGCTCTCACCGGGCGATGAGGTCGAACCCCCGGTAGTCGCCGGCCGCGACCTCGTCGCAGGTCGTGCGGTAGGTGCCGACGCCGCCGACGTAGGGCAGGAAGACGCGCGGCTTGCCCGGGATGTTCGCGCCCATGTACCAGGAGTTCGCCAGCGGGTAGAGGGTCCGGTGCGCCACCTCGTCGACGTGCTCGACCCAGGCGTCCTCCGCCGGGAGCGACGCCTCGATGCCGGCCAGCCCGCGCTCCTCCAGGTAGTCCAGGCAGCCGGCGACCCACTCCACGTGCTGCTCGATCGAGACCATCATGTTGCTCAGGACCGAGGGGCTGCCCGGGCCGGTGATCAGGAAGAGGTTGGGGAAGCCGGCCGAGGCGATGCCGAGGTAGGTGCGCGGCCCGGCCGCCCACTTCTCCTTCAGCGCCAGGCCGCCCCGGCCCCGGATGTCGATCTTGAACAGCGTACCGGTCATGGCGTCGAAGCCGGTGGCGAAGACGAGGTCATCGAACGCGTAGTCGGTCGTCTGAGTCCGCAGCCCGGCCGGGGTGATCTCGGCGATCGGCGCCGAGCGAATGTCGACCAGGGTGACGTTGTCGCGGTTGTACGTCTCGTAGTAGTCGGTGTCGAGCGGCAGGCGCTTGGTGCCGACCGGGTGGTCGCGCGGGCAGAGGAGTTCGGCGACCGCCGGGTCGCGGACGATCTGGCGGATCTTGGCCCGGTGGAACGCGGCCGCCGTCTCGTTGGCCTCCCGGCTCGTCAGCAGGTCGGCAAAGGCCGAGGTGAAGCCGAAGCCGCCGTGCTGCCAGCGCCGCTCGTACTCGCGCTCGCGCTCCTCCGGCGTGACCTCCAGCGCCGACTGCTCGTTGCGCTCGACGACGAACC
>DASSZN010000262.1:0-5564 GCA_035702805.1 Thermomicrobiaceae bacterium | reverse complement strand
TCCATGACCAGGTACGGTGCGCCCCGGTGTGTCCCGCTGTTGAGTGCCCGCACCACGTTGCGGTGGGTGATGCTCCGCGCAATCGCCACCTCGCGGGTGAAGCGCTCGACGGCGCCGGGATCGCCTGCCTGGGGCGGGATGAGGAGCTTGATCGCGACCAGCCGCCCGTCCAGGTCCGACGCCAGGTGGACGCGCGCGGAGCCGCCCGTTCCGACCACGCTCATCAATCGGTATCTGCCCGCCACCAGCGTCGCTGTGTCCGTGCCCACGTCGTCCTCGCTCACCAGGCTCCCTGCTCGCAGCGGGAGTATAGCGTCGCCTCGCCGGCAACGGCGACGGGGCCGACAACGACCCCGTCGCGGTCACGCTCGAGTGTGTGGGTCGCCGCCGGGCTAGGGCTTGGCGACGGACCACTTGCCGGCCACGCCGTTACCGGTCGTGTCGCCGGGCTTGGTGTCCTTGATGTAGGTGTAGAGCGGGTGGCCGTTGTAGGTCACCTGGTACGTCCCGTCCGGCCGGGTGATCGTGCTCAGCGTGCCGGTCGCACCGGGGCCGGCGACCGGGGTCGCGGCATTCCCGATGCTGGACACCGGAGAGGCGGTGGTCGGCGTGGCCGAGGGGCCGAACGGCGTCAGTGGCGGCCAGATTTTGGCGCAGGCGCCAGTGCAGTTGCTGGTCGTGGAGGTGTCGGCGCTGAACTCGTACAGGGTCATCCCCTGGCTATCGACCAGGATTGGTCCGAGGGTGGGGCTGTTGCCGACCTGGACGGTCACGTTGGCCGTCGGTGAGGCGCTGGGAGACGCCACGAGAGAGGCTGACGGCGAGGCGGACGGTGAAGCGTTTGGGGACGCCACGGGTGAGGCCGCGCCGACGACAGGCGAGGAGGTAGCGGTCGACGAGGTCGTGCCCGCCGAGGTGGTGGGCGTGGTGCTGGTGCTGGAGCCACCGCAGGCCGCCAGCAGCAGTGCCGCGGCGGCGGTCAGGATGAGCCAGGTGCCAATCCCACGACGGATCAGACGGTGCATCGGTCGGGATCTCCCTTCTCCGCGCCCGGCGAGTTCGTTTGCCTCAGCCAGGTGCGCCATGCCGAGCGGCGTGCTCGGCCAATTCGCGGGTTGTTCGAGCAATCAGGCTGCTGCCCGCGCGTCACCGGCCAGGTCGGGACCACATTTCCCGATGCGGCCGACTCGCTGTCCGCCGCGGCGCGGCGGTCTTTCACCGGATGCGGCTGGTTGTTATACGCAGGGATCGGCGAGCGGACGCAGGCAGTCCGTCTCGAACTCCTCCATCAACGGCTCCTGGGGCGGTTCCAGGCCGGAGGCGAGCCGCGCAAAAGGCGTGCCGTGAGCCGCCCTGCCGGGCGCTGCTAGCGGGCGAGCCAGCAGCCCGGCTCGTGCGGCGCCGGAACCCTGCCGACGGCGTGGAGGAAACTCTCGCAGGTGGTCGGGCCGAAGAAGGCGAGCCGGGGCCGCAGCGCGCGGTAGAGCTCGACAGGATCGGCCGGGGCCCGGTCGAACCAGGCCTGGACCGAGCCGTGCTCGTCGCGCAGGGCGCACAGCGAGGCGGCGTTGTGGATCGTCGCGACGATCTTGCCGCGATGGCGGATGATGCCCGGGTCGGCGAGGAGGCGCTCGACGTCGGCGGCGCTCAGGCCAGCCACCCCGTCCAGGTCGAACCCGGCGAACGCGCGCCGGAAGGCGTCGCGCTTGGCCAGCACCGTCCGCCAGGACAGCCCGGCCTGGAATACCTCGAGCGTCAGCGCCTCGAGGTAGCCGGCGTCGGAGCCCGGTGCCCGCCCCCACTCACGGTCGTGGTACTCGGTCAGGCTCGGGCTCTCGTTGGCCCAGCCACAGCGCGGCAGCGCGTCGTCAACCACGTTCTTCGTCCGTCCCGGCGGCGACGCCGCCGCTGATCTCTCCGGGTGTGCCGGGCGTACTGGAGGGTGCGTCAGGTTGTAGTATGACGCACACACGGAGATAGGGGGAGCGACATGCCGCACGGTCCGGTGGCGCTGTTCGGCTCGGGCGAGACGTCGAACCGTGGACGCCGCGTCCATGAGGCGCTCATGGCGCGCCTGCGGGCGCCCGTCCAGGTCGCCATCGTCGAGACGCCCGCCGGCTTCCAGCCGAACGTCGCGGTGATCTCCGAGCGGCTGCGCGCCTTCTTCGAGCAGCACCTGTCGAACTTCCGTCCCGAGGTGCGGGTCGTGGCGGCGCGTCGGCGTGGCGGCGTGTACGACCCCGACTCGCCGACGATAGTGGCGCCGCTCCGCCGGGCCGACTACATCTTCTCCGGACCCGGGAGCCCGAGCTACACCGCGCGGCACCTCGCCGGGACGCTGGCGCTCGACCTGATCCGCGAGCGCTGGGCGGGCGGTGCGGCAGTGGCGCTCGCGAGCGCCGCCGCCATCGCCAGCGGTCGTTTCACGCTGCCCGTCTACGAGATCTATAAGGCCGGCGACGACCTCAGTTGGCTGCCGGGGCTGGATCTCTTCCGGGAACTAGGCCTGGACGTTACGGTTCTCGGCCACTGGAACAACACCGAGGGCGGCGCCGACCTCGACACCACTCACTGCTTCATGGGGGCGGACCGCTTCCGTTACCTGCGCCACATGCTGCCGGCGGAGACGGCGGTCCTGGCCATCGACGAGCACACCGCCTGCATTCTCGACCCCGCGACCGGGACCGCGAGCGTGTCCGGCGCGGGCAAGGTCACGGTGCTACGCCGCGACCATGCGGAGATCTTCGCGGACTCGGCGACCTTCCCCTTCGCGCTGCTGCGGCGCCCCGACGGCGCGTAGGCGGCGCCCGGCAGTCCGCATACGGCCGGCCGGTCCCGGCTCGTCAGTCCGCCGGGCGGGCGGATTCCCGGGGTCGTGGCCGTAGCCGCTGGCGAGTCTCGGGCGCGAAGCGTCCGAACGCCACGCCAGACACCAGCAGCAGCGCGCCGGTGCCGTAGAGGGCCACGCTGTTGCCGAACAGGTCGGCGGACCAGCCGAGGAGGGCGGGTCCGATGACGTACCCGGCATCGCCGAGCATCCGGAAGGCTCCCATCGCCGCGGCGTTCATGCCGGCCGGAGCCACGTCGACGGCGTAGGCCGGTGGGGCGGAGCCGGCAACGCCGGCCGCGAACGCCCAGCAGGTACAGCTGACCAGGTACCAGACAAAGTTCGGAGCCAGGGTGAAGAGCACCATGGCCCCGGCGCCCAGGATCGTCGACGGGACGATGACCGACTTGCGGCCGAAGTGGTCGACCAGGACCCCGGCCGGGTAAGCCACGATCAGCCCGCCGAGGCTGACCAGCGAGAGGCCCAGGCCGATCTGTGATTCGGAGAGCCCCAGCTGGGTCTTGGCGATCTCCGGCACGAGGCTGAAGAGGGCACCGGCACGCGCGAAGGAGTTGGCCAGGGCGATGAGTCCGACCAGGAGAAACGCCGGCGTCGACCCCAGGACGCGGATCTGGGTGGTGAAGCTGGGACGCAGGACACCCTCGCCCGCCGCGGTGATCCCCGGCCGTCGCGTCTCGGGCACCCGGGCGAAGGCGAGGAGCGCCACGACGCCACCCAGGATCGCGTAGGTGAGGAACGGGACGCGGAGGCCAAGGTGCTGGGCGATTAAGCCGCCGGGCAGCGGGCCGATGCCGACCGCCAGCAGGAACACCGACTGGTAGATGGCCATCGTCCGGCCGCGGTTCTCCGGCGTCGCCACGTCCGCCGCCATGATCTGGCCGGTCGTGAGCACCATCGACGCGCCGCAACCGGCCACGAACCGCGCCAGCAGGAACAGGGGATAGCTCGGCGCCAGCGCGCAGAGGATGTTGCCGGCGACGGTGACGAGGCCGCCGAGGGCCATCGACCAGCGGCGGCCGGTCGCGTCCGCGAGTTGTCCGGCGGGGACGTTGACCAGGAAGCGCGCCAGGCCGTAGACCGCGACGGCCAGGCCGATGGCCGCCTCGGAGACGCCGAACGTCCCGGCGTAGATCGGGACCGCCGGGACGATGCCGCCGAAGCCCAGCTGGTTGACGGCGATGGCGAGGCAGACCCAGGCGAGGACTCGGTTTCGCCGGTACCACTCGGCGACATGTCGCGCGCGGTCCATCGTCCCTCCGGCCCGAGGTGCGCCACGTGCCCGCGGGCCGCGATGAGCGCGAAGGGGCCCCGGCTCTCCGTTCACCCGTCCGGGTACGATACCATGGCGCGCGCCATCGCGGGTCGCCCCGCTGGGGAGCGGACGCGAGATGGGAGCGACGCGGGCTCAGGAGGTGACGACGTGCCCTACGTGGACGCTTCGGGAGTGCGGCTCTACTACGAGAGCGCGGGGGAGGGGACGACGCTCATCCTCCACGGGCACGGTCATCTGGCCTGGATGCCGTTCCAGGTGCCGTACTTCTCCCAGTTCTACCGGGTGATCGTGTTCGACCGGCGCGGTACCGGCCGCTCCGACGACCCACCCGGCCCATGGAGCGCGGCCGACCTGGCGCGGGACATCAAGCACCTCATGGACGCGCTGGGCATCGAGCGGGCCATCGTCGGCGGCGCGTCGCTCGGCGGCGTGGTGTCGTCCCAGTTCGGGCTCGACTTTCCTGACCGGTCCCTGGCGCTGATCGTCGGGCACACCGTTCCCTACCTCTGGCCGTTGGGGCGGCAGTGGCTGGAGGAGGAGGTCGCGGCCGCCGCGACTGGCGGGCCGGTGATCGTGCGCCAGCCGAGGTCCTACGACTGGGAAGAGGCCGGGCCAACGACGGCGGTGGAGGGATTCGCCGACACGCTCGCCGGGCGCTACCTGGCGACCCTGCGCCAGGGGCTGGGCGGCACCACCGACGCCGCGATCAAGGCGCTCGCCGTGCTGCGCGACTGGGACCAGCGACCGCGCTACCCGGAGATGCATCGCCTGGCCGCGCCGGTGCTCGTGATCGTCGGCGGCAACGAGCCCCAGAAGACGATCGAGCTGGCGTACGAGTGGCACCAGCAGTTCGCCGACTCCGACTTCGTGATCCTGCCCAACACGCACCACGGCGCCGCGCGGGAGAACCCGATCGGCTGGAACCGGGCCGTGCACGAGTTCCTGCGCCGGCGGGGGCTCTGACCGCGGGAACGGGACCGAGGCCGGCGGAGAGGAAACCGGCGCCGTCGCGGCGCGCCGCGCGTTCTCCGGTCGGTACCGGGGCGCCGAACCGCGTCCCTACGAGGCGCGCCGTGGCGTGAGGGCCGCCGTGAGGGCGCGCACGTCGTTCAGCCGCTCCAGGTCGCGGACGAGGTCCAGCGCCCGCCGCGCGCCGTCCGCGCCGAGCGCGAGCGCGGCGCAGTCGAGGAACTTCGCCTCGAGCTCGGCGTCGGAGAGCGGGCAGACGGCGCTGCCGCGGGGCGCCGCGACCTCGGCGTGCCGCACCGAGCCGTCCGCCAGCCGCACCTCGAGGCGGGCCTGCCCCATGTCCGGCGCCCCCGCGCCCTTGCGCCACTCGTCGGGCACCCGAAAGTCGACGCGCCGCAGCAGCGCCTGGAGGTCGGCGCGGGCGACCGTCTCCGGCGCGAAGTGCCCGAGGGTGACCGCGCCGTCGATGAGGGC
>DASSZN010000220.1:0-9360 GCA_035702805.1 Thermomicrobiaceae bacterium | reverse complement strand
CGGCCATGCCGATCGACGCCGAGTGGCGCGTTCGTGGGCGGGTGCGCCCGTGCAGGCCCAGCACGCCGACGGCCCGCCCGTCCGCCTCCGCCGCGAAGAAGTAGGTGCCCTCGGGCACCGGAAAGAACCGGTCCGCGAGTTGCGCGTGTGACTGGTAGGGGACGAACGACGCGGAGTTGGCCATGACGCTCGGGCACGAGTAGATGGCCGCGGCATCATCGATATCCCCTGGTTCGAACGCTCGCACCCGGAACGTCGCTCCGCTCATTGCTCCCCCTCCAGCATGTTACCGAGTCCCCGCCCCCCGTAGCTTCCGATTCGCGGAGAGTGCCACACCGTCCCGTAAATGGGAATCCCATGCGGACGCCGCGCGCCCGACCACGTGCCGGCGCGGGTACGATTCGCGCGAGCGGACGGCTCGAGCGCGCCGGCGGCGCTGTCGGTTCCGCTCCCAGCAACCGCGTCGCACCGACGAAAGGGGCTCTCCATGATCGTGGCCGCCATCGTCATCGCCGTCGTGCTCTGGCTGCTGCTGCGGCGGCGCGCGATTGCTCCCGGCAATCCCCAGGAAGCGGACCGCGCGCTCGTCGTGCTGCGCGAGCGATTCGCCCGCGGCGAGATCGGCGTGGAGGAGTACGAGGAGCGCCGACGCTTGCTCGAGTCACGCTGACCGGCGCGCGTCGTCACCGGGCGCGGCGCGACCTGGGCAGAAAAACGGCCCCGGCTGCGCTCCGCCGGGGCCGCATGTCCGTCGCTCTCGACGCGCGGCCTCAGACGTCGCGCTCGGCGTGCTCGAGGGCCGCCTGCGCTGCCGCCAGCCACGCGATCGGCACCCGGAACGGCGAGGCACTGACGTAGTTCAGCCCGACCTGGTGGCAGAACTCGACGCTGCTCGGGTCGCCGCCATGCTCGCCGCAGATGCCCAGCTTGATGTCCGGCCGGGTCCGGCGCCCCCGCTCGACGGCGATCTTGATCAGTTCGCCGACCCCCTCCCGGTCGAGCACCTGGAACGGGTCGCTGTCGAAGATGCCGTGCTCGACGTAATACGGCAGGAAGCGGCCCGAGTCGTCGCGGCTGAGGCCGAAGGCCGTCTGGGTCAGGTCGTTGGTGCCGAAGCTGAAGAACTGAGCCTCCTCGGCGATCCGGTCCGCGGTGAGGGCCGCGCGGGGCAGTTCGATCATCGTGCCGACCAGGTAGGGGATCTGCCGGCCGGCCTCGGCGAACATCTCGCGCGCGACGCGGTCAACGACCTCGCGCTGCAGCCGCAGCTCGCGCACGTCGGCCACCAGCGGAATCATGATCTCCGGCTCGACCTCGATCCCGTCCGCGGCCACCGCGAGGGCCGCACCGAAGATCGCGCGGGCCTGCATCTCGGTGATCTCCGGCGCGGTGATGCCGAGCCGGCAGCCGCGATGGCCGAGCATGGGGTTGGCCTCCCGCAGCGCCACCACCTTGTTGCGGATGATCTCGGCGTCGATCCCCATGTCGCCGGCGAGCGCCGCGATCTCCTCGTCGTCGTGGGGCAGGAACTCGTGGAGGGGCGGGTCCAGCGTGCGGATGGTCACCGGCAGGCCCGCCATCTGCGTGAAGATGCCGATGAAATCCGCTCGCTGCATCGGCTCGAGCTTGGCCAGTGCCGCCCGGCGCTCCTCGGCGTCCGTGGCAATGATCATCTCGCGGACGGCCTGGATGCGGTTGCCCTCGAAGAACATGTGCTCGGTGCGGCAGAGCCCGATCCCCTGGGCGCCCAGCTCGCGGGCCTTGGCCGCGTCCTGTGGCGTGTCGGCGTTGGCGCGCACTCCGATTACCCGGATCTCGTCCGCCCAGCCGAGCAGCGTGCTGAGGTCGCCGCCCACCTGCGGCTCGATCGTCGGGACCTGGCCCAGCATGACCTCGCCGGTCGAGCCGTCGACCGTGATGTAGCTGCCCTTCTTGACGACCGTGCCGTTGACCGAGACCTGCTGCCGGTCGTAGTCCACCTGCAGCGCGGTGCAGCCGACCACGGCCGGCTTGCCCATGCCGCGCGCCACGACGGCCGCGTGGGAGGTCATCCCGCCGCGCCCCGTCAGCACCGCCTGCGCCGCCAGCATGCCGTGGAAGTCCTCGGGAGACGTCTCGAGCCGCACCAGGATGACCGGCTGGCCGTCCTCGGCGGTGGCCTTGGCCTCGTCGGCGTCCAGCACCAACTGACCCGTGGCGGCGCCGGGGCTCGCCGGCAGGCCGACCGCGAGGACCGGCGGCTTGTTGCGGGGATCGATCGTCGGGTGGAGCAGTTGGTCGAGCTGGTCGGGCTGCACGCGCTGGACCGCCTCGGCGCGGCTGATCAGCCCTTCGCCGACCATGTCGACCGCGGTCTTGACGGCCGCCGCGCCGGTGCGCTTGCCGGTGCGCGTCTGCAGCATCCAGAGCTTGCCGTTTTGGACCGTGAACTCGAGGTCCTGCACGTCGCGGTAGTGCTGCTCGAGCCGCTCGGCGATCTGCTGTAGCTGGTCGTAGGCGGGGCGCAGCGCCGGGTCGTCGGCCATCTGTGACATCGGCTGCGGGGTGCGGACGCCGGCCACGACGTCCTCGCCCTGGGCGTTGGTCAGGTACTCGCCGAACAGCCGGTTCTCGCCCGTGCTCGGGTTGCGGGTGAAGGCCACGCCCGTGGCGCAGTCCGGGCCCATATTGCCGTAGACCATGCTCTGGATGTTGACCGCGGTGCCCAGGTTGTGGGGGATGCCGTTGGCGTTGCGGTAGTTGATGGCGCGGCGGTTGTTCCAGGAATCGAACACGGCCACGACCGCCTGGCGCAGCTGCTCGTACGGGTCGTCGGGGAAGGGCCGGCCGGCCTCGCGCGCCACGATCGCCTTGAACTCGCCGACCATGCGCTCGAGGTGATCCGCCGGGATCTGGTAGTCGGCCTCGACGTCCAGCTCGCGCTTGTGCGCGTCGATGACGTCCTCGAACAGCTCGGAGTCGACGGCGAGCACGACCTTGGCGAACATCTGGATCAGCCGGCGGTAGCAGTCGTAGGCGAAGCGCGGATCGGCCTCCCGGGCCAGCCCCTTGACCGTCTGGTCGTTGAGGCCCAGGTTCAGGATCGTGTCCATCATGCCGGGCATCGAGAACTTGGCGCCGGAGCGGACCGACACCAGCAGCGGGCTGCCGGTGTCACCGAACTTGCGGCCGATGGTGTCCTCGACGTCACGCAGCGCCGCCAGCACCTGGTCCCACATGCCGGACGGAAAGTCGCGACCGTCGCTGAGGAAGGCGTTGCAGGCCTCGGTGGTGATGGTGAACCCGGGCGGGACCGGCAGCCCGACGTTGGTCATCTCGGCCAGGTTGGCGCCCTTGCCGCCGAGGAGGTCGCGCTGGTTCGCGTTGCCGTCCCGGAAGAGGTAGACCCAGCGATGCTCCGCCATCCGTTCCTCCTGGTTCTCACCGGGACGCAATCGTCCCCCCGTACCCCGTGTTGAGAATCCCACCGGTCATCGTCGTGCCGGCCGGACGCCGGTCTCAGTCGACGCGCAGGTTGGCCAGGCTGGCGAGCAGGCGCTTCTCGCCGTGACGCTTGAAGGCGATGGTGACCTCCTGGTCGCCGCTCGCCCCGCGCACCGCGGTGACCACGCCGTCGCCGAACCGGTCGTGGAAGACGCGGTCGCCGACCGCGAGCTCTGGCGCGGCCGGCAGCGCCGTCACGGGTACCGCCACCGGCGCCGGCCTGCCGGGGACGCTCGTCAGACGGGCACTCCCCGCGTCGACCAGCTCCGGTGGGATAGCGTCGAGGAAGCGCGAGCGCGCGCTGAGGTCGCCTCGGCCGAACACCGTGCGCCGGAAAGCGTGGGTCAGGTAGAGCCGCTCCTTGGCGCGGGTGATCCCGACGTAGAACAGCCGGCGCTCCTCCTCCAGCTGCGCCTCGGTGTCGAGCGAGCGGGAGTGGGGAAGGATGCCCTCCTCGATCCCGACCAGGAAGACGACCGGGAACTCGAGCCCCTTGGCGGCGTGCAGCGTGATCAGGGTGACCTGGTTGCCGTCGCCCTCCAGCGCGTCCACGTCGGTGAAGAGTGCCGACTCCTCGAGGAAGGTCTCGAGGGCCGACGCCTCGGGCAGCTGGTCGTATCCCGCCAGCACGCCGCGCAGCTGCTGCACGTTGTCCCAGCGCTCGAGCGACTCCGGGTCGCCCGCCTCCTGGAACTGCCGGGCGAAGCCCGTCGACTCCACGGCCAGGTCGAAGAGTTCCGACAGCGCGAGCGAGCGGCTCTTCTCCTCGAGCAGGGTGAGCGTGTGGTAGACGTCGGCGAGCAGCTTCGACGCGCGTGCTCCGACCTCCGGCGCGGGCAGGTCCTCCGCCCCGGCCAGCGCCGCGAGCCCGGTGTACGCCGAGCGTCCCTGGCGAGCAGCCCAGCGATCGACCTCCTGCAGCGTGCGGGGGCCGATACCCTTGCCGAGCGGCGTGTTGGCCAGCACCCGCTGCAGGCTGACCGCGTCGTGCGGGTTGGCGATCAGCCGCAGCAGCGCCATCGCGTCCTTGATCTCGCGCCGCTCGTAGAAGCGCGTGCCGCCGACGATCTGGTACGGGAGCTCGCTACGGATGAACCCCTCCTCGAGGGCGCGGCTCTGGGCGTTGGTCCGGTACATCACGGCCACGTCGCGGTAGGCGTAGCGACCGAGCTGGGCCAGCCGCCGCACCTCCGAGACGACAAACTGCGCCTCCTGCGTCTCGTCGTACATCTCGCGCACGACGAGCCGCTCGCCGGCCGGGTTGTCGGTGCGCAGCCGCCGGTCGATCCGCAGCGTGTTCGCCCGGATGACCTGGTCGGCCGCCTCGACGATCGAGCGGGAGGACCGGTAGTTGAGCTCCAGGTGGATCTCCTGCGCGTCCGGGTAGTCGCGCTTGAAGTCCAGGATGTTGCGGATATCGGCCTGCCGCCAGCCGTAGATCGACTGGTCCGGGTCGCCGACGACGCAGAGGTTGCGGTGCCGCGCCGAGAGGGCGCGCACGAGCAGGTACTGGACGCGGTTGGTGTCCTGGTACTCGTCGACCAGCACGTAGCGGTACCACTCCTGGTAACGCTCGAGCACGCGCGGCTGCTCGTTGAAGAGGCGCAGCGTCTCGCCCAGCAGGTCGTCGAAGTCGAGTGCCCGATTGCGGCGCAGGATCTCCTGGTAGTGTGGATAGACCCGGCTGACGACCTCATCCCAGTAGCTCTCCACCTGCTCGGCGAAAGCTCCGGGAGCGACGAACTGGCTCTTGGCGGCGGAGATGCGGCTGAGGATGGGCCGCGGCGCGAACTGCTTGGGGTCGAGGTTGAGCGCCTTGAGCGACTGCTTGACCGCGTCGATCTGATCGGCATCGTCGTAGATGGTGAAGCGCGGGTCGAGCCCGATCAGGTGGCCGTCGCGCCGGAGGATGCGGGCGCAGACCGCGTGGAAGGTGCCGACGGTGAGCTGACGGGCGCGGTCGGGACCGACCAGGATCTCGAGGCGGGCGCGCATCTCGCGGGCGGCCTTGTTGGTAAAGGTCACGGCCAGGATGTGCCAGGGCGAGACGCCACGGTGGTCGATCAGGTAGGCGACGCGGTGGGTGAGGACGCGGGTCTTGCCGCTACCGGGGCCGGCGACGACCAGGACCGGCCCGTCGACCGTGGTGACGGCGCGTTCCTGCTCCGGGTTGAGTCCCTGCAGCACCTGAGGCGGCAAGGCATCGGCATCCAGTCTCACGCAGCGGCTTCCTCCCGATCCCACGTCCTTCGGCGATTGTACCATCGCTCCGCGCGCGCCCCGTGCCCCGGTACGCGGTTTGACGCGCGGAGGCGGGGCTTGATAAACTCTCCGACGCCGTGAGCGCCGGTGTAGCTCAGTGGTAGAGCAGGGGACTCATAAGCCCTTGGTCGGCTGTTCAAATCAGCCCACCGGCACCAGGAGTTGAGGGACGCGGCGCGGGTGATCCACCCGCGCCGTTTGCGTGCCCGTGGCGTGGCCCAGTATCCCCCCTTGCAGCGCTACTCCCCGCCGCACCCCAGGACCCCGGCCCCCCAAAGGTCCCGGTTGTCATGTCATTGTTGCGGTACGCCGGTGCCGTTTTGTCGGCTTTGGCACAACTCCCCGCCCACAATGAAAGCCGGGTAGTGCATGGATAGCGACAGGAGCGGTGCGTGCCCGGATCTGAACGCTCATGGCGGACGATCCGTCGTGGCCCGGCCCGGGATCGAGCCTTCTCCGTACCGGCGAGGGAGGGCGCATGTAGATGGCGGCGACGCGTGTTGGCGAGACGGCTCTGGGAGGGGCCCTGGTTACTGAGCTGAGGAGCGTTTCATGGAATTGCACAAACGCTGGCGTCTCCTGGTAACCCTGGCATTGATCGTACTGATGGCAATGCCGGCGACCGCCCTGGCGGCGGGCCGGGGCGGCGGTGGCAACCCGGGCAACGGCAGCGGTGGTGGCGGGACAAGCGTCCCGAACAACCTGTCGGTCCCGGCTATCTTCGTCGGCGGCTCCAGCTTCACCGGCGTGACCTGCGACGGCAGCGTCCTCAATCCCAGCGGGACGCCGTCCAGCGGCTACGAGGTCGCTGGCTCCTACTACGTGCAGGGTGTGAGCACCTGGCACGGCCAGTGCACGAAGGCGGACACCGCGACCGGGGCGACGATCGACTGGGGCGACAACCTGGTCGGCACCGCGCTCAAGTCGGGCGCTCCGATCCGGGTCGAGGTCGGCATCCTCGACGAGGCGGCGACCGGGACCGGCTTCCACGTGGTGAAGCTGCAGCCCAGCCTCTCAGACAAGGATTCGGCCTACGGCACGACCGGAGCACAGGTGGCGTTCCCGTACCCGTACACAACGACGGGTGAGAACGGCACCACCACGCCGGCCACCGACTACGTGCGGTTCTACGACTCCGGCGCCACGTTCGGCCTGACGAACACGACGACCGGGCAGGTTGTGGTCTCCCCCGGCACCAAGATGACGGCCGAGATCAACGCGACCGGCAAGATCGTCTACGGCTACAACTGGGGCGGCGCTACCGCGAATGGCGTCCAGACCACGTCGCCGACGGCCGGCACCTACCTGCTGACCTTCACCGCGCCGAAGGTCACCTTCAGCGGCTTCGCCGACCCGGACAGCCGGACCGTCGTCAACGGTGACACGGCGACGCTGACCTTCACGGTGAGTGAGGGCAGCGGCAGCGGCAGCGGCGGTAATGGCGGCAACCCGGGCAACGGCAGCGGCGGTGGCGGCGGCGAGACCACGGTTCCCAACAACCTGTCGGTCCCGACCGTCTTCGTGGGGACCAACCCGTTCGGGCTCACCTGCCCGAGTGGACCGATCGCCCCGTCCGGAACGACGACCACCGGCTACGAACTGTCGCCGACGACCCCCTACTACGTGCAGGGCGTCAACATCTGGCAGGGCCAGTGCACCACGGCCGACAGCCTGAGCGGGATGACGGTCGACTGGGGCGACAACCTGGTCGGCACCGCGCTCCAGGCCGGAATACCGATCCGGGTGGAGATCGGCATCCTCGACCCCGCGGCCGGGAACATGACGGGCTACCACGTGGTCAAGCTGCAGCCCAGCCTGACCGACCGCGAGTCCGCCTACGGCACGCTCGGGGATCCGTTGACCTTCCCGTACACCTATGACACGATAGGCGAGGAAGGCACGCCCACGACCGCCACGGACCTCGTGCGGGCCTACGACGCCGGGGCCACGTTCAGCCTCCAGAACATCACCACCGGGGCGTACGTGGTGCAGCCGGGCACGCCGGCGACGGCCGAGATCAACGCGACCGGCAAGGTCGTCTACGGCTACAACTGGGGCGCCTCCAGCGAGGGCGGGGTCGTCAACCCCACGCCCGAGGCCGGCACCTACGTGTTGACCTTTACCGCGCCGAACATCTCCTTCAGCGGCTTCGCCGATCCGGACAGCCAAACCGTCGTCAACGGTGACACGGCGACGCTGACCTTCACGGTGGCTGCCAGCAAGAGCAGCGGCAGCAGCGGCAACAGCGGTGGCGGCGAGACGTCGGTCGCCAACAACCTGTCGGTCCCGGCGGTGTTTGTCGGCGGCTCCACCTTCGCCGGCGTGACCTGCCCCGGTAGCGCCGTCGCCCCCAACGGGACGCCGACGACCGGATACGAGGTGTCGCCGACGACCCCTTACTACGTGCAGGGCGTCAACACGTGGCAGGGCCAGTGCGCGACCGAGGCTACCGTGAGCGGGGCGACGGTCGACTGGGGCGACAACCTGGTCGGCACCGCGCTCAAGGAGGGCACACCGATCCGGGTCGAGGTCGGCATCCTCGACCCCGCGGCCACGGGCATGACCGGCTACCACGTGATCAAGCTCCAGCCCAGCCTGTCGGACAAGCTCTCGGCCTACGGCACGCTGGGGAATCAGGAAACGTTCCCGTTTTCCTATGACACGGTGGGCGAGGAAGGCACGACCGTCCAGGTCACGGACCTCGTGCGGGCCTACGACGCCGGGGCCACGTTCAGTCTGCGGAACACCCAGACCGGCGCCTACGTCGTCCCGGCAGGGACCCTGATGACGGCCGAGATCAACGCGACCGGCAAGGTCGTCTACGGCTACAACTGGGGCGGCTCCACCGAGAACGGCGTCCAGACGCCGACGCCGACGGCCGGCACCTACGTGCTGACCTTCACGGCGCCGAACGTTACCTTCAGCGACTATGCTGACGCCGGCAGCCGGACGATCATCAGCGCCGACGGCCACACCGTCACGCTCACCTTCACGGTGGGCACGAGCAAGGGCAGCGGGAGTGGCACCGTTGGCGGCGGTGGCGGCGGTGGCGGCAGCGGAAGCGGGAGCAGCACGCTCGGGACGAGCGGGCACTAGCTTCCGAGCCGGCTCGTCGTCGAACGTCTCGAGGAACGTCCGACCCGCGACCCCCGCGTGGGGGCCGCGGGTCGCCGTTGCCGCGGTGACGGGCGGCTCCAGGGACTGGACGGGATCGTCGCGTTCCGGGGCTGGCGTCGATTCCCGGAGTTTGGTCGTCCTCGGTCCGCCCCGACGGTGCGGGTGCTGCGCTGGCACCGTCGGGTGGGTGAAGAGGCTGCCGGCGTGCCAGGGGCAGCCAGGGCTGACGGCCGCTCCAGGTCGATGCCCCGGTACCCGACCACGCAGTGTTGGCATGACACTGCCATCGTCGAGGATCCGCGGGCCACGCTGGCCGTGGCTCCGGGGGAGACTGCGTCCGCGATGCGATATGCCGGACAGCCCGGCAGGAGTACCATGGGCGCAGATTGGCGAGCAGCGCAGGAGGGTGAAGGCAATGCCAGAGCGTGCCGTGATCTACGCCTGGTGGCGGGGCCGACAGGAGCCCGACGGCGCGGAGGACCTCGACGCGCAGGAGGC
>DASSZN010000188.1:0-3944 GCA_035702805.1 Thermomicrobiaceae bacterium | reverse complement strand
AGCACGACGTCGTCAGAGTAGTCAACGCCCAGCAGGCGCGGGATCTCGGATCGAGGCATGGACAGCGTGCGCGGCAGCCGCGGCTCGGGGTAGACGTCGGCGACGGCGGCCACGCTGGCCTCGGGGATCAGTTCCGTGATGAGTGCTACGGCCCGCCGCGCGGCGGTCCAGGCCAGGTTCGGGTCGAGTCCCCGCTCGAAGCGTGCCGAGGCCTCGGTGCGCAGTCGCTGAGTCCGCGCGGTGTGGCGTACGTTGAGCATCTCGAAGTTGGCCGACTCGAGCACGATGCTCGTGGTGTCGTCGGCGATCTCCGAGTTCACCCCGCCCATCACGCCGGCCATGCCGACCGCGTGAACGGGGTCGGCGATCACCAGCGTGTCGGTCCCAAGCTCGCGGTCGACGTGGTCGAGCGTCTCGAGCCGCTCGCCCAACCTGGCCCGCCGCACGATGATCCGGCCGCCCTGGAGCTCACGGCGATCGAACGCGTGCAGCGGCTGCCCCCACTCGAGCATGACGTAGTTCGTCACGTCGACGAGGTTGCTGATCGGACGGACCCCGGCCGCCAGCAGGCGGCGCTGCATCCACTCCGGTGACGGCGCGACGCGCACGGCGTCGATCACGACCGCAACGTAGCGCGCGCAGAGATCAGTCGCCTCGACCGTGACGAGCCCACCGGCGTCGCCATCGGCGTGGATCTCGGCCAGAGGCGGGAGGTGCACCGGCCGGTCGATCAGGGCCGCCAGTTCGCGCGCGATGCCGATCATCGAGAAGGCGTGGACGAGATTGGGCGTGATCTCGAACTCGATGACCTCGTCGCCCAGGTAGTCGCGCAGCGAGGCGCCGACCGGAGCGTCGGGGTCGAGCACCATGATGCCCTCGTGCTCCTCGGAGATGCCGAGCTCCTTCTCGGAGCAGACCATCCCCTCCGAGCGTACGCCGCGGATCGTGCTGGCTTTGAGCGTGATCATGCGCAGCTCGTCCGAGTGCCCGTCGATCAGCCGGGCCCCGACCAGGGCGAGCGCCACCTTCTGACCCTGGCGGATGTTGGGCGCGCCGGTCACGACGGTGAGGATGTGCGGTTCGGCCGACACGGTCGCCAGGACCAGCCGGTCGGCGTCGGGGTGCGGCTCCACGCGGTCGACGTGGCCGACGAAGACGTTGTCCCAGCTCCCGCCAATCTCGGTGATCGCTTCGGCCTCAAGGCCGGCCATGGTCAGGCGCTGGGCGATGTCGCGAGCGCTCAGGTCGGTGTCGACGAGTTCGCGCAGCCAGCGAACGGGCACTCTCATCGGCTCTCCTCTATCCGTGCGATCGCGGGCTCAGATGACGCGGTCGAACTGCGCCAGGAAGCGCAGGTCACCCTGGTAGAAGGCCCGGATGTCCTGCACCCCGTACTTGAGCATGACCAGCCGCTCGACCCCCATGCCGAACGCCCAGCCGGTGTAGCGCTCGGGGTCATAGCCGACGTTGGTGAGCAGGTTCGGGTGGACCATGCCGGCACCGAGGATCTCGATCCAGCCAGTCCCCTTGCAGATGCGGCAGCCGGCGCCGTGACAGAACATACAGTCGATGGCGAAGTCGACCCCGGGCTCGACGAACGGGAAGTAGTCGCAGCGGAAGCGCACCTTCCGCTCGCGCCCGAACACCTGGCGGGCGAACTCCGCGAGCGTGCCCTTCAGGTCAGCCATGGTGATGTGCTCGTCGACCGCGAGCCCCTCGATCTGGTGGAAGTGCCACTCGTGGGTGGCGTCGAGCGCCTCGTAGCGGTAGCAGCGGCCGGGCACGACGACGCGCACCGGCGGCTCGGTCCGCTCCATGGTGCGGATCTGCATCGGCGAGGTGTGGGGACGCAGCACGATCTCCCGCGAGTGCGAGCGGATGAAGATCGTATCCCAGACGTCGCGCGCCGGGTGCTCCTTGGGGATGTTGAGCGCGTCGAAGGCGTAGTAGGCGTCCTCGACCTCGGGGCCCTCGACGGTCTGGAAGCCCAGGTGGGCGAAGATGTCGGTGACCTCCCGGATCATCTGCGTGACCGGGTGCAGCGTGCCGACGCTCGGCTCGCGGCCGGGGAGCGTCACGTCGACTGCCTCCCGGGCCAGACGCGCGTTCACCTCGCCGGCACGGACCTCCTCCTGCCGCCGCTCGAAGTCCGCCTGTAACTCCATCTTGAGCCCATTGACCGCCTGGCCGAACGCGGGACGCTCGTCTGCCGGCATCGATCGGAGCTGCTGCATCGTCTGGGTGACCTCGCCGCGCCGGCCGAGGTACTGCCCGTACCAGTCGGCCAGCGCCTCGGTCGTGGAGGCCGACGCCAGGTGGGTCTCGGCCCGCGCCCGCAGCTGCGCGAGTTGGTCGTTCATCATACCCTCCGTCTCGATGCCGGGCGTCCGCGACTGACTCGATCCACACGAAAAGACCCCGTCGCCTCAGGGGCGAGGGGTCACCACGCGGTACCACCCTGATTCACCGGGTTGGACGCTCACGCGGCCGTCCGGCGATCTCGGTGCCGTGGAGCCGATTGCGGTCCACGACCTGCTCCGATAATGGGGAGCGTCCAGAGGCGACTACTGGGCGTGACCGCCGTTCACCGCTCGGCTCCGGAGCGAACTTCGCCGCGTCTCCTCCGAGGAGAGCTTCCAGTCGGTGGCTCTCCCTCCCTGGCGGATCTGACGCGGGTACTCCTCTCCATCGACGCCGTTGCCCGACTGAGTTGTGCCGTGGAGTATAGCAGGTATGGTGGACTCGGGGCCGTCGCCGGTGGACCGCTATAATCGCCGCCGGGCGTGCGGCATCGAGACAAGGAGTGTACGGGTGGCGGGAACCACGATCCAGGCGATCCACGCGCGGGAGATTCTCGACTCGCGCGGCAACCCGACCGTGGAAGTCGACGTGGCGCTCGAGTGCGGGGCTACGGGACGTGCCGCGGTGCCGTCCGGCGCATCGACCGGCGCGCACGAGGCGGTCGAGCTCCGCGACGGGGGGACGCGCTACGGCGGCAAGGGCGTGCGCACGGCGGTCGATAACGTCAACGGCGCCATCGCCGACGCCGTGGTCGGGCTGAACGCTCTGCGTCAGCGCGAGGTCGACCAGACGATGATCGACCTCGACGGACCGCCGAACAAGGGCCGGCTCGGCGCCAACGCGATCCTTGGCGTCTCGCTGGCCACCGCCCGGGCGGCCGCCGCGGCTTCGGGCCTCCCGCTGTACCGCTACCTCGGCGGCCCCGCTGCTCACGTGCTGCCGGTCCCGATGATGAACATCCTCAACGGCGGTAAGCACGCACCCGGGTCGAGCGTCGACATGCAGGAGTTCATGATCATGCCGGTCGGAGCGCCGAGCTTCGCCGAGTGCCTGCGCTGGGGAGCCGAGATCTACCACGCGCTCGGAAAGGTGCTGGCAGCTGCCGGCTACTCCACGTCGGTCGGCGACGAGGGCGGCTACGCGCCGAACCTGAAGAGCAACGTCGAGGCGCTCGACGTCATCAGTCGCGCCGTCGAACAGGCCGGCTACCGGTTGGGCCAGGACGTCGTCTTTGCCCTCGATCCGGCCTCGTCCGAGTTCTACGAGAACGGGCGTTACGAGCTGACGGGCGAGGGGCGCAGCCTCTCCGCGGACGAGATGGTGGACTTCCTGGCCGGCTGGGTCGACCGCTACCCGATCGTGTCCATCGAAGACGGCATGGCCGAGGACGACTGGGACGGCTGGGCGGCGTTAACGAAGCGCCTGGGCAGCCGCGTCCAGCTCGTTGGCGATGACCTCTTCGTGACCAACACGGAGCGGCTGGAGCGCGGCATCGAGCTCGCCGTGGCCAACTCCATCCTGGTCAAGCTCAACCAGATCGGCACGCTGAGCGAGACCTTCGACACGATGGAGATGGCGCATCGGGCGGGGTACACGGCTGTCGTCTCTCATCGCAGCGGAGAGACGACCGACACGTTCGTCGC
>DASSZN010000105.1:0-2438 GCA_035702805.1 Thermomicrobiaceae bacterium | reverse complement strand
CGATCTGCTGGAGTCGGTCGGCCTGCGGGTCGAGGCCGTCCGTCCCTACCTGCGGCCGGGGCTGGTCCGCGCCTGGGACGCCCTGGAGTTGACGCAGCAGGTCTGGATCGGACGGCGCCGCGCGGTTGACCTGGTGTGGCGTCGAATCCCGGCGTCCGGCTTCGCCT
Organism: Thermomicrobiaceae bacterium; assembly: GCA_035702805.1. Classification (GTDB taxonomy): domain Bacteria; phylum Chloroflexota; class Chloroflexia; order Thermomicrobiales; family Thermomicrobiaceae; genus DASSZN01. The sequence goes on along the minus strand of DASSZN010000105.1, from coordinate 2,271 downwards.
GGCTGGCGGAGCGGGCGGCCCGGCTCGACCTGTCGGCTCCGCCGCCGGGCGGCGGCCAGTTGATCGTGGCGCGCAAGGTGTGACCCGGGGCGGGGACCGGGCGTGACCGCCATCGACGTGCTGATCCCGACCCGCGACCGGGTCGAGACGCTGGCGATGACGCTCGCCGGGGTGGCGACCCAGACGCACCACGACCTGCACGTGGTGGTCGCCGACCAGAGCGCCGTACCGGTGACGGCGTCGCCCACGGTGCGAGCCCTGCTCGGGGTGATCCAGGCTCGCGGCGGGGCGGTCGAGCACCACCACCGGGCGCCGGCACGGGGCGTCGCCGAGCAGCGCAATTTCCTCCTCTCCCGTGCCCAGGAGGAGGCCGTGCTCTACCTCGACGACGACGTGCTGATGGAGTCATGGGTCGTGGCGCGGCTGGCCGAGACGCTCGCGGCGGAGGGGTGCGGCTTCGTCGGCGCCTTCCCCGCCGGGCCGTCGTACCGCGATGCGGTTCGGCCCGCGCAGGAGGTGCTGGAGGTCTGGGACGGCCCGGTCCGGCCGGAGGTGGTCGATCCCGGCTCGCCCGCCTGGCGGCGCTTCAACCTGCACCGGGCGGCGAACGTCTACCATGCGGCCCGGCGGCTGCGCCCGGGGGAGCACCTGCGCTACCGCGTCGCCTGGATCGGCGCCTGCGTGCTCTACGACCGCGCGAAACTCGAAGCGGTGGGCGGGTTCGGGTTCTGGCCACGTCTACCGCGCTGGCACAGCGGCGAGGAGGTGCTGGTGCAGAACCTCCTGCTGCGCCGCTGGGGTGGTTGCGGCATCCTGCCGTCCGGTAGCTGGATCTCCGAGGTGCCGACCACGGTCCTCAACCCGTCCGGCACGGTCGACGGGCACGCGCTCGACCTGCTGCCGGAGATGGTGGCGCGCGACGGCCCGGAGGGCGACGCGGCGGATGGTTGACCGGATCGACCCTTTCGCGCCCGGGCTGCTCGAGCGGCTGCCCGCGCCGCCGCGGCGGGTCGTGGTGGTGCGGGCGTCGCGCATCGGGGACTTCATCTGCGCCACGCCGGCCTTTCGTGCGCTGCGGCGGGCGCTGCCGGACGCCGAGATCACGCTGGTCGCGTGCCGTTCGTCCGCGACCTCGTCGAGCGCTCGCCGTGGCTGGACCGGTTCGAGCCCTTCCCCGGCTTTCCCGGCATCGCCGAGCAGTTCTTCGACGCGCGCCGGGCCACCGTCTTCCTGCAGCGGATGCAGGTGGAGCGCTTCGACCTGGCCGTCCAACTGCACGGCTCGGGCGTCAGCGCCAACCCCTTCACCCTGCTCCTCGGCGCGCGGGCGACCGCCGGCTACGTCCGCCCGGGTGACGGCGCCGGGCATCTCGATGCCGCGCTGACGTTGCCGGAGACGGGCCACGAGGTCGAGCGGGCGCTGGCGCTACCCGTCTTCCTGGGCGCGCCGGAGCGAGGTCTGCGGCCGGAGTTCCCGCTGCTGCCACCGGACCACGCGGCGGCCGAGGCGGCGCTGCGTGGGCTGCCCCGTCCGCTCGTCGCCGTCCACCCCGCCGCCTGGGACCCCGGCAAGCGCTGGCCGCCGGAGGGCTTTGCCGCCGTCGCGATGGCGCTGCAATCCCGCTGGGGCGGGACGGCGCTCGTCGTCGCGAGCGCGCACGAGCGGCCGGCGGCGCGGGCCGTTGCCGCCGGTATCCGCGGACGCGCCGTCGACCTGGCGGGCCGGGTCAGCCTGCCGGTGCTCGGCGCCGTGCTCGCGCGCTGCGCCGTGGTGGTGACCAACGACTCGGGTCCGGCCCACGTCGCCTATGCGGTGGGCGCCCCATCCGTGACGATCTTCGGCGATACTGAGCCGGCGCGCTGGGGGCCGATCGACGGCGGGCCGCACGCGGTGGTTGACGGATGCGGACAGGTCGGCCGGGTGACGGTCGAGGCGGTGGTCGCGGCCGCCGAGCGCGTCGCGGATCTGGCGGGAGCGCCGGCAGTCTCCGCTCCGGCAGTGGCGCTCGACTTGCGGGACCAGCCGGCGCGGTGACGACAACAGGTCTTCACGGCAGGACCCGCACGCCGGGCGCGGCGCGCGGGAGCGAGGGAGGGAGCACGTCATGCCGATGGCGGAGCGACGCGCCGAGTGCGTGTGGCATGGGAACCTGATGCAGGGTAACGGGCAACTCTCGGTCGGGAGCGGCGCCTTCGGGCCGTCGCCGGTCGACTTTCCGGCCCGGACGCAGAGCCCCGACGGCAAGACCAGCCCGGAGGAGTTGATCGCCGC
>DASSZN010000261.1:0-4606 GCA_035702805.1 Thermomicrobiaceae bacterium | reverse complement strand
CGCGTGGTCGGCACGCTGGTCGATGCCGGCGTGGCCGAGGCGCGTGGCGAGCACGTGCGCCTGGTGGACCGTGACTTCAACCCTCGCCGAATCTCGCTCGCTGAGGAGGAGGAACGAAAAGCGTACGAGCGCAGCCGGGTCGAGATGACGCGGGGCTATGCCGAGACGAGCGACTGCCGCCGGCGTCACCTGCTCGGCTACTTCGGTGAGGAGTACCCCGGCAACCGCTGCGACCTGTGCGACAACGACCTGCTGGTGGCGGAGGAGGGATGGGTCCGGGTCGAGCCGGAAGACCGGCCGGACACCCCGGCGCCCTTCGCCGTCGGGGACCGCGTGGTGCACCAGATGTGGGGGGAGGGTACCGTGCAGCGGGTGGATGACGACGCGCTGACCGTCCTGTTCGACCACGACGGACACCGAACGCTCGCGCTGGGACTCGTGCTGGCGGATGGACTCCTGGAGTTGACGGAGGGGTCGTGACGGAAGCCGGGAACCTCCCGGCACGCGGCGGCGTCTCACTGACAGGGAGGGACCCGACTGGCAGGGTCGACCGGCAGTGAGAGGACCGCCCAATGCGCGCACCTCGTCGCATGCTCACGGTGCTCGGTCTCCCAGTGATCCTGATGAACCTGGCACTCGCGGCCTGCAGTGGACCTGGTGTCGCGCCGGCGCCACGTGGCGTCTCGTCGAGCGCCACCTCGTCCGTCGTGTCTGGAGGCACGGCGTCACGGGCGGGTGCTCCGGCCGCGGTAGCCCCACAATCCGGGCCTTCGAGCATCTTCCCCGCCGCGCCGGCCAGCTGGGACCGCAAGATCGTGCGCAACGCACAACTGACCCTCACCGTGTCAAACGTCGAGCAGGAGATCGCCTTCGTGCGGAGCGCGGCCACTGCCGCCGGTGGTCAGGTGATCGACAGCTCGACCTCGTACAACGGCACTGAACAGGTCGCCTCGTTGTCCGTCGAGGTACCATCGGCGCAGTTTGACGGCGTGATGACGACGTTACGTGGCGGCAAGTTGGTCAGGACCGTCGAGCGGGAAGTGACGACCAGCCAGGACGTAACGGACCAGTACGTTGACCTCCAGGCGGAACTGAGCAACGACCAGGCCACGCTCCAGCGATACCTCGCGTTGCAGCAGCAGGCGACGTCGATGTCGGACATCCTGGCCATCGAGCAGCAGATCTCCCGAGTCCAGGGAGAGGTCGATCAGTTGCAGGGCCGGATCACCTTTCTGGACCACACGACCACGTATTCCCAGATCGCGCTCACGCTGCAGCCCGTCGGGGCGCCGCCGATCCCGAGCCCGGTCCCGAATCTCGAGCAGAGCGTCGTGAGAGCCTGGGAGGCATCCCTGCGCTTCGTCGGGCGCGCGGCCGGCGTTGTGGTCACCGCGGTCGTCTTCCTCTGGTGGTTCTGGCTGCTGGTCGTGGCCGGGTGGGCTGGCGTGGCCATGGTTCGCTCGCGTCGACGGCGCGAGGCGGGACCGTCGGGTGGCATGTCGTAACGGACGCTGCTCTCCGGGATCGAGGGGCGGAGCCGGCGAGCGCCGGCCCCGCTGAATCTGCGGGTCGAGTCGAGCGTCAGCCCTGCTGGCCGAGGATCGCCAGCGCCCCGAGCGCGTAGGCGCGCGTGGCCTCCATCACTTCGTCGATGCCGACCCACTCGTCCGGCTTGTGCGCCAGCGAGGGGTCGCCCGGGCCGTAGATGATGGTGGAGTAGCCGAGTTCGGCGAAGTGGCGCCCGTCGGTCCCCATGCTGAAGCCGGTGATGTCGGTGCTGAGCCCGAGGTGCTCGTTCGCGGCGCGCATGGCCTGGACGACCGGACTGTTGGGATCGTTGAGCAGCGCCTCGCGGCCGCCGTGGGCGCCGCCCTCGACCTCCACGCGCATGCCCGGGTACTTCGCGATGGTGCGCTCGGCGATCTCGCGGATCTCCGAGACGACGTCGGCCGGCTTCTCCCCCGGGATGATGCGGCGGTCGATGTAGATCGAGCAGCGGTCCGGCACCACGTTCGTCTTGACGCCGCCGTCGATCAGGCTGATGGTGGCCGACGAGTGGTGGAAGTACTGGTGAGTGCGCTGCTCGAGCTTCGGCCACAGCTCGTCCTGGAGCGCGACGATGACGCGGGCCATGCCCTCGATGGCGTTGAGCCCCTCCCAGGGGAGGGCCCCGTGGGCCGCCCGGCCGTAGACGGTGACCCGGGTCCCGGCGCCGCCCTTCTCACCGATGTTGACGCGGTTGAAGGTCTGCTCGCCGACGATCACGTAGTCCGGGTTGATCTCGCTGCTGTTGGCGACCATGTGCGCGCCGAGCGTGCCGCCAATCTCCTCGTCCGCGACCTCGTTGACGATCAGCGTCCCGCGGAGCGCCACGCCGGAGCGCGCGAGGGCCACGCCTGCCATGACCTGGGCGGTCACGCTCGCCTTGTCGTCCCCGGCTCCGCGACCGTAGACCCGCTCGTCGGTGATGTCGGCGGCAAACGGCGGGTGCGACCAGGCGGACTCCTCGCCGGTGGGCACCACGTCGAGGTGGGCGTTGAACAGCAGGGTCGGGCCGTCGCCGTTGGCGAGCCGTGCTACCAGATTTGGCTTCTCGACCTGCTCCGCGAGGATCTCGGTCTCGAAGCCCTCGGCCGCCAGCTTGCGCCGGCAGATCGCGATCCCCTCGCGGACGTCACCCGGCGGGTTGACCGTTGGCACGCGCACGAGCTCCTGAAGGAACGCGATGATCTCGTCCTGCTTGATCTCGTTGAGCACGCGCTTCGCCGCCGCGGGGTCGATTGCCGGTGTGCCCTGCGTCACTCCGCCGTCCCTCCTTCACGCCGTCTTGCCGTCGAATCTCGTGAAACTCGCCCGGCAGTATAGCACCGGTCTCTGTCGGTTCGGTGCGCGGGCAGACCATGCTCGACGCCCGTCTGAGGCCCGACGGCAGTGGAGCGGTGGTCAGGCGTGGGCCGGCTGGGGTGCTGGTGCTGGCTCGTCTTCCTGGATGAACGGGATGCCGGAGACGTACTGCTGGTAGAGCTTGACCGCCTCGGCGACTCGCAGTTCCCCGAACTGCACGAGGGCCTCGAGCGCCTCCAGTTCCGCGTGGCAGGTCTCCGCGCGCAGGAGGCGTGTGCCGACATCGTTCGCCTTGGATACATAGGTGCATACCGCTGCCACGATCGACAGGATGACCGCGCCGAGGCAGAGGACCCGCCAGACAATCGTGTCGGTGGGGAGGTGAAGCAGCCCGGCGACGCCGGTGGTGAAGGCGTCGCCGCCCATGGCCGGACCGGCAGTGAGGACGGACACAGCGGCACTCGAGATGAGGCTGGTCTTCGCCAGGCGCGCGGTTCGCGGAGTGGTTGTCCGTACGTACGCGTGAATGCTCGCGCGGCGCGACTTGATCCGTGCCAGCAGTTGATCGCGCAGTTCGTCATCGGTCTCAGGCATGGCTCCGCCGCCTTCGATGGTACGCCCGCCGCACGGGTGCGGCCAAATCGCCGGGATGCCGGGATATTACCACCGCTCCGCGCTCCAACGGGTCCGCGCCGCCGCCCGCCGCGGTTGGGGCGGGTTCGCGGCTGTGCTATCCTCGCGGCCGGCCCTCCCGTGCGGGAGCGCTCCCGGATCAACGACAGCACCGAGAGGCAGGTGGGCGTGACCGTCAGCGCCGAGGTCGCGCAACAGCTCGCGCGCGTGCGGAGCTACGTCATCGACATGGATGGGGTCCTCTACCGGGGCGACGAGATCCTGCCCCACGTCCACGACTTCCTCCAGGCCCTGAACGCGGCGAGGGTGCCGTACGTCATGGTCACCAACAACTCCACCCGCACCCCCCAGCAGTACGTCGAGAAGCTCGCCGGCATGGGGCTGACCACGTCGGCCGACCGCGTGGTGACCTCCGGTCTCGCGACACGGGCCTGGCTCGACGAGCGCTTCCCGGCCGGCACCGGCATCTACCTGATCGGCATGCCGGCGCTGGTGGAGACGGTCTTCGGCGACGGCCGCTACCGGCCGGCCGGGGTAGACGCGCAGGTGGTGGTGACCGGGGCCGACTGGGAGTTGACCTTCGAGAAGCTCAAGATCGCGTCCCTGGCGATTCGGCGCGGCGCCGGCTGGGTCGCGACCAACCCCGACACGACCTTCCCGGCGGAGGAGGGAATCATCCCGGGCGCCGGCGCCATCCAGGCGGCCATCGCCGCGGCGACAAGCGCCCAGCCGGTCGTGATCGGCAAGCCGGAGCCGGGCATGCTGGTCGAGGCGGCAGGGATGCTCGGCACGCGGCCGGACGAGACCGCGGCGCTGGGCGACCGGCTCGACACCGACATCCTCGCCGGGCAGCGGGCCGGCTTCGTGACCGTGCTCGTCATGACCGGTGTCACCAGCCCCGACCAGCTCGCGCGCTCCAGCATTCAGCCCGACGTGGTCTTCCCCGACCTCGGACCACTGGCCTCCTACTACGGAGCGTCGCGGTGAGGCAGGTCGGGGACTACGACATCGAGGACGTGAGCAAGATCCAGGGCCGCGACGAGGTCTACCTCTACGACCGGAGCCTGGCCGGGCTGCGGCTGAGGCACGCGCTGAAGGCGCTCGCCGAGACGCGCGGCTCCGTCCTCGT
>DASSZN010000115.1:0-15676 GCA_035702805.1 Thermomicrobiaceae bacterium | reverse complement strand
CTCCGGCTCCTGGCGGGGCGACAGTGCCAGCGCCGGGGCCGGACGCAGCATCCCGACGACCGGCTGCCGCACCCCGTCCCAGACCCGCCGGAGGAAGGCGACCGCGCCCGTCCAGGCGCACGGCCGGCCGACCAGGCGGCTGAGCCCCGGCAAGTAGATGAAGAGGACGCTGATCACCACCGCGCCGCTGGCCGCGAGCGCCCAGACCAGGAAGGCCCGCAGCGCCGCCGGCCAGACCGCCGGCATGGCCGGGGCGACCGACGAGAGCACGTTGTTCAGGATGAAGGCGTGCACCAGGTAGACGCCGAAGGAGGCGTCCGACAGCAGCGCCACGAACTTCCAGCCGCGCGGGTGCGCCACGCCACCCCGGCTGAGCGCCCAGCGGCTGCCCATCCAGTAGAGGAAGAGGGCCGTCGCCCCGCTGAACAGCACCACCACCGGCTGAAACACCTGGGTCGCGTAGTCGGTCGTGAGACCCTGCCCCCAGATGCCCCAGGCGTAGCGCCCCCAGAGGAGTGCGAGCCCGGCGACCATCGCCGCGACGACCAGCTTGCCGTGCCGCATCACGAACGAGCGGACCTGCGTCAGGTAGAGAGCGCCGAGCCCGCCGATCACCGCGTAGAACTGGTAGAAGGGCAGCAGCCGCCACTGGCTGGTGTTGACGATCTGCGCGAACTGCGTCGTGCTGAAGGCCCCGCCCTCGATGAAGTGGAAGTCGAGGAACATCATCACGAGCTGCAGCGTCAGGCTCCCGAAGAGCACCTTCCAGGGATGGTGTTCGAGCCGCACCATCGCCCACAGGAAGACGGGCAGGATGAGGTAGAACTCGAGGCTCAGCAGGATGAAGTAGAGCTGGTAGGAGGCGCTGCCGTCGACCGTGGCGAACACCGCCTTCTCCAGCCAGCTGCCGAACGGCTGGTGCGGGGTCGAGAACCAGACGTAGGCGAAGCTCCAGACCACGTACGGCACGAGCACGCCGAGCCCGCGCCGGCGCCAGAAGCGCCGCGCGTTGAAGGGCCGCCGGGCGTAGCCGTAGGTCAGGACGAAGGCCGTGATCGAGAGGAAGACCTCGCGCGTGAAGTGCAGGACGTCCACGACGCCGTTCTGCAGCTGCGCGCCCAGCGTCGTGTGGTTAAAGATGACGGTGAAGGCCGCCGCGTGGACGCCGACCACGCAGAGCGCCGTGATCACCCGGACCAGGTCGATCTCGTACAGGTAGGGCTTGGCCCGGCCTGTCGTGCGAACCTCGGCCGGCGTGGAGGCCGCCGGTACCGTGGCTGTGGCCGTCGCCGCGGCTGCCGGCGACGGCACGGGCCCGGCTTCGCTGACCGCGCCCGACATCCTAGCTCGCCTCGCTCTGCTCGACGTCGACCGCCAGGCCGCCCAGCCTCGCGCCCGCCGCCATCCCGACGAGGTGGCGCTGGATCTTGCCCGTCCGCGTACGCGGGAGTTCCGCGACCTCGATGATCTCCTCCGGGACCTTGTAGGGGCTCAGCCGTCGCGACGCGTAGGCGCGCAGCGTTCCGGCCAGGTCGGGGAAGGACCGCCCGGTCGACACCACGTAGGCCACCACCCGCCGGCCGAAGATCGGGTCGGGCCGGCCCACCACCGCCACGTCCCGCACCAGCGGGTGCCCCAGCAGGACCTCCTCGACCTCGCGCGGGGCGATCTTCTCGCCGCCGCGGTTGATCACGTCCCCCAGGCGCCCGGTGATGTGGAGGTAGCCGTCGCCGTCGAGCCAGCCCAGGTCACCGGTGCGGAACCAGCCGTCGACGAAGGAGGACGCGCCGACGCCACCCTCGTAGCCGCTGATGACGCTCGGGCCGCTGATGCAGATCTCCCCCTCGACCCCCGCCGCGAGATCCATTAGCGGGCTCGAAGCCCTGTCCTCACGGGGGCGGCAGATGCGGATCGCGACGCCGAGCGGCAGGCCCACCGAGCCCGGCACGTGGCGCTTCGGCGGCACGGGGTTCGCCGCGACGGTCGCCGCCGCCTCGGACAGGCCGTAGGTCTCGATCATCGGGATCCCGAAGCGCCGCTCGAAGTCGCGCAGGTAAGTCACCGGCAGCGGGGCCGAGGCGGTGCGCACGAAGCGCAGCGGACCCGGCAGCCACTCCGGCGGGTCGGTCTGCAGCATCATGGCCACGATCGCCGGCACCACGCTGGCCCAGGTGATCTGCTCCTGCTCGACCCAGTGCCAGAAGCGGCTGCGGCTGAAGCGCGGGGCGATCACCACCGTCGCGCCCGCCATCAGGGTCGCGCTCAGGCTGACCACCGGCGCGTTGACGTGGAAGAAGGGCAGCACCGACAGCCCGCGGTCGGCCGTCGTCAACCGGTGGTGACGGCGAATCTGGTCGGCCGTGTAGGCGACCTGATGCGCCCGCAGGCGGATGCCCTTCGGCTCGCCGGTCGTGCCCGAGGTCGTCAGGCAGACCTCGCCCTCGTGGGCCGACCGCCCCGCGCGCGGCGACACCCCGGCGGCGCCGGTCATGGCCTCCTCGAGCTCGCCGAGCGTGATGATCCGCGCGCTGGGGTTCCCGAAGCCGAAAGCCTCGTCGACGCTCGTCACGATCAGGGTGTCGACGCCGAAGCGGGCCGCCAGGCGCCCCTTCTCCTCGTCGGTCGCGTCCGGCGAGCAGGGCACCAGCGTGTGCCCGCCGGTCAGCGCGGTCAGCCAGGCCATCGCCGACGGCACCCCCGGCGGGAGCGCCAGCCCGATGACGCGTCCGGGCTCCCCGAGGTACGCCCGGAGCGACTGGACCGCGGCGCGCGCGGCGCCATAGTTGAGGACCCGGCCCGTCTCGATCTCCGAGACGAAGGAGGCATTGGGCGTGGAGACCGCCCAGCGCGCCAGCGCCGAGTCCAAGGAGATCCCGTGATCCATCGCACCTCTCCCACTTCACCCGAATCGCTCGACCCGGGGACTCACGACGGAGTGCCGTCGGTCCTTGCACCTGTCGTGCCGAGAGGTCGAGGTGGTCGACTGAGGAGGAGGGAGGTCGACCGGCTGACGTCACGGCTCCGCGGCGCGTTTGCGGATCTACGATCGGCCCCTGAGTCAGGCCGGCGGTCGAGCGACCGGTACCCATCTAACCGCGCCAACGTAAACCCAGTGTTAAACGGGCATAAGTCAGGGGTCAGGTTGTCAAAAGGTATGATGGTATAAGCATCGCGCAACGATGGGAGAGCGAGCGCGGCCAGGGGACGGCGGTGCCGGGGACCGTGTTCCTTACCAGCTGTCGGCGATGACCTCGCCGTCGCGCAGCTCGACCACCCGGTCCGCCAGGTCGATCAGCACCGGGTCGTGCGTCGCCACGATCGCCGTCACGCCCTCGCTCTTGACCAGCGCCCGGATCAGCGTCATGATCGACCGCGCCGTGCCCGAGTCGAGCTGCCCCGTCGGCTCGTCGGCGATCAGCAGCTTCGGCCCGTTGGCCAGCGCCCGCGCGATCGCCACCCGCTGCTGCTCGCCGCCCGACAGCTCGAACGGCCGGTGGCGCGCCCGCTCGCCCAGCCCCACCAGCTCGAGCAGCACCCGCACCCGCTCGTCGCGCTCCACCACGTCGACGTTCGCCAGCCGTAGCGGGATCTCGACGTTCTCCGCCGCCGTCAGGATCGGGATCAGGCCGAAGGTCTGGAAGATGAACCCGATCGTGTGCCGCCGCAGGGCGACCAGCTCGCGCTCCGGCAGCACGGTGACGTCGATCCCGTCCACCCAGACGCGCCCCGCCGTCGGCCGGTCGAGCCCCCCGATGAGGTTCAGCAGCGTCGTCTTGCCCGACCCCGACCGCCCGTGCACCGCCACCAGCTGGCCGCGCGGCACCTTCAGCGTGACCGGCTTGAGGGCGTGGACGATCCCGTCCCCCATCGGGTAGTCGCGGCTGACCCCCTCGACGTCCACGATCGGCGCGATGACCACGGCCGGCCGCGACCGCGGGGGCGACGTCGCCGCCGACGCGGCCGGCGCCGCGCCGACGGGCCGGGCCTCGGCCGCCGGCCGGGCCCAGATCGCGGCCGGCTCGGGCTCGCGGTCCGCCACCGGCTCGCGCGGAGGCGCGGGAGCGGGCGCGACCGGCGGCGGGCTCACCGGAGCCGCGGCGTCCGCGGCGCGTCGCCGTCGCTCCGGCGGCATCCAGCGCTCGTTGTCGTCGCTCATCGCTCCGGCTCCCGCTCGCCGGTCCGGTCCGGCCAGACGCCGATGTGGTCCGGCTCCAGGTCCAGCCGCACCCGGCGCTCGAGCTGCAGGGCGTCGACGTAGCTGGTCGGCAGCTGCAACCGGCCGGCGCGGTCCAGCACCGCGAACTCCTCGGCGATCACCTCGTGCGCCCCCTCCGCGCTCAACGCCGTCCGCCGCAGCGTCTCGCTGCTGGTCCGCCCGTCGCGGATCGCGACCGTGCGCGTCATCTGGCTGGAGACCAGCGGGTCGTGCGTCACCACGACCACGGTGACGCCGAGGTCGGTGCTGATCCGGCGCAGCACGCCGAACACCTCGTTCGAGGTCGTCGTGTCCAGCTCGCCGGTCGGCTCGTCCGCCAGCAGCACCGACGGCGAGTTGGCCAGCGCCACCGCGATGGCGACCCGCTGCTGCTCGCCGCCGGAGAGGCGGTCCGGCCGGTGGCGTGCCCGGGCGCTCAACCCCACCAGTTCCAGCAGCTCGGCCACGCGCTCCTTGCGCGCCCGGCCCGGCATGCCGTCCAGGATCATCGGCAACTCCACGTTGTCGGCGGCGGTCAGGTAGGGCAGCAGGTTGCGCGCCGTCTGCTGCCAGACGAAGCCGACCACCTGCCGCCGGTAAGTCAGCCGGTCCTGGCTGGTCATGTTCAGCAGGTCGAAGCCGGCCACCTCCGCCCGGCCGGCCGAGGGGACGTCGAGCCCGCCCAGGATGTTGAGCAGCGTCGACTTGCCGCTGCCCGAGGCGCCGACGATGCCGACCATCTCCCCCTGGCCCACCGTCAGGTCGAGCCCCTGGAGCGCCACGACCTCCAGCTCCGCCACCTTGTAGATCTTGACCAGGTTGTCGCACACGATCTGCGCGCCGGTCCCGTAGCGCGCCCGCCGGGCGCCGGCCGCGCGCTCGCGTAGCTCCTGGAAGTTGAGCGTGTCGGTCATCGATCCCCCATTCTCAGGACTCCGCTGAGGCTGGTGCGCTCGGTCAGCGCGCTGGTGGCGGCCACCGCCACCGCCACGACGACCACCAGACCGACCCCCAGCAGCACGACCGTCGGCCAGTCGATCACCACGACCACCGGGACGTTGGGCCCGGTGAAGGCCGTGAAGTCGAGCGCGGGCGCGATCAGCCGGATGATACCGACCCCCAGCGCGGTGCCGACGACCAGCGCCACCACCACCGGCGGCGCCTGCTCCGCCGCGATCAGCCCGAGCACCTGCCGCGGCGACAGGCCGAGGGTGCGCAGGTAGGCCACGTCGCGCGCCCGCGCCCGCCCGGTGAGCGCCAGCGCGACCACGACGGCGAGCACCGAGTAGAGCGCGGCGACCGCGACACCGATCTGGAACCCGCTCACCGCCCCGGCGATCAGGGGCGAGTCGTGCACGCTGGCGTACTCGGCGGCGCGGGAGGTCAGGATGGCCGCCGCGTACTGGGCGTTCATCGCCCTGTTCAGCGCCGGCCCGGCGGTGTCCGGCGCCCGCACGTAGAGGTTCGTGCGCTCCGTCGCGTAGCCGGGCAGTGCCGCATGGAGGGCATCGAGTGAGGTCACGACGAAGGGCCCGCTCACCGAGGAGAGTGCCGGAAAGCTGTCGCGCACCTGGTCCACGACGAAGGTCACCGTCTGGTTGTGCAGATTGATCCCGAAGGTCTCGCCCACCGTCATCGGCCGCCCCAGCGGCGACTCGGACGACACGATAGCCGGGATCGGTAGTGACCCGGTGCCCACCCCCGGCCCGGTCGGCGCCGCGAGGAGCGCGCCGCTGAAGTGCGGGTCGACCGGCGAGCCGGCCGTCACCTTCTCGTAGGCCGAGGTCTGCACCGCGAACAGCGTGACCAGCCCGCCGGGCAGGGAGCCGGACGCCGCGATGACCGCGGTCTCGTTCAGCGCGCTCGCCGTCGCCGTCACCCCCGGCACCTTCGACAGGTCGAGCGTGGGGTCGAGCGTTGCCCCGGCGTAGGCGTCCACCCGGAAGGGGGCGCCGACCAGCTGCCAGGAGGTCTCGACCTGCCCGACGTCGATCGTGTGCAGCATGACCGACGAGAAGACGCTGATGGCCACCGCCAGGAGCAGCACCAGCAGCGGCACGCTCGTCACCAGCGACTGGCGCGACACCCGTCGCAGTCCCAGGAAGAGCACGAGGTCACGCCGGGTCGCGGCCCACCAGGCGAGCAGGCGGATCGGCAGCACGTAGAGGCGCAGCGTCACCAGGCCGACCGCCAGGCCGAGCAGGATGGGCACGGCCGCCAGGTAGGGGTCGAACCCGCCCGCCTGCGCCGTGGCGCTGTCACCGGCCAGTCCGCGCCGCCGCAAGAGGTAGATCCCGGCCGCCGCCAGCGCGACGACGAACACCTCGAAGGCCGCCCGCCGCGGCGAGAAGCGGTCCCGCCGCACCTCGTCGCGCTCCAGCGCCTGCAGGCCGCGCCGGGCGTAGGGCAGCGTCGCGCCCACCGTCAGCACCACGGTCGCCAGGGCGATCCCCAGCGCCAGCCCCGGCGACCAGATCGTCGGCTCGGCGTGGACCGCGAGCAGTGCCGCCAGATAGCCGAGGAGCACGGCCGGGATCCCCAGCAGCGCCGCCTCGGCCGCCTGCGCGCCCAGGACCTGGGCCGTCGACCCCCCGCGCCCGCGCACCAGCGCGTACGCCTCGCGCCGCCGCTCCGCGACGAAGGCCCCGACCAGCCCGATCACCGCCAGCGCCACCGCCAGGAGCCCGATCACCGCCAGCGACAGGATCGACTCCGTCAGCCGGCGCTGCCCGGCGTACTGCGAGAAGATGTCGCCCAGCCCCGTGGTGGCGGTGAGGTCGGTCGGTCCCGTGGTGAAGGCCGAGCCGTAGGTCGCGTCGAGCCGCTTGACGTCGTTCTGGAGCGGGCCGAAGCCCTCCGCGGTGAAGCGGCTCGGCGCCACGTAGAAGCGCCAGCTGTACTCGACCATCGCGGGGTTGGTGTCCTTGAGCACGTCGGCGTACGCCTGCGGCGCGAAGAGCCCGGTGCCGTAGATCTCCGTGGTGTTGCCGTCGTCGTAGACGCTGGGCGTCTGCAGGCTGGAGTCGGCGTACCAGTAGTCGGCGTTCGGGTCGAGGATCTGGATGTAGCCGACCACGTCGACGGCCACCTGGTTCGGCACGTTGCCGCGCCCGATCAGGTTGTCCTGGAAGTCGGGCTCGAGCACGACCGGCTGGTTGAGCGTCAGCCCCAGCGTCTGGGCGGTGGCCTGCGACATGGCCACCTCGATGATCGGCACCGGGGTCCGCGGCGCGGTGGTCGGCATGACCGTCGCCGTGGTCGGCGCCGGCATCCGCCCGGCGACCAGCTTGATGTGCGAGGTGACGCCGCTCTGGTAGCGGAAGGTCACGTGGCGGGTGGGGGCGCCCCCGCTTGACGCCTGGGGGAAGGTGTAGCGCACCGCGTCGACGACGTAGGTGCGCCGGGCGATCACCGAGCGCAGCGCGGTGGGCAGGCTCGCCTGCAGGCTCGCCCCGGCGGCGTCGACCGCCGCCAGCGGGTCGCTCCCGGCGCTGGCCGGCAGGCGCTCGCCCTGCGCCATCACCAGGTTCCGCTGGTAGACCGCCGCGTTGGTGACGGCGTAGCGCAGGCCGTCGCGCGAGACGGCGTTGAGCAGGCGCGGTGCCGCGGCGAAGACGAAGGCCGTCACCAGGGCCACCCCGGCCACCGTCGCCGCGAGCGACCACTCGGCGCGCAGCCGGCCCAGCAGCGTCCGGACGGCGACCAGCCCGGACACGGCGACCCGGTCGCCGCGTGGCCGCGCCCCGGCCCGCCCCGCCACCCGCGCCACCGCCTACTCCTCCCCCAGCCGCAGCAGCGAGCCGAGCCCGATCCGCCGCAGCGCCGCCGCCAGCACCACCACCGCCAGGGCCAGGACGGCCAGGCTGCTCACCTCGAGCACCGCGACCGAGCTCCAGGGGACGACCACGATGACGCCCGGGACGGTCTGGCTCGCCTGCTGGGTCAGCGACACCAGCGGCAGGATCAGCCAGGCGAGCAGCAGCCCCAGCGCCGTCCCGCCGACCAGGCTGACCACGACCAGGATGCCGCTCTCGAGCGAGAGCCAGCCCGACAGCTGCCCGGGTGACAGCCCGAGCGCCCGCAGCAGCGCGAACTCGGTCAGCCGGTCCCAGGCCCCGACCGCCGCGCTGACCGCGAAGCCGAGCGCGGCGAAGAGCCCCGCCGCGACGAAGCCGAGCGACAGCGCCCCGATGATGCCGAGGGCCACCGGGTCGGTGCGCAGCGTCTGGATGCGGTCCAGCCGGTTGATCACCTGCGGGCTGGAGTAGGGCGTCGCCTGCAGCGTGGCAGCGGCCGCGGCCTCGCCGCCCGGCGTCGTCGACAGCCACCACTCACTCGGGTCGAGCGTGCCGCCGTCGCTCTCGAACTTGAGCGCCTCCAGTGTCGGCAGGTCGAGGATGACGTTGGGCTGCGACGGGTCGAGGGTCGGGAAGCCGCCCACCGCGCCGACGATGTGCGCCATCCGGCGCGCCCCCTCGAGGTCGAGCGGGATGGTGTCACCGACGTGGGTGGCGGTGGCGTTCAGGAAGTCGTTGCTCACCAGCACCGGGAGCGCCTGCGGCGGCAGCGGCCCGCTCGGCTTGAGGTCGAAGCTGACCGCGGTGTAGCCGTTGCCGCGGGCGGCGCCGGAGTTGAACTGGAAAGCGGTCCCCGCCGCGGGCTGCGTCGCGGCCGGCGTGGTCGACGCGGCCTCGCTCAGGCCGAACTGGGTCATCGACAGGGTCGCCTTGCTCCGGTCGAACGGCACGGTGCTCCAGGTGTTCCCCGTCAGCTGGTCGCTCGTCTGGAATGCCAGCAGCGTGAACAGCCCCGTCCGGGCGACGTGCTGCAGCGGGTGCACCTCCAGGCTGGCCGAGGCCAGCGTGACCGGGTACTGCGGCAGCGCCAGGACCCCGCCGGTCGCGGCGTAGGCCAGCGGGAAGACGACCCGGTGCGCCGTGCCGTCGGCCGGTACCGTCGTCGGGCCCAGCGTGTAGAGCATGCCGCGCGCGTCCCGCACCACCAGCGTGAGGTACGGGAAGATGTCGGCGCGGCTGGCCGGAATCCCCGCGCCGGCCGGCAGCGGGTCGAGCGTGATCGACACGTCGAGGGCGAGCCGCTGCGGCCGGCCCGGCAGCGCGAGGGTCGGGATGGTCGGGCGCCCGGCGGCCAGCTTCGCCATCAGCGTGCTGAGGGGGACGCTGGCGAGGTCGGGCCGGAAGGTGACGATGCGCGCCGCCTGGGCGGCGTCCACGCCGAGCAGTCGTCCCTCGCCGGCGATCTGCGAGGACTCGAAGTAGTCGCGCATCACCGGCATGGTCGCGGTGACGCCGCGCACCTGTCCCTGCACCTGGGCCAGGTCGAACTGCGGGATGGCGCTGCCGTAGCGGATGTCCGGCTGCAGGCGCAGGTCGGCGCCGACCTGGTAGTTCCCCTGGTCCCGCTGCGACAGCGACCAGGTCGAGCCGTAGGCCAGGGAGAAGAGGCCGATGGCGAGCGCCAGCATCAGCAGCAGGGCCGAGCGCGAGTAGCCGAGGGGACGCCGGCCCAGCTGCCAGGCGCCCAGCGCCGGCACCAGCCCGCGCAGCCGCCCGGCGGCCCGGTCCACCACCCGCGCCAGCAGCGGGATGATCCGCAGCGCGACGACCGCGCCCGCCACCAGCCCGAGCGCGGGCGCCGCCACCAGCAGCGGGTCGAGCCCCAGCTTGCCCTGCACCGTCTCGGTGATCGGCGCGCCGTAGCGGTGGAGCTGCCAGTAGCCCAGCGCCGCGCCGCCGAGCAGCGCCACGTCGATGCCGGCCCGCTGCGCCAGCCCCTGCGCGCGCTGGCGGCCGCGTGCCGTGCGCGCCTGGACGAACGAGCGGGCCGCCGCCAGCGACGGCAGCGCCAGCGCCAGCACGCAGCCCAGGGCCGCCAGGATCGACAGCCAGTAGGCGTCCGGCGTCACCTTCGGGTGGAGCGTCAGCCCGATCGTGGCCAGCGGCCCGATGTGGTTCAGGATGCGCAGCGAGAGGTCGGCGAGCCAGGGGCCGATCGCCGCCGCGGGGACCCCCAGCAGCAGCGCCTCCATCAGCGCCATGGTCACGATCTGCGCGGTGCTCGCCCCGCGGGCGTGGAGCAGCCCCGTCTCGACCCGCCGCTGGTCCACCAGCAGCCCCGAGGTCAGCAGCAGGGCGTAGCCGGCCAGCATCGCCAGCTGGACCGTCACGATCAGCACGCCGGTGCGGGTCACCAGCAGCGAGCGCTGCGCCTGCCGCAGCAGCGTGTTGAGCTGGGTATCGATCAGGAACTGGTCGTTGGGGTTGTAGCCCTGGTTCAGGCTCCCCGTCAGCCCGTCCACGTTGGCGATCAGGGTGGGCACCATCGGCACCGTCGTCACCGCGAAGTTCGGGAAGATGCGCCAGGTGTAGGTGGCGCCCGGGCTGCTCAGCGGGCCGAAGAAGGTCTGCTGGTCCACCACGAAGGGGCCGTAGGTGGTGAAGGAGGAGCCCACCTCGACCCCGCCGGTCTCCAGCGGGTCGCCCCACCAGTAGGGGTCGGCCACGGCGTCGACCAGGTAGAGGCCGCTGATGCGCACCGGCAGCGTCAGCGAGGCATCGAGCCGGTTGGTCACCCGCAGGGTGCTGCCGACCGACAGCCCGAGGAGCTCGGCGGTCGGCCGCGGGATGGCCGCCTCGATCACGCCGCTGCCGCCGGGCGCCGGCCAGGCCCCCGCGACCAGGTGGGCGTGCTGCTGGATGAGCGCGAAGCTGGCGAAGACCATCAGGTTGTGGACGCCGTCGGGCGGCTGGTTGGGCAGCGCGAAGGAGGTCGAGGTGAGCGAGCGCTCGATGCGCCCGCCGACGGGAGCCACCACCCCCTGGGCCACCGCCGTCACCCGCGCGTCGCGCGCGGGGTAGTCGCGGCCCGTCGAGTCGACCGAGACCTGGATGTCCGCCTGCTGCACCGGCGCGTCGCGCAGCATGCGGCGCAGCCCGCTCTCGGCCACGGCCGAGGCGTAGATCGGGCCGGCCGCCAGCAGCGTCGTCGCCAGCAGGATCGTGACGACGGCGGCGCCGAGGATGAGACGGTCGGACCGCGCTCGCTCCAGCACCAGCCGCCACGCCGCCGTGACGATCGAACCCATCAGCGTCCTGCCTGACTCCGGCCCGGTACCCGCCCCGCCTGGGGTGTTGATCGAAAAACTGCGGCGTCATCCTATCAGATGCTCCACAGTTCGCGGCGCGGTTCCGGCGGCGCACCCTTCCCATCCGCCCGCGCCGCGCGATAATGCCACCCTCACGAACTCGCGCGCCGGTCCCCGGACGGACCGGCGGGTCAGCGGAAGGATGCAGGCCGATGGCGGCGACAGGCGGCGTGGACCTCCCGAGCTACCGTGAGTTGCTCGCGCGCACCGGCGGCCCGGCCGGCTCGGCCTGGGGCCTCTGGGGCGAGGACGACCGCTTCGGCGCGCTCAACCTGCTGACGCCCGCGCGCGTGCGGGCAGCGGCCGGGCTGGTGCGGCAGGGGCACGTCTTCGCCCTCAACTGGGACCTGAACCTGCCCAACCCCGGCTTCGGCGTGCGCGGCAAGCCGCGCCACCACCTGTGGGGTCGGGCGGACTACGTGCGCGACGACCTGCTCGACAACTTCTACCTGCAGGGCTCCTCGCACTGGGACGCCTTCAGCCACTTCGGCCACCCGGACCACGGCTTCTTCGGCGGCGTGCGGCCCGAGGAGATCCACGGCGGGCGGGGCAGCCGCCACGGCATCGAGCACTTCGCGGCGCGCGGGCTCGCCGGACGCGGCGTCCTCCTCGACGTCGGCCGCTGGCTGGCCGCCCAGGGCCGCGCCTTCGACTACAGCGCCGCCAGCCCGATCACCGTCGCCGACCTCGAGGCCACGCGCCGGGCGCAGGGGGTCGAGCTGCGGGTCGGCGACGTCCTGCTGGTGCGCACCGGCTGGATGGCGCACTACCTGGCGCAGCCCCAGGAGTGGCGTACGGCGATCGCCCGCGACATCGCCATCCCGGGCCTGGCGGCCGGCCCCGAGATGATCGCCTACCTGTGGGACCACCATGTCGCGGCGGTGGCGGCCGACAACTACTCGGTGGAGGTCTACCCCTTCCCCGACCTGCGCGGCAGCCTGCACGTCGCCTGTCTCGGGCTGCTCGGCATTCCGCTGGGGGAGTTCTGGGACCTGGAGGGTCTGGCGGCGGACTGCGCGGCCGACGGCGTCTACGAGTGCCTGCTGACCTCGGCGCCGCTGCACCAGGTCGGCGGCACCGCCTCGCCGCCCAACGCGCTGGCGATCAAGTAGGGACGTGGGCGGGTCGTCGCACGGTCCCGCCGCGTTACCGTCCGGCGTGAGACGCATGCTGCCGGGGGCTTCGTTGCCGAAGCCGCCTCTCGACCCTGGCCGGGAGCCGGTGCCCATCATCCCCCTGTGCTACCCTGGGTCCACCGACCCTCGCCCGGCGGAGCACCGCACCACGAAGGGAGCGCCACGTGGAGGAGCCCAGACGCGGCTACGTCGACATCGCCCGCGACCGAGTCGCGACGAAGACTCAACTGCAGTCCCTCCTCTGGCACATGCGCGCCGACACCGAGCGCCTTGTCGCCGAGGCCGGACCGGGCCGCGTCGATCTCCCCGGCGTGGCCGGCGACTGGTCCCTCAAGGACGTCGTCGCCCATCTCGCCGCCTGGCGCTGGTGGTCCGTCGCCCGCATGGAGGCCGCCGTTCAGCACGCCGAACCCACGCCGCCCTGGGGCGCCGACCAGTCCGAGGAGACGGGCGTCGACCAGATCAACGCGGAGTTCCACGCCGCGGCCCTCGCCCGCTCCGTCGCCGAGGTGCTCGCCGACTCCCGCGCCACCTTCGACCGGCTCGAGGCCGCCACGATGGCCCTCGCCGAGGAGGACCTGTTCGCCCCCGGTCGCTACCCCTGGCTCGACGGCTACCGCGCGGCCGACATCGTGCTCGGCAGCGCCGCGCACCTCTACGAGGACCACGAGCCGTCCATCAAGGCGTTCCTGGCGGGCGGCGCGTAGGACCGACGGAGCCATCACGCCGGACCGGTGGCATCGCTCGTATCGGGCCATGTCGGGTTCACCCCGGCGCGCCTGCCCGCCGCGTCGATCACCGTCAGCCGAGCTGAGCGCCCGCCGGCGGGCGCCGGCGGCAGGGCGCAGCGCTCGCTCGCCGCGCCCCGATGGCCCGGGCCGATCGCCATGACCGCGGCGCCACGGTCGGCCGGCATGTCGTCGCTCGTGCCGTAGCCGGTCCGTGGGGCGCCGCGCGGAGCAACCCGTCAACCCAAACGACGCCGCCCTCTGGACTCCGCCGGTCTGACCGGCGAAACTAGCGCCCGTGATGACCCCGATGCCGCGACGGTGGCTGCCCTTAACGACTCGGCGGGCGGACCGCGGGCTGTGGCGTGAGCCCGCCTCCCGGGCGCATGGGACAATTGCCGCCGGTGGTCGGGCGTGGGCGAGCCCCTGACGGCAAGCCGGCACCGTCACGAGCGGTCTCCCGCTCGATCTCGTTTCCAGGAGCGACCTCGATTGATGGTCGGACGATTTCACCGCCGGCACTCGAGCCTGTATGCCGGCGATGCGGTACGGGTAAGGAGCAGTTCTTGATGAGCGCACGTCGCGCGGCCGTGGCGAACCCGTTTGCGGACCTGAGCGTGGAGCAGCTGCGGCGCCGGACCAGCGCCAAGTGGCGCTACTACCCCGAGGATGTCCTGCCCCTCTGGGTGGCCGAGATGGACGCGGTCATCGCCGCGCCGATCGCGGCGGCGGTCAAGGAAGCCCTCGACCTCGGCGACACCGGCTACCCGTCGGGCCGGCCCTACCCCGAGGCGATGGCATCGTTCGCCAGCGATCGCTGGGGCTGGTCGTTCGACCCGGCCGCGGCCGCTCAGGTGCCCGACGTCATGTCCGGCATCCGTGAGGTCGTGCGCGCCATCAGCGACGACACCACGTCGGTCGTCGTGACGCCGCCGGTCTATCCGCCGTTCTACGGCGTGGCGCGGACGCTCGGCCGGCCGATCGTGCTGGCGCCGCTGACCGCCGAGGGTCGCCTCGATCCGGCCACGCTGGAGGCCGCCTTCCGTGAGGCGACGGCGGGTGGGGGCACGGCGGTCCTGCTGCTGTCGAACCCGCACAACCCGAACGGGACGGTCCACAGCCGTGACGAACTGGAGACGGTGGCGCGCCTGGCCCGCCAGTACGGTGCGCGCGTCGTCTCCGACGAGATCCACTCGCCGCTGATCATGCCGACCTCGACGTTCACGCCCTACCTGAGCGTGGCCAACACCGCGCCGGACTTCGCGGTCGCGTCGGCCTCGAAGGGCTGGAACCTGGCGGGCTTCAAGGCCGCGGTCGTCGTGCCCGGCGCCGAGGCCGCGCGGGACCTCGAGGCCACCAGTTTCCGGGGCGCGGGCCACGCCGGGCACATCGGGATCATCGCTCATACCGCCGCCTACAACCACGCCCGCGACTGGCTCGACGCGGCGATCGGGGGGATCGACGAGAACCGCCGCCTGCTGGGCGACCTGCTGGAGACCTACCTGCCCGACGCCCGGTACGTCCTGCCGGAGAGCACCTATCTCGCCTGGGTTGACTGCCGCGACCTCGGGCTGGGCGACGACCCGGCGGCCGTCTTCCTCGAGAAGAGCCGCGTCGCGCTCAACTCCGGCCCGACCTTCGGCGACGGCGGAGCGGGGCACGTTCGCCTGAACCTCGCGACCTCGCCCGCGATCCTGACCGAGGCCGTGACCCGGATGGGCGCGCTCCGGCGCTGATCCCGCGTGACGACGCCGGGCGGCCATCGCCCGGCGTCGTCACCGGCACCCGTCGCCTGCCGAACGCGGCGAGCCCAGCCGCGCGGGCGATAGCGCGAGGCATCCCTCCCCAGTCGCTCAGGAGGAACCGGGCGCTGCCGCGACGGCAGCGCCGCCCCGCGCCTGACCGGCGGACGCGGCAGCCGCGGGGAGCAAGCGGAAACACTACTTACCCGTCCCCCCATGCGCCGCGCCACGGCAGGCCGTGCGGCAACCTGGGCAGCGCGACCCGCAGGTGGCGCGCCCCTCCGCGAGATGCCCCACCGCCCGGCGATGACCGCTCGATCCCACCCTGGCAGGGAGCGAGGGCACTGCAACGTGTGCCGCGCGACCACCTGCGTCCGCCGCGAGAGGTAGCCCGTCGACGCGGCGCCGGGGCTGGAACTCCGGAGCGAGCGGCCCCGGCGCATCCCGGCTGCTCCAGCGATGATCGCCGCGGGCGTTGCTGTCGTAGTTTCGTCATGGACGCGGGGCCGCTTTGACGCCTTTGAGGCGGCGGAGCACCTAGGATGAGACCGTGGCAGGGCGAGACCCACTGACGTTGTCGTTGATGAGGAGGCCACACGTGAGCAGTGGTGGTGCCGCGATCGCCGGTCGCGGCCTGCGTGGTGGGCGGGGCAAGGTCTCGGAGCCGGCGCTGCCGCGGCTGCGCGCCTACAACCTGATCGTCGGCCTGG
>DASSZN010000109.1:0-21047 GCA_035702805.1 Thermomicrobiaceae bacterium | reverse complement strand
CGCGAACCGGCGCGTCGGTCCTCGTCTACGCTCTCGACGAGCGTCTGGCCACGCGCGTGGCCCGCTCTCTGGCCGATGACGTCTGGGCCAGGCGCGATGGTCTGGTTGCGTCGCCCCTCAACGTCGAGGTCGCGGTCCACGCCGCGATGCTTGCGGACACCGGGACCACGCTGCTGCTCGACACGGGAGACGACCCGTTGCTGGGAGGCCCTGCCGACGGGACAGCACTCCTCTGGGCCCTCCTCGACCTCGGCGCCAGGCAGGCGATCGTCGCGCCGCTCCATGATCCGGCGGCGCTGGCACGCGCGGTCTCGGCTGGACCCCGTGCCAAGGTTACGCTTGAGATGGGTGCGCGCGCAGACCGACGTCACGGCTATCCGATTACCGCGGACGTGGAAGTGGAGCGAATCACTGAAGCCCCTGTAGGCTCGGTCGAAGCGGGGACTGCGCGGGTCGCGGTGGTGCGTGCACCTGGTCGCCACGACGGCGAAGTCCGGATCCTGCTGACGGAGCGCCGCCTGGTCGTCGACGGCCCGGGCCTGCTGGAGACGCTCGGTCTGGACGTCGAGGGCTCCCGAATCGTTGGGGTCAAGGGCGGGGAGGCAGCTCGTCGGGGCTTCGCTCCGACCCTGGCGCGGTCGATCGAGGTCGCCACGCCGGGTTCGACCGTTCCGGTCCTGTCCCATCACGGCTACCTTCGACTGCGGCGACCGATCTTCCCGCTGGATCCGCTCTGACCGCGCATCAGAGTGCCCCCGCGCGGAGGCCCGCAACCAGGCCCTCCAGCAGCACGATCACCCCGTCGACCTCGTCGACCGTCACGTCGGCACGCTCGCGGACGTCGGCAGGGGTCTCCGGACCGACCACGCCGATGCTAAGGCCGGCTACCGTCCCCGAGCGACGCAAATCTCGAACTGCGTCCATCGCGTCGAGGTCGGTCCGATCGTCGCCCACGAAGACAAGGCCGCGCAGCCCGCGCTCGGCCGCCAGTTGCCGCACCGCTGTTCCCTTGTTGAGATCAACCGGCGGTCGGACCTCGACCACTCGCCGGCCGCGGGTCGCCCGCAGCCCAAGTTCGGCGGCGACCCGACGTGCCGTGGCGACGACCGACATCTCGATGCCCTCTGGATCCGGCGCGGCACGGTAGTGGATCGAGGCGGTCGCGCCCTTGGCCTCGACGACGACGCCGGGAATCGACAACTCACGCCTCAGCCGCGCCGTCGCCGCGCTCACCGTCTCCAGATACGGCTCCACTAGCGGGGACACCACGAGCGCGCCGCCCTCGAGCCGCTCCATACCGTGGTTGCCGAGGTACACCACGCCGTCCAGCCCCACCATGCGCCGGGCTCCGCGGGCGTCGCGTCCCGACACGACCGCCACGACAGCGAGGCGCTGGGTGAGGAGCGCGAGCGCCTCGCGAGCACGCGGCTCCACGACCGCAGCCGATGGCGGCGACACGATTCGGCTGATCGTGCCGTCAATGTCGGTCACCAAACCCGACGGTCGGGAACCCAGGACCACGAGCGCTCGGCCGAGCACAGTCTCGTCCAGATATTCCTCCTCGTGCGTTCGGTCACGGGCGCCCACGACGGCTATAATCGTCGCCGCGCGGCGGACGAACCGGGGGACGTGGCACCGCGCCAACCGCACCCGCGGTGGCTCGAGGGGATGGGCGTGTTCGGCTACTTCCGCCAGATTGGCAGCTACAGCCGGGAGGTCAAACTCTTCCTGCTGTACAACCTCTTTTCGAACATCGGCATCGGTGTCTTCACCCTAATCTACAACCTGTACCTCGTGCAACTTGGGTACCGCGCCGATTTCATCGGCACATTCAACGCCGTGACGACGATCTCGATGGCCGCGGCGGCGCTGGTGATGGGCCCGGTAATCCTGCGCTTTGGCACCTGGCGATGCATCACCCTGGGCACGGTGTTCTACGTGTTGACCTCGGCGGCGCTGTCGGTTTTCCCGGCATCGTGGGCCATCCTGGTGTTCGCCCTGCTCTCCGGAATCGGCGCCGCCTTCGTCACCGTCCCACTAATGCCATTCATCGTCGAGTGGGCGCGTCCGGAGGCGCGTGGAACGGTCGCGGCGCTGACCTTTTCGCTCAACTCGCTATCGGTCACCGTCGGGAGCCTGATCGGCGGCTGGTCACCGGCCATTCTCGCCGCACTCCTCGCCGTCCGGGTTACCGACGTACCCACCTACCGGCTGACGCTGCTGCTCGGCCTAGCGGTCACCGCGATCAGCCTCGGTCCGATGTGGTTGATGCGACAGGCGCGGGACGCCGTGCCGCCAGACATGGCGCCGATGATTAGCAGCGTCGATTCCTTGACAGCGCGGCGTCGGGTGCGTCGCGACGTGACCGCGTTCATCCTTGCCGGGCTGCTCCTGAGCGTCGGTGCCGGAGTCATTCTGCCCTTCTACAATATCTTCCTCGAGTCTCTGGGCTCGCCGCCCGGTCAGATCGGGATGGTCTTTTCACTGGCCGGAATCGTCGGTGCGGTCTTTGGACTGGTTGCTCCCGTTATGTCGCGACGTCTGGGGCCGCTCCCCGCCGGGCTGATCACGCGTCTAGTTCCCATACCGGCGTTCGCGCTGGTGGCAGTCTCACCTGGACTCGGGCTGGCCATCGTGAGTTACGTGCTTCGGGCCACGTCGGGCAGTGTAGCCTGGCCGATCGAGTCGACGTTCATGGCCGACGTCCTTCCGCCGCGGGCGCGTGCCAACGCCTACAGCCTCCGTAGCGGGGCCTGGAATCTGGGTTACGCGTTTGCCAGCCTGCTAGGCGGACTGATAATTGTCGCGGGCGGCTATCGTCCAACTTTCGTGCTGTTTACCATCTTCGCAACCGCCAGCATTGCGGTCTACGCCGGGTATTTCTGGTGGTACTACCGGGACCTCAGCCGTGGCGCCCGGGCAGCTCGGGCCGAGACGGTCACGAGCGCCCGTTGAGTCGCGGAGCATCCGGCCGCGCCGATCACATTCCCGGCGGCTCACGGTCGAGCGCGATGCGCGTGGACCCGCACGCGTCGCACAGCGAGGGCCGGTGGAACCCGCGCACGAAATAGCCACAGTCCTCGCACGACCACCGGGTCATCGCGAAGAGACGCACGAGGTCGGCGCGGCTGACGATACCGGACAGCCGTCCCTCGGAGATCACCGGCACGCGGCGTACCTGACGCGTCGTCAGGAGATGTGCCACCTCTTCCGCCGGCGTCTCCTCGTGCACGCTGATGATGTCCCGGCTCATGACGTCGGCGGCGGTCTTGCCGCTCTTGCTGATGACGTCGTACTCGCTGACGATGCCGACGACCCGGCCCTGCTCGTCGACGACCGGGACCCCCGTGATCTGCCGGTTGAAGAGCAACCGAGCCACATCGTCGATCGACGCGTGCGGCCGGACAGTGATGACGTCTTCGGTCATGATTTCCCTGACGGTGACCGGCACGGTAGTGGGTGTCATCATCGGTGGCCTCCTTTGGTCCTTCCGAGGGGCACACGGCGAATGGCAGCCCCGGCCCAGGCATCGTCGGATGCAGTGGGACATCACCCTGCGCCAGATTCGTGCCAGGTCACCGGGGATCTATTACCTCGTGGGGGCGATCAACGCCGGAACGTCCAGCCCGGGTTTCCGTACTTGGTGCTTGCCAGCTCCGTTGCCGCCCCGGTCTCCGCCGACGTCGGAGCACCTGGCACGACCGGTCGGCCCAGCCACTCGACGAAGGCATGCCGTAGAGCGCCGGAGACGTCGGTCGCCGCGATGAATCGTCCGGACTCGCGTTCGAGGTCCGTGACCATCCCGATGAGGCTCTGTGCGGTCCCGGCGTCGCGGGTTGACAGGACGGCCGCGAGTGCTTCCGCGTCGAACCGCAGCCCGACCGCCGCGTGGAGGATCACGGCGTCACGTTTACGGACCTGAGCAAGCCCAACAAGCTTGCGACCGTGGCCCGTCAACTCGTATGGTGCCAGCCCGGCGAAGCAGGCGGCCGCGACCGCCGGCTCGACCGCGTGCGCACGCGCTTCCTCGATGCCGACTCGCCGTGTGACGATGCCCAGGCGCGAGAGCGCCGTCGCGATCGGCTCCGCAAACGCCCGGTACGCGCCGAGAACGTCCGACGGGACTGGTGCCGTGCCGGACCGCGCGATCAGCTCGACGCTGATCCATTCGCGGCCATGGAGCACGGCCGTGCCGCCGGAAAGCCGCCTGACGATCGGAACGCCGAGCGCCTCACAGCGCCCGCGATCGACATCTGCGGCCGGCTCTCCGACGCCGATGAAGACCGTCGGCTCGACCCAGGAGTAGACGCGGACGAGCGGGTGCGCACCGGTCGCGACGGAGTGAAGGAGCGACTCGGTGAGCGCGGCCTGCTCCACGCCGGTGCCGTACACCAGGCCGAACCAGCGCCAGGTCAGGTTCGGCTGGTCGATCGTGTCAGGCACGGCAGGGCTGCCGCGCTCAGTAGAGGCGTTGCTTGTCGAGGACGTTCCGCATCTCACCGACCCGACCATCGAGATAGCAGCGCAGGTTATGGCAGAAGATCTCCGCGATCTTGCCGTTCTCGCTGTATGCGGTGCTCGCGGAGTGCGGGTTGATCAGCACGTTCGGCAGATCCCAGAACGGACTGTCGGCCGGGAGCGGCTCGGTACGGAAGACGTCCAGCGCCGCGAAGGCGACCGTTCCGTCGCGCAGGGCGTCCAGCAGGGCCGCTTCGTCAACCACCTGCCCCCGCGAGATGTTGACGAACATCACGCCGGGCTTCATCGCCTGGAATGCAGCCCGGTCGAACATCCCCTCGGTCTCCGGCGTGTGCGGGGTGCAGAGGACGATGGCGTCGGCCTGAGCGAGCATGGCAACGAGGCCGGAACGGGTGTGAAGCTCGTCGAATCCGAGCTCACGAGCACGTGCCACCCCACCGCTACGACCGAGCCCGAGCACGCGCATTCCAAACGCGCGCCCGAGGGCCGCCACCTGCCGTCCGATCTTGCCCGGACCGACGACGGCGAGCGTCTTGCCGTCGAGCTCGTCCGAGCAGAACCGCTCCCAGCGGTGGGCGCGCTGGTCGGACTGGAGACGTGGCAACTCCTTGACGTGCGTCAGCAGCGCCATGAAGACGAACTCGGCGAGCGGGCGGGCATGCACGCCGCTGGCCGTGGTGACGGTGACGTCGCTGTCGGTCAACCCGAGCCGCGCCACGAGCGGGCCGACGCCCGCACTGGTCGTCTGTACCCAGCGGAGGCGCGGCGCCAACTCCTGGATACCGGGGCCGTCGCGGTCGATCTCGGGGAAGTCCCAGAGCACCTCGGCCTTCTGGAGGAGGTCGCGCCATCGCCGCTCGTCGTTGGCCGAGCGGCGGAAGTCGGTCGGCCCGTGGTGATCGGCCACATAGCGGGTTGGTGGATAGAGGTCCGGCGCATAGACGACATCGACTCGATCGGGCGCCACGGACCGAATCCGGTCCACGTGCTCCACCTCGAGCGGCGACGTGATGAACACGTTGACCCGCGCGCCGTTCCGATTCATGCCCGCTCCCCCACTAGCCTGCCGCCCGTCACCCGCCATGCCTGCGCACTCTACCACGGACCCCGGCCGCGCCGGAGGCACTCTGGCGCGATGCTATACTCGCCGAGGACCGTCGAGCCGATAGTGGCTTCCTGCACGGCGTCGAAAGGGGAGCGCATGGCGAGGCAAGCGAGCGTGGTGGTCGTCGGCGCAGGCATTATGGGCTGCAGCATCGCCTACCACCTCGCTGCGAAAGGGCTGCGCGACATCGTGGTCGTCGAGCGAGACCAGATTGCGCGCGGCTCCACGGCCGACGCCGCCGGCGGCATTCGGCTGCAATTCTCAACCGAGACGAATATCGCGCTCTCGTCGGTCAGCCTGGATGTCTGGGAGCACTTCGAGGAACGATTCGGCGTCGGCATCAACTTACGCCAGCAGGGCTACCTCTTCCTGCTGACGAGGCCGGACGAGGTCGCCGCGTTTCGGTCGAGCCTCGCGTTCCAGCAGCAGCACGGCGTTCCGGCTCGCTGGGTGACGCCCGACGAGATCCGGGAACTGAACCCGGCGGTGGCGGTTGACGACGTCCTCGGAGGCACGTTCTGCCCTCGAGACGGCTGGGCCGACACCTACAGCGCGACGACCGGGTTCGCCGACGCCGCTCGACGGCTGGGCGTGGAAATCATCGAGGAGACGCCGGTCACCGGGTTCGAGATCGACTCGGGACGGGTTCGCGGTGTCCACGCGGCCGGTGACACCATCGGCGCCGATCTGGTGATCCTGGCGACCGGACCGCAGACACACGACGTCGGACAACTGGCCGGGCTCGAGATCCCGGTCCACCCCTACCGGCGCATGAGCTTCATCACCGAGCCGTTCGACGCGATCCCGCGCACGGTGCCGATGACGATCGACTTCGCCAGCGGCCTGTACTTCCACGCCGAGAGCCACGGGTTTCTCTTCGGCATGGCTGACCCGAACGAGCCCAGCAGCAGCAACAAGACGGTCGACGACGACTGGATGTGGCACACCGTCGAAGCGCTCTGCCAGCGAGCGCCGGCCTTCGAGGAGGCCCGGGTCCTGCGCGGTTGGGCGGGATTCTACGAGATCACGCCGGATGACAACCCCGTGCTGGGCCGGGTTCCGGAACTCGACGGGCTGATCGTGGCGGCCGGGTTCAGCGGCCACGGCTTCATGCAGGGGCCGGCCATCGGGATGTGCATCGCCGAATTGGTCGTGGATGGCCGCGCGACGACCGTGGATATCTCGGCGTTTTCGCCGTCGCGGTTCGCCGAGGGTCGCCTGGCTCAGGAGCACAACGTCGTCTGAGAGGCGCGCCGATGGTTCTCGGCGTCTGTCGCGTCACCATCGACCTGCCGGGGGCCCACTCCCTCAAAGACAAGCGGCGCGTGGTTCGCTCGCTCACGGCTCGCGTACGCAGCCGCTTCAACGTCTCCATCGCCGAGGTGGACGATCTGGACCTCTGGCAGAGCGCGGGGATCGCCTTCGTCTGCGTCTCGAACTCGACGGGCCACGTCGACGACACGATGCAGACCGTAATTCGGTTCATCGAGGGGAACCTGCTCGACGGCTTCATCGCCGACGTGGCGACCGAGGTGCTGCACCTCGCCTGACCGTCCCCGAATCGAGGAAACGCGGCTCACTGATTAGGGTCGCCATTCCCTTCCGGTCCCGCGGCATCGATGAGATCGGCCGCGAGATCACGGAGTTCCGGGTAGAGCTTCCGGGTAGCGACGGCAACGTCGTCGAGGATCTCCGGCAGCGGCCGCTCGGGACGGGCCGGGACCTCTCCGACAAGCTCGACGAGCCGTGTGCGGTAACGGCGCTCGAGCGCGCCGCGCACGCGCCGCAGCAGTCCCGGATGGTCCTCCAAACCCACTGCCGCGACCATGTCGCGCAGTTCACGCATGCGCACGGGCACCGCGGCAACGTGCCGCATTGCCTGCCGCGAGCGCTCCAACTGTTCGATGTCGCTTGACCAGGCGAGGACCACGTCGTAGGCGGAAACCACGCCCCGCGCACGCTCCGACGTCTCCCTGGAGAGCCGCGCCGTATCCGGCTCGGGCGGTGGGCTCGCCGTCAGCAGCGGCGCGTGCTCCTCGGTCCACATCCAGGCACAGGCGCACGCCAGGCGAAAGTAATACATCGCCGACAGGACGTTCTCGCGCGGGCTGACCGGGAGCCCGTCGAGCGGCGCCAGCGTTTCGATCAATGGCGTCATCGTGAGACCGGCGAACATCGCCACGGGATCGACGGGCAGGAGGACGACCTCGCGCGGGTCCACCGTCGCGCGCGGCCCACCCGTCACCCGGGGCAGGAAGTAGTCGGTCAGCGGCCCGATCGGGCTGAGGAACACCCCCCGCTCGACCACCAGCGGCTGCAGCAGCCGGCCATGGAGCGCCTGCTCGATGGCGCGTCCAACCAGTCCCCCGTCCACGGCGAGCAGTGCATCGAGCGCCTCGGCGCTCACCTGTGGCGACTTGATGGTGTCGACCGCGAACTTGGCGTCGGCGGACTGCAGCACATGCGTGCCATCCGGACGGTCGCCATAGAGGACGAAGTCCGGGTTTACCAGCTTATGCCGCCCGGCTTCGATGGCGATCTGCGGGTTGTCGTCGAGGCGCACGACGCCGCGCAGTGTGTACGAGACCCCACCCGGCACCGGGCGGCTGGTACCGATCGACGCGTGCAGCGCATCGGTGCACTGCTCCGACCAGCGGTCTCCAAAGACACGGCTGGCGCCGCCGCGGTCGCTCCAGGCCATCAGGTTCCGATCGAGAACCGCGGTGATGAGGGAACCACCCGGCAGCAGGTCGGAGACCACGTTGCCGGCCACGCTCCGGATCGACGGGCCGGGCGCGCGATGGCGGCGCTCCCAGTGTCCGCCGCTGTCGGAACGTCTCGACACGGGCCCCTCGAACTCCTCCGCTACCGCGACTGCTCGCGAGAGAACGCCGCGTCGATGACCTCCGCGTCGGGCGGCACCACCAGACGCTCGCCCACATCGACGATCTTGCCGCCGTCGATGAGCACGGTTCCCGGTCGCCACACCGGGCCAGCCATCGTGTAGACCGTGCCGTTGACGATCACGCGCATCGAACTCCCCCGTCACCCGCCGGCGAGACGGCTCACCGGGACTATCTTGCGGCAGGACAGGGTCTGGTGTCGATGGGGGTGGTACATCCCAGGCACTAGTTGCCGGTTTCGCCGGCCGGTACGCCCAGGTCCCGGCGACGGTCGTCGAGCTGGCGGAGGACGCGTCGTCGACGCAGACGCTGCAGCGCGAGCTCCCGCGAGAGTCGAACTTCCTCGGCGCGAATGTACCGGTGGATCTCCAGGTCTCCCTGACGGAGCAGTCGGCCGAGCGGCGAGCGCCGGAGCTGGTTCAGCTGCCGGCGGATCTCCCCTTGTTCGACCTGCCGCTGGGCCACCCGGGCGCGCAGCGCGTCGACGCCGCGGGGGCGATCCCCCTCCTCGGGGCGTGCCCAGATCGCGAGCAGGCGGCGCAGCTGCTCGACGTCGTCGGCGTCGCGCGCGGCGTTAGCCAGCCGCATAACCGCCTCACGACGAGCCCGGTCCGCGGCGTCGCGAGCAAGGTCGGGGTGGACGAGTCGCGCGAGCGCCCGATAGAGCTGACGCACGGCGATATCGTCATGGTGGTTGTCGAAGACGAACTCACCCTGGAGGGTTGATCGCTCGGAGCGACGGTGGCGCCACTCCGCCCACCATGCTGCCTCTTCCGCGCGGTTGCTCTCTTCCTCCCGGTCGAGCTCCTCGTCCGAGACCGACTGCCGCGCGAACGACAGCCGCTGCAGGCGGGCTTCCAGGCGCTCGGACTCGGCTTTGATCCGGTCGATCTCGGCCCGCAACCGCCCGATCTGCTGTTCGATGCGGCGGCGCAGCGCCTCCTGCGCCGCCTCCTCTTCGGTCAGCAGTTCCCGGAGCTGCTCGACGGCGCGCGCGCGGCGCAGGACCTCGAGCTCCAGGTTCACCCGTTCCAGTTCGTCGAGCCGCGCAGGAAGCACCGGCGTATCGTCAGCCCTTGGCAGTCGTCCCTCAGTCCGATCAAGCAATTGTACTTGCGCGATGCCGCCACCACCAACCACAATGGCCCCGCGCCACAACTTCAGGACTTTTCGCTCCGTTCGGGCGCAACGGGCAGATGCGATTCGGGTCGTGATGGGGGGCCGGGCGGTGGCGATGAACGCGTGGGACCAGGTGGTGGCAGCGCTCGCGACCGAGGAGATTCCGATCGTCTTCGGGCTTCCCGGAAACCCGAGGCACCTGTACGACGCGCTCTACGCGTCGGAGACGGTGCGGCCGGTGCTGGTTCGCCACGAGACCTCCGGCGCGTTCATGGCCATGGCCTACGCGCGGGTCACGGGCGGCGTGGGCTGCTGCTTCGGCTGCCCCGGTCCGGGGGTCGCGAACCTGGTGCCGGGCATCCTCGAGGCGTTCTCGGGCTGCGCGCCCGTGCTCGCGCTCGGCATCCGCGCGTCTCGTCAGACCGAAGGCATGGGCGCATTCCAGGAGACCGACCAGCTCGGGATGATGCGGCCGATCACGAAGTGGGCGGTGACCGTTGAGCGTCCCGACCGAGTCGGCTGGACGATTCGCCGGGCAATCCACATCGCGACGACCGGCAAGCCCGGGCCGGTTTACGTCGAGATCCCCGCCGACGAGGCGCTCGTGCCGGTAGACGCCCCGACGTACGTGCGGGCAGACCGCGCGGTACGGCCGGCGGCGGATCCCGAGAGCATCGAGGCCGCCGTCGACCTGCTCGCGGCCGCGCGCTCGCCCGTGCTCGTGTGTGGGGGCGGCGCTGTGCTCTCGGGGGCCGCCGCCGAGGTCGAGGGCGTGGCGAACGCGCTGGGAATCCCGGTCCTGGTGACACCGGCCGGACGCGGGATCATCTCGGAGGACCACCCCCTCTTCTGCGGCTCGGTCGGCCTCTATCGCACCGCGTTTCCGCGCGAGATTTACCAGGGCGCGGACCTGCTAATCACCGTCGGCTCGCGCATGGAGGAGTTCCAGTCGGGGGTCTGGCACTACTTCCCGGAAGGCGCGCGCTTCGTCCAGATCGACATCGATCCGTTCGAGCTCGGGCGGAACTGGGTCCCGGATGTCGCCATCCAATCCGACGCCTCACTCGCGCTCGATGCGCTGCTCGCGGCAGCCAGCAGCCGGGGCCTGACCGCGAACGCGGAGCGCCTGGATCAACTCCGCGCGGCGCGAGAAGCGGCGCTCCGAAGTGCCGAAACGGAAGCGGGCGGCGCCACGGATCGCTTGAGCGGCCGCGAGGTCGTCCACGCCGTCAACCGGGCGTTCGGCGTGAACACGATCCTGGTGCTCGAGAACGGCGGGAGCGATCTGTGGGCCTACTACTGGCCGCACTACCGCGTCCACGATGCCGGCTGCGTCGTCCCTCCGGCCGAGCAGACGGCCATGGGGCTCGGGGTATGCGGGGCGATCGCGGCGAAGCTGGCGCGACCGGACCGGCAGGTCGTCTGTACCACCGGCGACGGCGCCTTCCAGATGGGCATGCACGAGCTGGCAACGGCGGTTCAGGAGCACGCGCCGGTCACCTGGGTGGTCTTCAACGACGGGGCGCTGGGATGGCCACGCTGGACCCAGGAGACCGCGCTGGCGGGACGGACGATTGCCACGAAGTTCAATCCCGCGGTGGATTTCATCGAGGTCGCCCACGCGTCCGGATGCTGGGGCAGACGCGTCGAGCACCCGGACGACCTGGATGCGGTACTCGCGGAGGCGGCCGAGGCAAACCGTCGCGGGATACCGGCGGTCGTCGACGTCCCGGTGGACCCGTCGGTACACGACGAGGGGTTCGAAGAGTTCCATCGCCTGCGCTGACCTGAGTTCGGCGCGCCCGGCGCGAGGGGAGCCACGACGATGCTGGACCACACCGGAAAGGAACGCGTGCGCTACGAGGACGCGTTCCGTGCCATCGGCAACTATCTGGACGCGGAGAGGCTCGGCGAGCTCACGATCGTGGAGACACCGGACGGGTTCATCATCAAGGGATATCGCCGCGGGTGTGGCGTCGAGCCAGGAACCGAGCCAGCCGTCGAGTCTTACTTCTTCGCGAACGAGGACATTGACGAACTGCTCGAGCACGCCTACGCGCGGCGCGACCAGTCGTCTGAGCCGCGGGCGAAACTGCGCCGGATCTAAAGCTCGGGTGCCGGTGGAGACTGTCGAGCGCTTCCGTGCCCGACCTCGGCGTTGGTATACTGCCGCCCGCGGTCGCGCCGCAGGGGGGCGGATTGGGCCCGGTGGCCTGCGCAGTCTTCAAAACTGTTGGGCGGGGTGACGAGCCTCGCCGGTGGGTTCGACTCCCATGCGCCCTCGCCAACAAAAACGCGCGCCAGATCAACGAAAACCCGCGGCATTGGCCGCCCCGGGATTGTCCTCTTCGTCGCACGATATCTCCGTGGCCGCGGTTTCACGACACAACTGGCGGCAGACCGTTTCTTAGCCCGCGCAGCGGGTCCGTCGTGGGTTTCACCGCGACACGGCGCAACCATCGGATGTGCCTGGCAGCGCCGGATGCTCGGTTGCAGCCACCGCGACGCCTGAGCGTGTCTCGGTTCTGAGAAGTTGGCGCCGCGTCTCGTCGTCACGAGAGTTGCAGGAATGCGTCGATAAGCCCGATCCCCACGGTCAACGCCAGTACCAGCACCGCCAGCAGAATGATCGTCACCCGGAGTGCCATGGTCTCAGCTTTCAGAACGCGCGACGCTGATGGCAAGCCGATGAACCGGGTTTGGACCGGGGTCGGCCGGCCGACCTTCCCATCGCCGCGACCCGTTTCAGCCGAACGCCTCCACGTCGCACCGCCCCGGTCGACCTTCGACAACCGGAGCGCGTTGCCGACACTCCCAGCATGAGCCATCGCCCGTGTCATCCGCATAACGCGATCGCCCGTGCCGTCTAAGTTCGGAAACGGCGGGATGCGTCGCGGCTCCCGAGTCACGCGGAAAAGCGTCCGAGTGCGGATGCGGCCGCGCGGCACGGCTCACGGCACGCCCCGTGCATTTACCGCGGCAGACCACGCGAGCCGACCGGTCAACACGAATCCGGCGAACCCTGGATGGTGCGTGACTCGCCGGTCGGTCGTCGTGGCAGTCGGCAGTGTTGTGATTCTGTGACCACGACCGGCGGATCTATGATGCGCATGCGCCGCTCGTCCATCTAGAGTGAGTCCAGGCACGCGGGGCTATCAGCACCATCGCACGGTTTCCCGCGGTGCCCACTCCGAGAGTCGAGCCTGAGGAGGGACACGATGAACTGGCAGGCAGGTATTCTCGGCCCCGCGTTCGTCGGCGAGCCACTTGGATTCGAGATCCGAGGCGCGGCCATCCTGCCGAACAACCCTTACGGCTCGGCCGGAGGCCTTGTCGTCGAGGTACGGGTGAGCGAGGAGAACGCCGGGCTGCTGCTGGCCGCAGCCGAGTGGGCGACGACCGAGTTGCGGAGCCAACTCGGTGGTGAGCCGGAGTGGGAAGCGTTGGACTCCGCGCGCGTTGCCCTCGAGCAGGTGCTGGCGGACAGTGACGAGTCCGGACTGATCGACGTCTCACTCGGCGTCGGCCAGATCGCCGTGCTCACGGGAGCGGCATCGCTCTGTGCGCAGTCAGGCGGCCTCGACCCGTTCCTCGCTTCGGAGATGGTGGCCGGGGCACGGACGCTCCAGGCAGCCGCAGCCATGGGTCCCGTCGCTCGGGAGATGGGGCTGACCTGCCGCAATCGAATGCCGGCCGCTCCCTTCAGCCTCAACTAGCCCTCACGATTCGCCCGCAGTGAGAGGCCTGCCGCGGGCGCCAGCGCCCATCGCCGCTCGCGGCAGGCCTCTTGGGCGCGTTTCCCTCCCGTCGCTCCCTTCCGCCGGTTGACACGTCGCTCCAATACGGGTTTCCTACGCGGGGATCCGAACCGCGGCGTGGCGGCGGAGATGGAGCCGTCGGCTTCCCCGGTGGACGCCGGCATGAGATGACAGGCGGGAGGTTCCAGTGAGAGACACTCAGAACAGCGTCGAGGTCATCCAGACAGACCTTGCGGCAGCCCCAATCGGACCGTACTCGCAGGCGATCCGGGCCGGTGGCTTCGTGTTCGTGGCCGGCGAGAAGGGTATCGACCCCGCGACCGGTCAGATCGTCCCCGGCGGCATCGCCGCCGAGACACGGCAGACGCTGGAGAATGTCAAGAACATCCTGGCGGCCGCCGGGTCGTCGTTGTCGCGCTCGGTTGCCACCACGGTCTACCTCGTCGACATCAACGACTTCGCCGCCATGAACGCCGTCTACGCTGAGTACTTCACCGTGACGCCACCGGGCCGGACGACCGTCGGCGTGACTTCGCTGCCGGCCGGTGCCCGCGTGGAGATCACGGTCACGGCACTCGCCTGAACGACCAAGGCGGGTCCCCAATCGGCGGCAGGTCGCGGACCGTCGCGGCATAGGCGGCCGACGGGGTGTGCTCGACGATTACGCTGGGGTGAAGGGGTGAGGGACGATGCGCGTGCTCGTGACCGGTGGCGCGGGGTTCATCGGTTCCCACATCGTCGACCGACTCATTTCGGACGGCCACCAGGTGCTCGTCGTGGATGACCTCTCCACCGGCCACCGTGCATTTGTCCCCGCGGACGCCGAGTTCGTCTGCATGGACATGGGGAGCCGCGCGACCGCGGAGGTCGCGCGCCGGTTCGCTCCGGACGCGGTTAGCCACATTGCCGCCCAGGCCTCGGTCGCGGTGTCCATGAAAGAGCCGCAGCGTGACGCGGCCATCAACATCGTCGCCGGGCTCAACGTGATGCAGGCAGCCGCCGCCTCCGGCGCTCGTCAGTTGATCTACATCACGACCGGCGGCGCGCTCTACGGACCACCCGACTACCTTCCGTGCGACGAGGAGCACCCGATCCGTCCGCAGAGCGCGTATGGCATGAGCAAGTGGACGCTCGAGCAGTATCTTCGCCTGCTCCTGCCCGCATCGATCCCGCTGAAGGTTCTGCGACTTGCCAACGTCTACGGCCCGCGCCAGGATCCGTTCGGCGAGGCCGGCGTCGTGGCCATCTTCGCCGAGCGCATGCTCCACGGTCGGCCGGTCGAGATCTTCGGTGACGGTGACCAGACCCGCGACTTCGTGTACGTCTCCGACGTGGCCGACGCCCACGCCGCGGCACTCGCGATCGCCGACCCGGTGACCGTCAATATCAGCTCTTCCGCCGGCCTGTCCGTCAACGTGCTATTCCGTCAGATGGCCGCGGAGACCGGCTACTCGCGGCCCCCGGTGTACCGGCCCGAGCGGCCCGGCGATCTCCGCCACAGCGTGCTCGACAACCGTCGCGCTCAGCAACTCCTCGGCTGGACGCCGCGCACGGCACTCGACCGCGGCCTGTCGCGGACGATTGACGCCCTGAGACCGCCGGCCTTCGCCGGCGAGTAGCCTCGCCTGTCACGGTTTTGTAACGCTTCACCAGTCCTTTGACACGGACACGTGACACCCGCGCGGTATCGTCAGGTACCGCGCGCTTCTCGCTGCGCGGGAGTGCGGACGGACCACGTGGGCATTGGTCGCAGGAGAGCGGGCACCACTCATGCCAGGAGCCGCTGAGACAGAGGTCACGGTCGACCGCGGGTCGCCGTTCGCGCAGCGCCCAGTCCTCGTCTTCTGGGAGACGACGCGTGCCTGCCTGCTTGCCTGCCGGCACTGCCGCGCCGAGGCCCAGCGCGATCCACTCCCGGGGGAACTCTCGCTCACGGAGGCGAGGCGGCTCCTCCAACAGATTGCCGACTTCGGACGCCCGGCGCCGGTCGTGATCTTCACCGGTGGGGATGTCTTGATGCGTCCCGACATCTTCCGCCTGCTGGACCTCGCGGGATCGCTTGGCCTGCGGGTCGCCGTGGCGCCGAGCGCGACCCCGCTGCTCGAGGAGGACGCCTTCCGGCGGTTCGCCGACGCCGGTGTCCACAGCCTGTCGCTGAGCCTGGACGGCCCCGAACCGGTCCACGACGGCGTTCGCGGCGTTCCGGGCACGTACCGCGCGGTCGTTCGCGCGATCCGTCAGGCCCACGACGCGGGGCTGGCGGTCCAGATCAACACCGTGGTGATGCGCAGCACGGCCGAGCACCTGGCCGATGTCGCCGCGCTCCTCCTCGAGGAGGGGATTCGCGTCTGGGAGGTCTTCTACCTCATCGCGACCGGGCGCGCGCTCGCGGCCGAGTACCTGGCACCCCAGGAGTGGGACGACGTCTGCCGCTTCCTGCTCGACACGACGCGCTGGGGGTTGCTGGTGCGGACCGTGGAGGGGCCATTCGTGCGCAGGGTTCACCAGCAGTCCGAGCTGGTGGCCGAGCCCGCCGGCGCGCTCTACCACCGTCTGAGAGCGCACCTCGAAGGTCTGGCCGGGTCGCCTATCCGCGACGTGCAGATGACGCGTGCCGGCACGCTCGACGGCGACGGGATCGTGTTCGTCGGGTATGACGGCACGATCACGCCGGGCGGATTCCTGCCGGTGCCGCTGGGCAACGTCCGGACCGACCACCTGGTCGACGTGTACCGATCGCACCCGCTGCTGAACGAGATCCGGGCGCGTCGGTTCGTGGGTCCGTGTGGTACCTGTTCTTTCCGACGCGCCTGCGGCGGCTCGCGGGCGCGGGCCTTTGCGGCTACCGGCGACCCGCTCGGGAGCGACCCCGCCTGCGCCTACCTGCCACGGGCCTGACCCGGCCCACAGGTTTATCCGGCACGTCACTGGAGTCAGAGCCGGGTCGGCCGGTCAGCGGCCGCGGATGGCGTCGATCAGTCCGAGCAGGTCGGACAGGCGCTCGTGCCGGCCAATGGCCTCGGCCAGGCCAGTCTCCTTCTGCTCGATCGCCTCGACCGCCTCGACGAGACGCTCCAGGTCTGCTCGCGGAATGATGGCGACGCCGTCGTCGTCGGCCAACACGACATCGCCGGGATGGACGACGACCCCACCGACGCTGATCGATACCTGCGTCTGGCCAAGCCGGCGGTTCACTCCGACGCGCGGCGTGATCTGGCGCGCGTACGTCGGGAAGCCAAGCGCGCGCACGCCAGCGGCATCCCGGACCGCGCCGTCAACAACCACGCCCGCGATCCCGCGATCCATCGCCTCGCGCGACATCAATTCGCCGATCAGTGCGCCGCCGCGACCATCGGCTTCGCCGTCGATCACGAGCACGTCGCCGGGTCGCGCCTCCAGCAGTGCTTTGTGGACGGTGATGATGCTTCCCGGATAGCACTTCACCGTGAACGCCGGCCCGGCGACCTTCACTCCCGGCACGACCGACCGAATCTCCGGGTCAAGGATGCCGAAGCCGGATTGCGCGTCCGCAACCGCCGCCGTATCGGACCGCGCCAACCGCTCGATCAGTTCCTCCACGAGCACCCTCCACAAAGCGCGTCGAATCACGCTGGTCGCGACACTAGCGAATGCCGCGCGCCGTCGTCAAGCCGGTCGAAAAGCCCGGGAAACGCTCCGGCTCCCGTTGCGCCGAAGGGGCAGGCAAACGGCTGCCCGTTGGGCGCCAACCCGGCGACCCTTGCGTTTCCAGGCGACTGCGACGATGCTGAGGGCACGTGCCGCGGCGCGATGCGTGCGAACATCATGAGAGACGACCGGACGCTGGGTCGCCCTCGTCAACGCGACTGGCGGGTGTGCGCCCAGTGAGCATCGCGCACCGCACCGCGCAATGTGGGAGCCCACCGTGGACTATGATCCGGCCGCCAACGACGACCCGCCCGACGGGATTCAGTGGCAGCGCGCGTTCTACGCGCCGCTGACCATCCTTGCCTGGCTCGCGGTCATCGTCGTCGTCGGATGGCTGCTCGGCCACGTCACCACCACGCTGCTGACCCTGGTGATGAGCGCTATCGTCGCCTTCGCGCTGACCCCGCTCGTCGAGGTGTTCGATCGCTGGATGCCGCGTGCGATCGCGATCGCACTGGCATACATCTTCGGCTTCGGCCTGGTCGCGGGGCTGATCGCGTTGCTGGTGGTGACCGCCGCGACCCAGTTGACGAACCTGGTGCATGCGCTGCCGGGCTACGTCAGCGCCGCGAAGCATCTCCAGCCGAGCGTCATCCGTGTCCTCGGGCCGCTGGGCGTGACCGCGACCAACTTCCAGCATGCCGAGCAACGCGTTATCGCCGACCTCCAGACGCTCGGCAGCCGCCTGGCGGCTCAATCGCTGTCGATCTTGCAGAGCGTGGTCACCGCGCTGGTCGAGGTGGTGCTCGTCTTGATCCTCAGCGTCTACCTGACCGCCAACGGGCCGCGCATTTCCGCCGGTCTGCGCAAGGGCACGCCTGTCGACGAGCGCTGGCATACGGCGCTGGTCATCGCCGTGGTCGACCGCGTGGTCGGGGGCTACGTGCGCGGCACGCTCCTGATGGCAACCTTCATTGGGACTCTGGTCGGAATCGGGATGTTCTTCATCGGCGTGCCGTACGCTGTGCTGCTCGGGCTGCTGGCGTTCTTCATGGAGTTCGTGCCGATCTTCGGGGTGTTCATCTCCGGCACCGTCAGCGTGCTCGTGGCCCTGTCGCAGGGCTGGGTGATGGCGGTCATGGTGCTCGCCTACTTCATCGGCGTCCACGTGCTGGAGGGTGAGATCGTCGGACCCCGCGTGATGGGGCGCGCCGTTGGCATTCACCCCGCCGTGGCGCTGCTCGCGTTGATTGCCGGCACCGAACTGTTCGGCATCTGGGGAGCCCTGTTCGGCGCGCCGATCGCCGGGCTGGTCCAGGCTATTGGGACGGCGGTCTACTACGAGGCTCGGGGCGCACGCCCGAAGGTCGTGGCCCAGAGCGTCGTCAGGGACGAGACCGAGGCGGAGAAGGTCGTGTCGGCGGCACGGCGCCAAACCGTCGACGACTGAGATCGTGACGACCGACCCTCGGGTGAGCCGCGGTTCTTGCGACCCTCCGACCGCGGTTGACATGGATGCACCTGGTCGCGTACCTGTTCCGCGACCTCGGACGCCCCGGTCGAGGCGGGACCGGGAGCTCCACGCAGCGTGGAGGGGCGTTGAAGGGAGCCGGCATGATCGCGGCGCGGAGCCTGAACGAGGCTCACTCACCGGCAGAGGTCCGGCAGCTGGCGCGTCGCGGAGATCTGACGACGCCAACCGCGGGATTGGCGCCGGGCTTTGCCCAGGCAAACCTCGTGATCCTGCCGCGCGACCTCGCCTATGACTTCCTCCTCTTTTGTCAGAGGAACCCCAAGCCCTGCCCGCTGCTCGAGGTCACCGATGTCGGATCACCGGAGCCGCGCCGGCTCGCGCCGGGAGCGGATCTACGGACCGATCTGCCACGGTACCGGATCTACCATCAGGGGGACCTGGTGGGGGAGCCGACGGAGATCGTCGATCTGTGGGACGATCGGCTCGTAGGATTCCTCCTCGGCTGCTCCTTCACCTTCGAGGCCCCGATGGTCGACGCCGGCATTCCGATTCGCCACCTGACTGGCGGGCGTAACGTTCCCATGTACCGGACGCATCGGGCCTGCGTACCCGCGGGCGTCTTCGACGGCCCGCTCGTCGTCTCGATGCGGGCGGTCCCCGCAACTCAAGTCGCCGAGGCGGTGACGATCAGCGCGCGCTTTCCCGGCGTGCACGGCGCACCCGTCCACGTGGGTGACCCGGCCGGTCTCGGCATTACCGACCTCAGCCGGCCCGACTGGGGAGACCCACCGATTGTCGAGCCGGGCGACGTTCCGGTGTTCTGGGCGTGCGGCGTGACTCCACAGGCCGTCGCCATGTCGACCCGGCCAGAGCTCATGATCACCCACGCACCCGGCCACATGTTCGTCACCGACCTGCCGATCTCCGGTCTCGCCGCGTGGTGATGAGGACAGGTACCGTGGCTGGAACGGTTATTGCGCGGCGCCAGTCGCGGCCGGTACAACGACACCTGCTTGGCACTCTCGCCGCCGGCAGTACCGAGCTGCCGGTCCGCCGCCCGTGACGCGAAGAGGAGCGACGTGCCCGAGACAGGAGCACCACGAGCCCAGCCGCGGCGGCCTGACCTCCCGGATGACCGTGGCAGGCAGCGGGTCGTCATCGAAGGGATAAGCCCGGAGGTCGACTGCGGACGGTTCCCGGTCAAGCGCGTCGTCGGCGACCGCGTGGTCGTCGAGGCGGATGTGTTCGCCGACGGGCACGATCAACTGAGTGTATGCCTCCTCTACCGCCGCGAGTCGGATCCGTTGTGGTGCGAGTCACCGATGGAGTACCTGGTCAATGACCGCTGGCGCGGCGAATTCTCCGTGCCGGAGCTCGGGCGCTACCGCTACTCGGTGCGTGGCTGGGTCGATCACTTCAAGACCTGGCGCCACGGGATGGAGCGCTGGCTGGAGGCGGGCGAGTCGGTACCGGTTGAACTCCAGATCGGCGCGCTGCTCGTCGCAGGGGCAGCCGCGCGCGCGGAACCGGCCGATGCCCAGGTGCTGCGCGAGTACGCGGAGCGCCTGCGACGCGGCGAGGCCGAGGTCGCGCTCGACCCCGTACTGGCGGTGCTGATGGACCGGCATCCCGACCTGGAATATGCCGTCACCCTCGACCCGGGATTGACCGTGGTGGCCGACCCGCCGCGCGCGCAGTTCAGCACGTGGTACGAGATGTTTCCGCGCTCGACATCGGCTGACCCGGCCCGACCCGGCACGTTCCGCGACGTCGAGGCGCGGCTGCCCTACGTGGCCTCGATGGGGTTCGACGTCCTGTACCTGCCGCCGATCCACCCCATCGGCGCGACCAAGCGCAAAGGGAAGAACAACGCGGTCGTCGCCGAGGAGGGCGCCCCGGGGAGCCCGTGGGCGATCGGTGGAGCAAGCGGTGGGCACACCACCATCAATCCAGACCTGGGAACGCGCGAGGACTTCCAGTCGCTGCAAGCGGCGGCGAGGCGCCACGGCATCGAACTCGCGCTCGACGTCGCGTTCCAGGCCTCGCCGGACCACCCCTACGTCGCGGAGCACCGCGAGTGGTTCCGGGTCCGTCCCGACGGCACGGTGCAGTACGCGGAAAATCCGCCCAAGCGCTACGAGGACATTTACCCGTTCAACTTCGACACGCCGGACTGGCGCGCGCTCTGGGACGAACTCGCGGGCATCTTCGACTTCTGGATCGGGCAGGGCGTGCGTATCTTCCGGGTCGACAATCCGCACACCAAGCCCTTCCGCTTCTGGGCGTGGCTGATCTCGGACCTGAAGGCGCGGCATCCGGATGTGATCCTGCTGTCGGAGTCCTTCACCCGACCTAAAGTCATGTACCAGCTCGCCAAGCTCGGCTTCACCCAGTCGTACACGTACTTCGCCTGGCGCCGCGCCAAGTGGGAGATCGAGCAGTATTTCACCGAACTGACGACGCCGCCCGTGAGCGACTTCTTCCGCCCGAACCTGTGGCCGAACACCCCGGACATCCTGACCGAGCAGCTCCAGTACGGAACCCGCGCGACGTTCCAGTCCCGGCTGGTCCTGGCCGCGACG
>DASSZN010000087.1:0-10535 GCA_035702805.1 Thermomicrobiaceae bacterium | reverse complement strand
CGAA
The DNA here is from genome assembly GCA_035702805.1 of Thermomicrobiaceae bacterium. Taxonomy (GTDB): domain Bacteria; phylum Chloroflexota; class Chloroflexia; order Thermomicrobiales; family Thermomicrobiaceae; genus DASSZN01. The sequence goes on along the minus strand of DASSZN010000087.1, from coordinate 10,531 downwards.
CTCCACGGCGTCGCGTGCACGACCGCCATCGCCTCGCCGCGCGTGTCGGGCACGTCCACCTGCAGCGGCAGCTCCGCGAGGTAGTCGACCTGCTCCGGCGTGAGCCGCTCCACCACCCAGCGATCGATCAGCTGCTGTGCCGCGCCGTGGCGCTGGTGGTCCTCCGCGCCGTACGCCGGGCGGCGGCCCGCCGTGGCCAGCTCGACGATGAACTCGTCGGTGTTGCCGCGCACCGCGCGAAAGCCGCGCCGGCGGATCAGCTCGACGCACTCGGCCGGGAACGGACCGCCGAACGCGAAGTCCCCCGCCATCACGATCTCGTCGTAGGGGCCGGTGGCGTCGAGCTCGGCGAGGACCGCCTCCAGCGCCGGGAGATTGCCGTGGACGTCCGAGATCACCGCGACCAGCACCGTCATCCCCCTCTCGTGCCGCGCCGGGCTCCGCGCCCAACTCCTGCCACCCAGCCAGCTTACCGCACGGGACCGGCGGTGCGGGTCCGGACACGGGGCGACGTCCGATCAGGCAACATCCCGACGGCGCACGCGCCCCGACAGGCGCGGCAGGGAAAACCGCGGCCACCAGCGGCGTGCCCCCACCGCGATGTCGCGGCGCTCGAAGCTCCAGAGGGCCAGCGCGACGAAGGCGGCGGCCAGGAGGAGGAACCCGCCGGTTCGCAGCCAGTCGAACCCGTGCAGCATCACGTGAGAGGCGTCCGCCCAGTAGAACGGCGACAGCTTGCGGAGAAACTCCACGCGCTCCACCGCGCCGCCGATCAAGTTGAAGAAATACGTGACAACGGTCAGGCCGGCGACCAGCATCGCCGCCGCTCCCCGGCTCGCGAGGGCCGCGGAGGCCCACAGGCTCAGCCCGAGGAAGAGCAGGGTCAGCGGCAGCATGTTCACGACGGCCAGAGCAACGCGCCCAAGCGGGACCGTGACGTCGATGAGGACCGTCCCGGCCAGAAGGCCGGCCAGCGTCGCCAGGGACGCGATGGCGATCGCCACCGTCAGGCCGGCCGCCTTCTCCAGCACCAGCCGTCGCCGGGCGACGGGCTGAGCCAGGAGGAGGTCGAGCGTCCCGGCTCCCTCCTCACCCGCCAGGGTTGCGGTGCCGCCAATGATCACCATCACGATCAGCAGGATCGGCAGCCACGTGAAGAGCTCGACGGCAATGAACCCCTCAAAGGTCGTATAGGCCGCAACGCCGCCCTCGCCAAAGAAGCTGGCCAGGAACTCCGGGAACTGGTAGTCGGCCAGGGCGCCGCGAAAGCTGGGGTACGCGAGCACGACGAAGAGCGCGATCAGCGCGTTGGCGATGCCCATGCCGATGATCGCGCCGCGGTTGTCGCGCAGCGTCTTGCCGAAGAGGCCCATCCCGGTCACCGGCGCGCCTCCTCCCGGTAGTAGCCGAGCAGCACGTCCTCCAGGCTTGGCTGCTCGGTCCTGAAGTCCACGACGTGGTACCGGGCCAGCGACTTGACCAGCGGGTCGAGGTCCCCGGCGGCCTCGAGTGCCACCGTGTGGTTCCGCCGCTCGATGACGCGCGTCCCGGCCAGGGCGAGGTCCGGCGCCGGCTCGTCGGCGGCGAAGGTCACCACGATTCGGCGCCCCCGGCCACGCAGGCTCGCGACCGGTTCGACCGCCACCAGCCGGCCCGAGCGTAGCATCCCGACGCGCTCGCACGTCTCCTCGACCTCACTCAGCACGTGGGACGAGAGGAATACCGTGCAGCCGCGCCCGGCCTCCGCGCGCAGCAGCTCCCAGACGACGTGCTGCATGATCGGGTCGAGCCCCGAGGTCGGCTCGTCCAGCAGCAGCACCGGTGGCCGGCTCATCATGGCGAGCACCAGTCCGAGCTTCTGCCGGTTGCCCTTCGAGTAGGCCGCAGCCCGGGGACTCAGATCGAGCTCCAGCGCCGCCACCAGCGCGCGGACGAACGCCGGGTCCGGCGGCGTCGCCCGGAGACCGGACACCAGCCTTACGGTCTGCTCGCCCGTCAGGTCGCCATACAGTCGGAGATCCCCCGGCAGGTACCCGATCGACGCGCGTACCGATCTCGACTCCCTGCGGCAGTCGTGGCCGAGCACCGTCGCGCGGCCGGAGGTCGGCCGGATCAGATCCAGCAGCAACCGGATCGTCGTCGTCTTGCCGGCGCCGTTCGGGCCGAGGAAGCCGAAGATCTCGCCCCGCTCGACGCGGAGGTCCAGCCCGTCGAGCGCGACCACCGTCCCGTACATCTTCGTCAATTGCTCGGTGACGATTGCCGCGTCCATCGCGCCGCCCTTCCATGCCGCCGAAGGTCCTAACCCTTCTCCCTCTCTACGCGATCGTGCGTCACAGCGGCGCATAGCCCATGGGCGGCACGTGCCAATGCCGTGGCAATTGCGCCGCGGGAACCGTCCACCGCCGGGTGGGACCGGAGGTGCGACAATGACGGACTGGATTGGCCCAATTCGAGAGGAGGCGTCGAGCGATGCGGCTGGCCTACGCGACCGACCTGCTCGAACGCGTGCCGGAGCTCGTCGCGGGCGCGGTCTGGGTGGACCACCTCGACAACACGGCGGCGAATCCCGAAATCGATGACCTGCTGTCGGCCGCCGAGGCGCTCACGCGCGAGCGCTTCCCGGACACGCCGTCCATTGCCCGCTTCCCCGCAATCGCCGCCTGGCGCGGTGTCTACTCGCGGCTGGGCGTGAAGCCGAACCGCTACCCGTGCGCCGCCGAGGCGCTGGTCCGGCGCGTCGTCGAGACCGGCCGACTACCGAGGATCTCGCCGCTCGTCGACCTGTGCAACGCCCTGTCCGTCGCCAGGGCAATCCCGGTCGCCCCGTTCGACCTGACGCACGTGGAGGGTGACTGCACCGTCCGGTTCGCGAGTGGCGCCGACTGCTTTCTCGCGATCAACGGCCGGGAGCCGGACATCGTTCCCTCCGGCGAGGTCGTGTATGCCGACGCGACCGAGGACGTGCTGTCGCGGCGCTGGAACTGGCGCCAGGCCGACAAGGCGAAGGTGACCACCGCGTCGACGGCGCTGTTGATCACCACCGAGGCCGTTCACGAGCGCGCCCGAGAGAACGTCGAGGCGGTGCTGGTCGAGCTTGCTGGGCGGATCCCGGCACTGCTCGGCGGGTCGGCCCGTGCCGAACTGGTGGTCGCGGGACCGGCCGGCTGACGCTCAGCGGGTGGCCACGGCCCGGCGCACCGCCGAGGCGTGCGCCGCAGCCTCGAGCGCATCGTCGAGCGGTGGCAGCTCGGAGATGCCGTAGCGGCGCTCGAGCGCGGCCCGGATCAGGAAGTCCGACACCGCGGGGTTCTTTGGCAGGAGCGCGCCGTGGAGGTAGCAGCCGATCGCGTTGCGATAGCGGCACCCCTCCATGCCGTCGCGGCCGTTGTTGCCGTGCCCCACGCGCACCCGCCCGAGAGGACGCGCGGTTGGCCCGAGGTAGGTCAGACCACTGTGGTTCTCGAATCCGACCACCTCGCCGAACTCGTCGCTCTCTACCACCTCATTGCCGATGAAGCGCTCGTGCCCCGCCTCGGAGCGGACATCGAACAGCCCGATTCCCGGCAGCTCGGGCCCCTCAAACGGCCGGTAGTACGCACCGAGTAGCTGGTAGCCGCCGCAGATCGACAGGAGCGGCGCGCCGTCATCGACCTCGGTCCGCAGCGTCTCGCCCTTGGCGCCCTGGATGTCCGCCGACGCCGGGATCTGCTCGCGGTCCTGGCCCCCGCCCCAGAAGAAGATGTCGAAGCGCCCGGGCTCGAGGGGCTCGCCGACGCCGAGCGAGACGACCTCCGCGTCGATGCCGCGCCAGCGGCAACGCTGCGCCAGCGCGAGGACGTTGCCGCGGTCGCCGTAGATATTCATCCCGGCACCATAGAGCCAGCAGATCGTGAGCTTCATGGCGGCCTCCTCCGGTCCCCCCGGCTACTGCTCCCAGAACTCCTCGACCGCGCCGCGCACCGCCAGCAGCGCGCGCAACTCGAGCATCGCGGTGTAGGTCGGCAACACGTAGGCGGTCGCGCCCTCGGGGACGGCGTCGACGAAGCGATCCAGCGACGGGCGCAGCTCGCCCAGGGCCTGGATGCGGCTCGCCGGTACCCCCGCGTACTTCAGCCGCACGGCCATGTCGTCGCCGCGGATGCCGGCGGTGTAGAGGGGTGCCGGCACCGTCGCCAGCTGCTCGGCGTCGACATCCCACAACCAGGAGACATCCCGCCCGTCGGCGTCGAGGTCGTTGATCACGATGAGGGCCGGGTCGGCGAGGCCGCTCATGGCCAGCATACGCAGCACCTCGTTGAACCCGACCGGGTTCTTGATCAGGACGATGACCAGCCGGCGTCCACGGTAGTCGACTCGCTCGATCCGGCCGAAGGCGGAGTGGAAGCCGGCGATCGACCGCGTGATCGGGCCGGTGGCCACGCCCAGCGCCGCCGCGGCCGCCTCGGCCGCCAGCGCGTTGTAGGCGTTGTAGAGCCCCGGCACTCCCACCCGCAGCTCGAGCAACCCGCGCGGGGTGGTGACCGTCATGTCGACCCCCTCGAGGCCGTCCAGCCTGAGAGCCGTGGCCGCGTGGTCGAGCCGGGGCCGGGACGCCCCGCAGCCATCGCAGACGTAGTCGCCGAGGTGCGAGAGGTACAGCCGGCGGTAGCGGAGCGCCGAACCGCAGCGGCGGCAGACCGCCGAGTCCGCCGCGTGGGGGAGCGCTTCGAGCACGTAGCGGTCCTGGTCGAGTCCGAACGTCAGCCGGCGGGCCGTCAGGTCGTCGGTCAGTGCCGCGAGCGACGGGTCGTCGGCGTTGACCACCACGGTCGCCCCGGCGGGGAGCGCCCGGAGCGTCTCGCCCCAGCGCGCCGCTACCGTATCGAGCTCGCCGTAGCGGTCGAGCTGGTCGCGAAACAGGTTGAGCAGCAGAACGAGCCGGGGCCGCGTTCGACGCACCACCTCGGGGAACGCTGCCTCGTCGGCCTCGATCACCGCGACGTCGCCGCCGGGCCGGCCGGCCGCCGACGACTGGCCGGCGAACGCGGCGCTGATGCCGCGTACCAGGTTCGAGCCCGAGCGGTTGTGGATGACCCGGATACCGGCAACCTCGAGGATACCCGCCAGCATGCGCGACGTGGTCGTTTTGCCGTTAGTGCCCGCAACCACGACGCAGCCGGAGGCCAGCTGCCGGCTGAGCTTGTCCAGCACCCGCGGGTCGATCAGGTTGGCGATGACGCCGGGCGCCGCGGTCCCGCCGCCGCGCCCGAGCCGGCGGATCGCCGTGGCGCTGAGCTTGCTCGCGGTGACGGCCGCCGCCAGTCTTGCGTCCATCGTCATCCCCGCTCTGGGTGTCGTGCTGGTCGTACTGCCGACGATCACAGTGAGCAACTGGAGGTTGCCGAAGTCCGCCATCGGGGCCACGTCGACGCTGAGCGTGTCCGACTGGGGATTGCGCACGATCGCGGTCACCTTGCCGATCACCAGCCCCTGCGGCACGCGTGACGTCTTGCCCGACGTCACCACGACGTCACCGATCTTGGGCGTCGTGCTCGGATCGAGGTAACGAAGCTGCATCGGACCGCCGCTCTGCCACTGTCCGACGACGATGCCGTCCGCGCCGGAGCTCTGGAGCATGGCGCCGGTCTGGAACGAGTCGTCGATCGCCAGCGTCACCCGGCTGCGGGTCGGCTCGACCTCCGTCACCTGACCGACCAGGAAGTCCGGGCTCACGACCGGCATGCCGACCTGAATCCCGTCGTTGGAGCCGCGGTCGAGGACGACGATCTGCTTGGAGCCGGTCGGGTCGCGTCCGATCACGTTAGCCGGGACGACCTTGAGGTCGGGCCGCGCCTGCTTGAAGCCGAGCTGCTGGCGCAGCTGGACGACCTCCTGCTGGAGCTGCTGGAGCCGGGCGTTCTCGGCCAGGAGCTGGTTACGCTCGGCGGTGACGGCCTGCAGCTGGGCGGCGACGCTGCCGGGGGGTGGTGTCGACCGCACGTGGATCAGCTGACCGATGCGGTCCATGCCGGCAGCCAGCGGCCCGACCACCTGGTCCGCCGTGGAGATCAGCGGGTCAAGGTGATGGGTCTGGTCGAGCACGACGAAGGCGAGGCTGGCGAGGATCAGGACCAGGGCGAGCGTCGCGGTCTGGCGGACACCGATTGACAGCATTAACGACGTCGCATCCGCTGCGTCATGGGTGTGGTCACGGACGTGTGCATAGACATGGATCTGGGCCTGGAGTTGGTAAACGACATGGGCTACGGCGCCGGCCGGCGCAGCTCCTGACCACCGGCAAGGGCGCGCTGGTAGAGGTGCAACGCCTCGGCCACCCGTCCGGTTCCGCGAGCCACGCAGGTGAGCGGATCATCGGCGCGGTAGACCGGCATGCGCAGCTCCTGCTGCAGCCGGCGGTCGAGCCCCAGCAGCAGCGCCCCCCCTCCGGCGAGGGTGATACCGCGCTCCATGATGTCCGCCACCAGCTCCGGCGGCGTCTCCTCGACGCAGGTCTTGACCAGCTCGACGATCGTGTTGACCGGGCTGGAGATGGCGTCACGGATCTCCACGCTGCTGACCTCGACCGACTTCGGCAGGCCGGTCAGCAGGTCGCGGCCGCGCAGGAGCACCGTGCGCTCCTCCTCGAGCGGGTAGGCCGAGCCGGCCGCGATCTTGGCGTTCTCCGCCGAGCGCTCGCCGATGACCAGGTTGTGGTCGCGACGGGCGTACTGGATGATCGAGTCGTCGATCTCGTCGCCGGCGACCCGGATCGAGTGGTTGACGACGATCCCGCCGAGCGAGATGACCGCGACCTCGGTCGTGCCACCCCCGATGTCGACGATCATGCTGCCGACCGCCTCGTTGATCGGCAGCCCCGCGCCGATCGCGGCCGCCATCGGCTCCTCGATCGTGTAGGCCTCGCGAGCGCCCGCGCTGAGCGCCGCGTCCTTGGCGGCACGCTTCTCGACCTCGGTGACGCCGCTGGGAATACCGACGACGACGCGGGGATGCGGCGCCATGATCCGCTGGACGTGAACCTTGTTGATGAAGTAGCGAAGCATCATCTCGACGGTGTCGAAGTCGGCAATCACCCCGTCCTTGAGCGGCCGGATGGCGACGATCGTCTCGGGCGTCTTGCCGACCATCGCCTTGGCCTCGACCCCGACCGTGAGGGCGCGCCTGGACTTGGTGTCGACCGCGACCACGGACGGCTCGGAGATGACGATCCCCTTGCCACGCACGTAGACCAGCGTATTCGCCGTACCCAGGTCAATCCCCAGATCGCGACTGAACAGGCCGAACAGTGCGCTGAGCGGTCTGATCATGCCGGCAGGGTCCTCCCACCCACGGGGCAACGTCCCCGGGGACCGCGCGGATCGCACGAGCCAGCGGCAGGTCCCCGGTCGCCGAGCCCGTGCTACGCGGCCGTCGTCGCAGCCGAAAGCCGCCAGAGTATACCATGCGTCCGGCAACGCCCCGGCCGGGCGTGCCCTATACTGCCGGCGTTCCGGACTCGCCGGCCCCCACCGCATGCGCCATAAACGACGAGGGAGAGGGGATGCCCCGCCAGATCGACGCGATCGTGAACCCCGTCGCCGGTCACGGTCGCACCCGCCGACGATGGCCCGGCGTTCGCGAGCGCCTGGCCGCGCTCGGGTTCGACATCCGCGTCCACGAGACCACCGGCCCCGACCACGCCACGACGATCGCGCGCGACCTCCTCCTCGAGGGATCTCGGGACATCCTGGTCGTGGGCGGCGACGGCACGGTCAACGAGGTGGTCAACGGCTTCTTCACCGACGGCGCGCCAATCGCTCCCGACGCGACGCTGGGCGTCGTGCCGGGCGGCACCGGGCGCGACTTCTGCCGCAGTCTCGGCATCCGCTCCCTCGACGACGCGCTGGCCTCGCTGGCGCTCGGGCGGGTCACCCGCATCGACGTCGGCCGGATCACCTACCAGCACGGCGAGGACCGCATCGACCGCTACTTCGTCAACGTCGCCGACGTCGGCCTCGGCGCCGAGACGGCTGCCTACCTCAACAGCCGCTCCTCGAAGGCGCTTGGGGGCTTCCTGGCCTATCTCGTCGGGGCCGCCCGCACCATGCTCGTGTTCCAGGGACGGCCGGCACGCGTGGTCGTCGACGGGCAGGAGGTGCACAACGGCCCGATCGCGATCGCCGTGCTCGCCAACGGGCGGTACTTCGCCGGCGGCATGTTCATCGCGCCGATGGCCTCGCTCACCGACGGGAAGTTCGAAATCCTCATCCTGCGCGACGTGCCGCGCCGGGTCCTGCTCGGCTCGCTGCTGCCGCGCGTCTACCTCGGCAAGCACGTCGGTCACCCGGACGTGGTCCACCTCCAGGGGGTCGAGCTCGAAGTGACCGGCGTCGACCACCTCCCCTTCCAGGTCGACGGTGAGCAACCCGGCACCACCGACCTGCGCGCCGTGATCCTTCCCGGTGCGCTGTCGGTGCGCACCCTCGCCAGCGGTCCACGTTGACCGGTGGCCCGCCGTCTGCCAGAATCCCTGTCGGCGACTGGTTGATGTCGCCCGGCAGCGCACGTCTGCCTGTGGGGAGGCGCTCGCCTAGGCATGAAACCCTTCTGCAGGAAGTTGGTGGCAGCACGATGATCGCGGATTCGGAGCTGCAGGTCGCCGGCCCGGCGGCTGTCGCGGCAGATACCTTCACGCTCATCGGCGAGCAGGGCTCCCCGACGGTGCGCTGGTTCACCGACGGGCTGAAGCGACAGCTGCTGACACGCGGCCACACCTTCCGTGAGCGGCCGGTGCCCGACATTCGGCTGGTCCTCAACGTGGTCGACCGGGACAACCCGCAGCCGTACCGGCGCAAGGCCCAGGCGACCTTCGTCACCGCCATCACCGAGCTACCCGAGGCACCGGACGACTACCTGCGGACCGGGTACCCCTACCTCGTGCGCGCGCTCGCCAACCTCGCGATCCTGCTGGTGCATACCGGGGGCGGAATCGAAGCCCATTTCCTGACCATGGAGCAGGGCCACTACACGGTACGCCTCGTCCCCGGCGAGGAGGAGGAGTTCTTCCAGCGCATCCACGCGCGCATCGAGCCGCTGGCGACGTCGCAACTGGTGATCAACAACGTCTACAAGCCGGACCTCGAGCCGGAGCTGTGGCAGGGCGACGCAACCACCGAGCAGCTGATGCGCGCGGGCCGGCAGCTCGACGCGATGAACCTGCTGCCGGCGCCCTTCCCCATCCATGAGATCCTGGCGCCCCGCGAGCTACGCCACGTGATGCGCCTCTACGGCATCGGCGGGCTCAGCTACGGCAACCTGAGCGCACGCAAGGACGCGAATCGCTACTGGATGAGCGCCAGCGGCGTGAACAAGGGGAAGCTCGAGACGATCGGCCGCGACATCCTGATGGTGTCCGACTTCGACCCCGACGCGCCCGCCATCGTCCTGAGCGTGCCGCCCGACGTCCAGCCGCGCCGCGTCTCGGTCGACGCGATCGAGCACTGGATGATCTACCGCGCGCACCCGCAAGTCGGCGCCATCGTCCACATCCATGCCTGGATGGACGGCATCCGCTCCACCGAGGTCAACTACCCCTGCGGTACGATCCAGCTCGCCTCGGCCGTGGCCGGGCTGCTGCGTGAGGAGGAAGACCCGGGCCACGCGGTCATCGGGCTCCGCAACCACGGTGTCACCGTAACCGGGGAGAGCCTCGACGAGATCTTCGGCCGCATCGGCGGCCGGATCATCCCGCAGGTGCCCATGCTCTAGCGGTTCGACGCCGCTCACGCGTTTCCACCGGGCCGCGCCACGCGCGCGGCCCTTGCGTTGCTCCCCGGCGCGCGGATCGTGCCGTACACTGGTTGAGGTAGCCCGTCGCGCAGCGTCACCACTCGGGAGGTCGATGCCATGACCAGCACCGAGCCCACCCGCACCCGCCACTGGCTCGTCGGCCCCGAGCACCGCGCGGAGCACCTGTTGATCGACCGCCAGACCTTCCGCGCCGGCGCCCGCGTCGGACTGCACCGGCATGACGGCGAGGAGGCCCATCTCGTCGAGCAGGGTGAGGTCCGCTTCGTCATCGATGGGGAGCGGCGCGTCTATCGCGACGGCGAGGTCGCGTTCGCCCCGAACGGGTCGGAGCACGGCTTCGTGGCCCTGTCCGAGGCGACGGTGGTCACCGTCCGCGAGCAGCGGCTCGGCTCCTGGGCCATCGTCATCGATCCGGACGGCACCCGGCGGGAGATCGAGATCTTCCGCAACGGCCCGCCGTGGTCGAAACAGCCGCCCGATGGAGAACCCACGACGCCGGACACCGTAGTTGAGTCCTACTACCGCACCACCAAGCACCTGCTGTAGCGGCCGGCCCTACGCGAGCGGGTCAAAGGCGAAGACCGCCTTGATGACCCCGCTGCGGCCCTTGCTCGTCACCGTCTCGAGCGCGTCGCGGTAGTCCTCGAGCCTGAAGCGGTGGGTTAGAAGCGGCGCGAGGTCGACCGTGCCCTGGGCCATCAGCCGGACGGCGAGCGCCATCGTGGTGATCCGCTCACCGTCG
>DASSZN010000327.1:0-10104 GCA_035702805.1 Thermomicrobiaceae bacterium | reverse complement strand
CCGAGCGCGTGCTGGCGGAGTGGGTTGCGGACGGCGAGGCGGTGGTCATCCGCGCGGCGGACTACCCGGCCTTCGCCACGGCGCGCGACCTCATCGAGCGCTACCGCGCCGCGCTGCCGCCCGAGCCGCCGTCGACGGAGGCCCTCCTCGGCGGCGCTGCCGAACTCCCGTCCAGCCCGCTCCCCGGATACCGCCCGCCCACGCCGGACCCCGTGTGGGACGTGCCCGCGCCGTCGCCGCTCGCCCCGGATCCCCTGCTGGGGTCGCCGTCGTCGGCTCCCAGCCCCCCGTGGCAGGAGCCGCCCCAGCCACCGGCGGCAAGCCAGCCGTGGGACACCCCGGCCCCGCGCGCGCCGGCGCCTGATCCCAGCGGCGGACCGACCGTGCCCGAGGGACTGCCCGGCTCCGACGCGGCGCGAGAGATGCTGAGCGCATACCCGGAACCGGTGCGTCAGTTCGCGCGCGACCACCCGGAGGCGGTGCAGGAGTTCCTGAGCAACCCGCAGCAGTTCATGCGGGAGCACCCGGAGGTCGTTCGGGAGTTCATGCTGGCGCAGCGGGCACAGCGCATGTCGGCGTCGGGCGGTGGGGCGGGCAGCGTTAGCGGCATGCAATCGAGCGGCGGCTCCGCCACGACGGCCGGCGCTCGCCCGCAGCGGAGCGGTCGCAGCCGAGCCTCGGGCTGCCTGCTCGCCATCGTGCTCATCGCCGCGCTCGTGCTCGCGCGGGAGGGGTCGCGGGCGGTCACCTACGTCAAATCCCACCTGACGCTGGCCGCTCCGACGAGCCTGTCCCGCCCCGGCGGCAGCGGCGTCGCCGACCAGCTCGTCTTGCCACCGACCGCGGTCAACCGCCAGGAGGGGTAGGTCGGTTACCATCGCACGAATGGCGGGACGGTCGACGCGGACCAGATCGTGAGGGCGGCGCTCGCGCCGGGCACAGGCGGCCCGGAAGGTGTGCGCGGTCGGCCGCCGGCGAGGGGTATCATGGTGGTAGCCGACCTGGCGCGAGTCATCCGACGGCGGTACCGGTCGCAACCGGCTTGACGACGGGTGAGTTGCGGGGCTGCGCCGCCGCGGCGAGCGCCGCGGGTTCACCGCGAGCGACCTGACGAGGAGGATGAGGCGTGGCCGACGATATCATCGCGACAATCCTGGAAACCTACCGCGGCGGCCGGCCGACCTACACGCTCCGCGTCCTCGTGCCCGGGCGGCCGGTCATCTCGACCCGCAACTACCGCGACCGCGCCTCCGCCGAGGCGCGCGCTCGCGCCGACTGGCCGGGCGCCCGCATCGTCGACGTCGACGAGTTCGAGCGCATGCGTCAGGGCGGCGCATCGCTGGCGCACGACTGACCCCCGCCCGAAGACCGGCCCGTCGCGACCAGCACCCGCCGCGCCGCCCGGACCATCCAGCCGTGTGCGTGCACCAACGATAGAGGAGGGCCCATGGCCGCTGGCACCCGGGAGCACGAGGACGGTCGTGACGCGCGGGCGATGGTCACGCGCATGGGCGAGGCGGTCGAAGCCTTTCTCGCCGCGCTGACACCCGACCAGCGGGCGCGCGCGGTCTTCCCGTTCGACGACCAGGAGCGCTATCGCTGGTACTACACCCCCAACCCGCGCCAGGGGATTCCCCTGGCCGCGATGGAGCGGGACCAGCAGCGCCTCGCCCACCGGCTCGCCGCGACCGGCCTGAGCCGCACCGGCTACTTCACGGCCACCGCGATCATCGGACTGGAGTCCACGCTCGACGCGGTCGAGGGCTGGAGCCGCGCCGGCCGTGGGCGGGACCCGCTCCTCTACTACGTCAGCGTCTTCGGCCGGCCGGGCGGCCACGGGCCGTGGGGCTGGCGCTTCGAGGGGCACCACATCTCGCTGAACTACACCATCGTCGACGGCCGGATCGTGGCGCCGACGCCGACGTTCTTCGGCTCCAACCCGGCCGAGACGCCGCTCGGCACGGCCGGCACCCTGCGCCCGCTGGGCGGCGTCGAGGACCTCGCGCGCGAACTGGTGCACCTGTTCGACGAGGGACAGCGGGCGACGGCGACCCTCTCGCCGGTCGCGCCGCCCGACATCGTGGCCGGCAACCGCGCCCGCGTGGTCGAGGGCGCGCTGCCCCTGCCGACCCCGGTCCTCTCCGGCACGCCGAACACGCCGGAGTTGGAGCGCGAGGCGGCGGCGACCTGGCGGACCATGGGGCTCACCGCGACGGACCTCGACGGGCTGCGCTACAGCGCCGCGCCCAAGGGGCTCGCCGCCGCCCGGATGGGGACCGGCCAGCGCGAAGTGCTCGACGCGCTGCTGCGCGAGTACATCGGGCGGATGCCGGATGACCTGGCCGAGATCGAACTGGCGGCACTCGGGCACGACGGGCTGGACGGCGTCCACTTCGCCTGGGCCGGAGAGCTGGAGCGGCACCGGCCGCACTACTACCGGCTGCAGGGGCCACGCTTCCTGGTCGAGTACGACAACACCCAGGACGACGCCAACCACGTCCACACCGTCTGGCGCGACCCCGAGGACGACTTCGGCGCCTGGCTGCTGGCGCGCCACTACGCCGCGCACCACCACGCGTGAGCGCCCTTGATCCCGGCTCGCCGCGGCCCGCAGCCCTCTCCCAAGACACGGGAGGGGGAGGGAATGCGAGCGCTCAATCGGCGGCGCCGCGGAGCCGGTGGACGAGGTAGACGCACTCCTCGCCCTCGATGCCCCGCCGCCCCGCCGCGTCGACGTACGCCCAGCTGATCCGGTACCGCCCGAGCCCGGCATCGGCGTACCCCAGCCGCGTGTAGAGCGCGTGCGCCCGCGGGTTGTCGGTCCCGACGTCCAGCCCGACGCAGGCGTGACCGCGCGCGATCGCCGCCCGCTCGGCCGCCGCGATCAGCCGCGTGCCGATGCCCCGCGAGCGTAGCTCCGGGACGACGAAGAGGTCCACCAGGCGCGGGCACTCGGCCGGCCGCGGGGCCGCGCCGTCATCCTCCGGCACCCACTCCAGCCACACATGGCCGGCCGGCCGCTCGCCCCACCACGCCCCGAGGTAGCGGCCCAGACCCCAGGCCTGCCGGTCGAGCCGGGCCCGGTGGACGCCGGGCATCTTGCGGCGGAAGCGCTCCAGCACCTCAACCTCGTCGCAGCGGAAGGGGCGCACGGTGACGACGTCCGGTGACACGGCTACCCCAGCACGACCCGCGCGATCGTGATCGTGCCCAGGACGAAGAGGACCGTCGCCAGCGCCAGCAGCGCCGACTGTCGGCGGCGGCACGCGGCGGGAGAGGGCGTGTAGTCCTCGATGGCGACCCAGATGCCGGCGGTGCCGTGGGCCAGGGCGGCGGCGAGCATCAGCCAGTCCCAGGCGAGCCAGACGCCGGAGCTCCAGCGGCGCGCCACGAAGCTCGCGCCGGTGTCGGCCACGTCGGTCACGATGTGCGTGATGGCGAAGTGCCCCAGCACCAGGACCGAGAGGAGGAGACCGGTCAGCCGGACCATGACCCAGACGAGCGCCCGTCCCCGGCTCCCGGCGGCGCGCGGCCGGACTGCGGCCCCGGGGTCGAGGAGCCGCCCGCCAAGGGCGCCCGGCACCTTCACGCGAACACCGGCCGGAGGATGACGGCGCTGCCGAGCAGGCCGAGAACGACGGTCAGCGCGAAGGCGCCGGCCAGCAGCCGGCGGGAGGTCACGACGCGCAGGTCGGCCAGGTCGATCGCCAGGATGCGCAGGCCGTTGAAGGTGTGGAAGAGGATGCCGAAGAGGAGCCCGCACTCGAAGACGCGCAGCGGTGCCGTGCCGTAGAGCTGGTGGACCTGGTCGTAGAGGCGGTGGGAGATCCCGTAGAGGCCGACGTCGCAGACGTGCAGCGCCAGGAAGGCGAAGACGGCGAAGCCGCTGATGCGGTGCGCGTAGAACGCCCAGCGGTCGACCTCGGCCCGCTCGGCCGGTGAGCGCACCATCCGCCCGAGCAGGCCCGGCGTGATGAAGCTCCCCGCGCCGCCGCGCGCCGCGCCGGCCACCACCACGGCGGCGAAGCCGGCGACCGCCAGCAGCACGACGATCAGCGCGACGATGAAGAGCGCCTGCGCGAGCGTCACCCCTCGCCTCCCGCCACCGCCGCGGCCGGCGCCAGCCGGCTGAGCGCGACCGGCCGCAGTGCGACCCGCGCGCCGCCGCCCTCGTCGCGCCGGAGCACGACCACCCGCAGCCAGCGCGCGTCGTCCCGCTCCGGGAAGTCGGCCCGAAAGTGCGCGCCGCGCGACTCCTCGCGTACCAGGGCCCCCTCGACGATGAGGGAGGCGACCGTCAACTGGTTGGCGACGTCCAGCGCCTCCTGCCAGGCGTAGTTGACCGCGGCCGGCCCCGGCGCCGCGACCCGCTCGACTTGCTCGGCCAGCCGCGCCAGGCCCTCGCGCGCTCGCAGCAGCCCCTCGCGGGTGCGGACCAGACCGCAGTCCTCCCACATCAGGTCCTTGAGGTCGCGGGTGACGGCGAAGGGGCTCACCCCCTCGGTTCGGCGGCGCGGGGCCAGCGCGCGCTCGACCGAGGCGGCGACCTCGGCCCGCTCCGGCACGCCCACCCGGCGCTCGCGCGCCAACAGGGCGGCGCGGTCGCCGGCCCGCGCGCCGTAGACCGTCGACTCCGCCACGCCGTTGCCGCCCAGGCGGTTGGCGCCGTGGGTGCCGCCCGCGTCCTCGCCAGCGACGAGCAGCCCGGGCAGCGCCGTGCCGCAGTCGCGGTCGATCACCACCCCGCCCATCTGGAAGTGGGAGGTCGGCGAGACCTCGACCGGCCCGCGCGCCAGGTCGCGGCCGATCAGGCGGGTGCGCTCGACCATGCCGGGGAAGCGACGCTCGACCTCGT
Organism: Thermomicrobiaceae bacterium; assembly: GCA_035702805.1. Lineage (GTDB taxonomy): Bacteria > Chloroflexota > Chloroflexia > Thermomicrobiales > Thermomicrobiaceae > DASSZN01. The sequence goes on along the minus strand of DASSZN010000327.1, from coordinate 5,249 downwards.
CGGCGCCGAGGTGGGAGATGTCGATCAGGACGCCACCGGCAGGGGTGCCGCGCCCGGCCATGATCTCGAGGTAGCTGGCGCGGGCGACCACGTCACGGGTCGAGCGCTCCATGCGCTCGGCGTCGTAGCGCGCCATGAAGCGCTCGCCGGCCGCGTTGAAGAGGTGGGCCCCGGCGCCGCGCAGCCCCTCCTCGAGCACCGCCCCGGTCAGGCGCGAGCGGCCGGCGAGCAGACCGGTCGGGTGGAACTGCAGCATCTCCATGTCGCGGAAGGGCAGGCCGGCCCGCCAGCACATCGCCATCCCGTCGCCCGTCTTCTCGCGGGCGGGGGCGGCGATGCGGTACATCGTGGCCGAGCCGCCGGTCGCCACGACCACCACCCGCGCCCGCAGCAGGGCGAAGCGGCCGGTGCGCACGTCGAGCAGGGTGACGCCGGCAACCTCGCCGCGCGCGTCCCGCACCAGGTCGAGCGCCCGCACGTCCTCCAGCTCCACCGGCTCGATCCGGAAGAGCTGGTCGCGCAGCCGGCCCATGATCTCGATCCCCGTGAGGTCGCCCCGGTGTACGGTGCGATCGAACGACTGGCCGGCGAAGGGTTTCTGATGGATGTGACCGTCAGGATGGCGGTCGAAGAAGCAGCCGACGACCGTCTCCAGCTCGCGGATGACGCGCGGCGCGTCGTTGACCAGCGTCCAGGCGAGCTCCTGATCGTTGAGGTAGGCGCCCCCTTCCAGCGTGTCGCGGAAGTGGAGGTCGAAGGAGTCGGACGGGTCCAGCACGGCGTTGTAGCCCCCCTGGACCATCCGCGTGCAGCCCGACTTGCCGACGATACCCTTGCTGACGACGGCCACGCGCAGCCCCGGCGCGGCCCGCGCGACGTGGAGGACGCACATCAGCCCGGCGCCACCGCTGCCGATGACGGCGACGTCGGTCTCGATGGTCTCGACCGGCGGCAGGTCAGTCAGCATCGCGGTCGTCCAATCGCCAGCGTCGCAGGCGGCGGATGGCCCCGGCCGGGTCGAGTCCCTTGGGGCAGACGGCGGTACAGGCGTGGATGTAGCGGCAGCGCCAGGCACCGTCATCGCCGGTGACGACCCGCAGGCGCTCGGCGCGGCTGGCGTCGCGGCTGTCGGCGATCAGGACCATGGCGCGGTTGAGCGCGGCCGGGCCGATGAAGTCGCGGCGGTAGTCGGCGACGCCGCAGCCGGCGTAGCAGGCGCCGCAGGTGATGCAGTCGAGCGCCGGGTCGATCAGTTGGCGCTCGGGAGTGTCGGGCGGGATAACGGCCGGCTCGTCCAGACCCTCCCTCGGCACCAGGAAGGGGGTGATCCGCGCCCACTCGGCGAAGAAGGGCGCGGTGTCGACCACCAGGTCGCGCACGACCGGCAGCCCGCCGAGCGGGTCGAGCCGGACCGCGTCGCGCTCGGGCGGGAGGAAGGTCTGGCAGGCGAGGACCGGCCGGCCGTCGAGGCGCAGCGTGCAGGTGCCGCACATGCCGACGCGGCAGGAGTAGCGAAAGCCGATGGTGGGGTCCTGCTCGCGCTGGATGGCGAGGAGGAGGTCGAGCACGGCCATCGGGGCGAAGCGCTCGACGTCGAAGGTCGCGCGGCTCGCCGGGTCGCTCCTCGCGACGGTCACCCGCACCGTGTCGGCCATGTCCGCACCCCGCCTACCGCGTCAGCCCCAGGCGCGCGTAGGCCGCGTCGAGGTTGCGCGCCGCCTGGTCGCGCACGTCCTGGTAGGTGGAGTTGCCGTAGCTGTCCATGGTCACGAAGAGCGGGCCAAAGTCCCGCACCCGGAACTTCCACAGGCACTCCGGCATCAGGTCCTCCCAGATCACCTCCTCGATCGCCTCGACCTGCAGCGTCTCCGGGCTGGCCGCCCCACCGACGACCGTCAGGTAGACCCCGCCAAGCGCGCGCAGGTGCTCGAGCGACTGCTGACTCAGGCCCCCCTTGCCGATGATCGCCCGCGCGCCCAGCTCCTCCAGACAGCCGCGCGTGAAGCGGTCCATGCGCGTCGACGTGGTCGTGCCGACCGAGACGGGGTCGTAGCCGCCGTCCTCTCGCTTGCGCACGCTCGGGGCAACGTGGAGCAGCACGGCGCCGCGCAGGTCGGCCGCCGGCTCGCGATCCTGGTCGAAGATGCGGATGAGGGTCGCGTCGCGGATGCCCCAGATGATGCCGTCGATCACGACCTGGTCGCCGACGTGGAGCGAGCGGGCCGTCGCCTCGTCGAACGGCGCGCGCAGCCGGATCACCTCGCCGCCGCTGCCGGCGCCCTCGGCGCTAGTAGCCATACTCGACCCTCCCGTCGGCGAAGACGCGGGCACGGGCACGCTCGCCGCGCCAGCACTGGATGTTGACGGCGACCGGGTTCATGGTGATGTGCGTCCAGGCGTACTCGATGTGGACGGCGAGCGCGGTGGTGCGGCCGCCGAGCCCCTGCGGGCCGATGCCGGTCAGGTTGATCGCCTCGAGCAGTTCCTGCTCGAGCGCGGCGATGTCCGGCTCGGGGTGCGGCTCGCCGACCGGCCGCCGGATGGCGCGCTTGGCAAGCTCGGCGCACTTGTCGGCGGTGCCGCCCAGCCCGACGCCGACGATGGTGGGCGGGCAGGGGTTGGCGCCGGCCTGGACGACGCAGTCGAGGATGAAGCGCTTGACCCCGGCGAGACCGTCGGCCGGGGTGAGCATCTTGAGGAAGGACATGTTCTCGGAGCCGGAGCCCTTGGGCAGCAGTTGCAGGTCGAGGTAGTCGGCGCCGTCCAGGAACTCGACGTGCATGACCGGGACCTCGCGGCCGGTGCTGGTCTGGTGGTTCTCGCGTGTGATCGGGTGGACGACGCTGGAGCGCAGGCTGTAGCGCTTCGTCGCCAGGGCGATGCCGTCGCCGAGGGCGTCGAGGAGCTTCGCGCCGTTGACCTCGAAGTCGGTGCCGATGCCGACGAAGTAGACCGGGATGCCGGTGTCCTGGCAGACGATCAGCCCGGTGCGGTCGGAGGTGTCGACGGCGTGCTGCATGATCTTGAGCATCATCGTCGCGTGCCGTCCCTCCTCGGCCGCCAGCGCCCGGTCGAGCGACCGGCGGACGTCGGGCGGCAGGTCGGTCAGCGACCGCCGGTAGAGCTCGGCCGAGACCTCCTCCACGGTGCGGTAGAGGTCGGGGCCGGTGAGGGTTTGGGTGGGCGTGGCGCTCATGCTGGCTCCCCGCTGAATGGTGGTGACGACGGAGATCCCCGGCCCGATCGGGCGCCCACGGGCGGGGGCGCATCGGTCCGCGTCATACCTGGAGTGATCCCAGGGTAGGAGCCGGCCGCAGGGCTGTCAAGCGAGGGGCTCGGCGGCGGCCTCGCTCAGCCGCCGGCCGCCTGGACGACCGCGTCGAGGAAACGCGCCCGCTCGCGGAAGAACAAGAAGAGGTGGCCGCCCGGGAAGGTGAGCAGCCGGGAGCCAGCGATGCCGGCGTGTAGCTCCTCGGCCAGGGCAAGGGGCGCGGTCCGGTCGCTCTTGCCGTGCATGATCGTGGTCGGGACCTGGATCTCGCCGAGCCGGTCGACGGCGTTATAGGCGGTAGTGGCCGCCCGCTGGTGGCGGAAGGCGTAGCGCGGCTGGGGGTGCTTGCCGCGCAGCAGAGGCAGGCCGGAGGCGAGGCCCATGAGCCCCAGCCAGCGGCGACGAGATGCCCGGGCACCGGTGGAGACCAGGATCAGCCGGCTCACCAGTTCCGGGTGGTCGAGTGCCAGCGCCAGGGCGACGCGCCCGCCCATCGAGACGCCCAGGACCGTCGCCGGGCCGACGCCGACCGCGCGGAGCAGCCCCGCCGCGTCGCTCGCCATCTGCTCGATGGTGTAGGGCGCGTCCGGCTTGTCGGTCTGGCCCCCGCCGCGGTTGTCGAACGCCAGCACGCGGAAGCGCTCGGCGAGCGGGTCGGTGATCGCGTGCCACTCCGAGATGTCGCCGGCCAGGCCGGGGATGACCACGAGGGACGGTCCAGTACCGGCCACCTCGTAGTACATGTCGATGTCGTTGACGTGGACGACCGGCATCGGCGCGATCCTCGCCCTTACGGATGCGATCCCAGGCGCGCCTCCGGGCGGGTCGGCTGGAAGAGCTCGATGGGGTTCCCCGACGGGTCCTCGATGATGGCCTGGTTGCCGCCGACGCCGGTGACGAGGTCGCCGCGCAGGCGCACGCCGGCCCGACGCAGCGCCTCGACCATGCCGGCCAGGTCCTCCACCTCGAGGGCGAAGCGGTTCCAGCCGCCGGGCGCGGGCAGGGTGCCGTCCGGCATGGCCTGACCGCCGCCACCTCCACCACCGGGCCGCGACAGCACCAGACGCAGGTCGCCGCGCGCCAGCATGGCGAAGGCCGGCGCCGGGTGCATCACCTCCTGAAAGCCGAGGTGCCCGCAGTAGAAGGCGATGGCGGCGTCGACGTCCTCGACGATGTAGCGGATCTGCACGGTAGCCATCAGGCGTCCTCCTGTTCCCGTCGTCAGCGCGCCCATCCTAGCGACGCGCCATCGGATCCGCAACGAGGGTCGTCGCCGGACACCGGACATCCGGCGTGGTTGTCCGAAAACCGCGAGAGACGTCGCGCGGCCGCTGCTATAGTCGAGCCCAGCGGGATCGGTCACGAGCGGCAGCGGACCACGCGCCAGGTGGCGCGCACGGGGTGCGCCGACCGGCCGCGGACGGCGGAAGGGTACGGGAGCGGTGGCGACGATCGACGCGATGCTCGCCCCGGCGGCGCGCGGCGACCCGCGCTTCGACGGGCAGTTCTACTCGGCGGTGCTGACGACCGGCATCTTCTGCCGTCCCGGCTGCCCGGGCCGACCGCGCAGCGAGAACGTCCGCTACTTCGCCACCGCCGCCGCGGCGGCCGAGGCGGGCTTTCGACCCTGCCTGCGCTGTCACCCGGAGTCCGCGCCGGACCTGCCCGACCGGCAGGTGACCTCGCCGCTGGTGTCGCGGGCGCTGCGCCTGATCGGGGAGGGCGCGCTCGACGAGGGCAACGTGGCGGACCTGGCGGCCCGGCTGCGCGTCAGCCCACGCCACCTGCAGCGACGGTTCGTCGAGGAGCTCGGCGCGCCGCCGGTAGCGGTGGCCCAGACTCGGCGGCTCCTCTTCGCCAAGAAGCTCATCGACGAGACCGACCTGTCGATGGCCGACATCGCCTTCAGCGCCGGCTACTCCAGCGTGCGCCGCTTCAACGAGGCCATCCAGCAGACGTACCACCGCACGCCGACCGA
>DASSZN010000241.1:0-3308 GCA_035702805.1 Thermomicrobiaceae bacterium | reverse complement strand
GCCGCGATCGCCAGCACCTCCGGATCGCCGGCGACCCCCTCCGCCAGCCGCTGGTAGAGGGGTGAGACACCCCGGCACTCGTCGGCGGCGAAGCGGACAAACCGGCCCACCAGCGCCACTCCGCCATCTCCCGTCGCCGTCATCGCGGTGCCCCTCCCGGCAGCTCCGTCAACCCCACGATCCGCCCATAGCAGGACCGCTGTAAACGCCTGGCATCCCAGTTGCGTCCCTCGCCGCCGAGCGACCATCCCGGACCGCGCCCGGGCACCCGGCAGATTGCGCTGGGAAAGGAGTACGTATGAACCTCGAGCTTGGCAAGCCGGTCTTCAGTTCCGACGGCGAGCGCGTCGGCAGCGTCGACCGGCTCGTCTTCGACGCCAACTCCAAGGACCTCCGCCAGATCATCGTCCACCAGGGCACCTTCCTCACGCAGGACCGCATCGTCGCCCGACAGATGGTCGAGCGCGTGGACGACGACGGCTCGGTGCACCTCAACGCCACCGCGGACGTCGTCAACCAGCAACCCGAGTTCGTGGTGGCCGACTTCCTCATCCCCAATGAGGAGGAGCTGCGCTGGTACCCGCACGCCTGGGTCAACAGTGGCGGCGGGGTCGGCGCGCCCATCCTCTACGGCCCGGGGGTGATCGGCCAGGGCTACGACCCGAACGTCAGCCTGGTAGAGCCCGCGCCGGTCATGGCGCCGGAGGAAGAGGTGCGGAGCAATCTCCCCCCGGACAGCGTCATGCTCGACCGCGGCACCAACGTGGTCGACCGGGACGGCGACAAGATCGGGACCGTCGACGAGGTGATCTACGACGAGGACGGCGGCATCGCCGGCTTCGTCGTCAAGGCCGGCATGATCTTCCACCACGACGTCCGCATCCCGGCCAGGTTGGTCGAGTCGATGACCCCGGCGAGCGTCCGGCTCAAGGTATCCGCCGCCGAGGCGGAGGAATCCGGGACCAACCCGTAGCCCTCCCGGCAACCATTTTCTCGACGCGGCGGTCGCGATCTGGTGGCCGCCGCGTACCAGCATGTTCCCACGCCGGGTATCATTCCGCGGCATCAGCCCACCGGGACCTGAAAGGCAGCGCTCATCAGGCCGCGCGAGAGGATGGGGGTTACGTGGCGAACAGTTCGCTCTCCGTCGCTCAGGTACTGGACCTCCTCGCCGCGACGCCCGCGCGCCTCGCCACGGTCTCCGACAGGTTGACGCCGGAACAGCTGCGCACGGCGCCGGCCCCGGACGAGTGGTCCGCGGTCGATGTGCTCGCGCACCTGCGCTCGTGCGCCGACGTCTGGGGCGACAGCATGCGGCGGATCGTCACCGAGGACGGGCCCACGCTGCGGGCGATCAATCCCCGGACGTGGATCAAGCGGACCAACTACCGTGAGCTGGAGTTCCGACCCTCGCTGGCCGCGTTTGCCGCGCAGCGCGCCGAACTCCTGGCCGCGCTGGAGCACCTGTCGCCCGAGGACTGGTCGCGCAGCGCGACCGTGACCGGGGCCGGCCGCGTGCTCGAGCGGACGGTCTGGTTCTACGGCCAGTGGCTGGCCAGCCACGAGCGCCCACACGTCCGGCAGATCGAGCGCCTCGTCGACGCGCTCCGGGCCTGACTGCCGGCAGCGCGAGCGCTCACGCACCTTCCGACGGGTCAACGCCCGACAGCTCGCGCCGCAGCGCCTCCAACTCGGTGGCGAACGCCTCCTCGAGCACCGTGCGCTCCTCCTCCGGCAGGAAAGCCGCCCGCACCGCCCGCAGGTTGACGTCGACCAGTTCTCCCAACGTGAAGCCTTGATGCTCCGCCAAAACCAGATACTCGCCGGTCAGCGTCGTGCCGAACATCGGCGGGTCGTCCGAGTTGACGGTCACCGGCACCCCGGCGTCGTGCAGCGCGCGAAACGGGTGCTCGACGTAGCTCGGCGCTACCCCAAGCCGCAGGTTGCTCGTGGGCGACACCTCGAGCACGACCCGCTCGGCCACCAGGTGCTCGACCAGCCGCGGGTCAGCGACGCTCGTTACCCCGTGGCCGATCCGCTCCGCCCCGGCGGTCAGCGCGTCCCAGATGCTCGCCGGCCCGTCCGTCTCGCCGGCGTGCAGGCTCACCCGCAGCCCGGCCTGCCGCGCCCGGGCGATCGCCGCGGCGTGCCGGCTCGCCGGGTAGCCCCGCTCCATCCCACCCAGGTTGAAGCCGATCAACCCGTCCCCCGCGTGGTCGGCGCACCACGACGCGACCGCCAGCACGTCGTCAGGAGTGCGCGAGCGCACGCCGTCGACCTGGAACTGCATGCGCACGCCGAAGTCGCGGAGCACGCGCGCCGCGCCGGCCCGCGAGCCCGCCAGGTAGACGTCCGGCGTGGCCGGCGTCCGCGGGTTGAGTGGCGACGTCGGCGAGATAATGACCTCGAGGTAGCGGATGCGCTGCCGCGCCGCGTCCTCGCCCAGTTCGTAGGTCACACGCTCGATGTCGTCGGGCGTCCGCAGCGCGTCACAGATCGCCATGTACACCTGGACAAAGTGCGGGAAGTCGCGGAAGCGGTACCAGTCGCGGGCGCCCGCCGCGTCACCGAACGGGTAGTGGAGACCGTGCCGCGCGCCGAGGTCGAGCAGCGTCTCCGGCCGGACGCTCCCCTCCAGGTGCACGTGTAGCTCGGCCTTCGGCATGCGCTCGACGAATTGCCGCTCCGCGTCGCTCAGTATCACCCCTCCGTCGCGTGGTCCATAGCTGACCACCCGACCCCGTGACGTCGACTCGGTCCGGCGAGCCGCGTCCCGCCGGTCTCGCCTCAGAACCCGTGGCCGAAATCGGTCGAGAAGACGTACTCGTCCGGGCTCCAGGGCGTCCGCCAGCCATCGTCGGCGAAACGGCTCAGCCGGAAGGGGGTCAGGTCCACCGTGGTGGACCGGCCGTCAACGATCTGCTCCGCCAGGCAGCGGCCGATCGCCGGCCCCTTCTTGAACCCCGCCCCGCTGAAGCCCAGCGCCAGGTAGAGCCCGTCCACGCCCTCCACCGGGCCGAGGATCGGGTGAGCGTCCGGTGTCATATCGTAGAGGCAGGCATGTCCCTGCAGCAGCGTCGCCCCCGCCATGGCCGGCATACGTCGGGCCAGCGTCGCCTTGACCGCGTCGTCGAAGCCCGGGTCGATGCGACCGTCGTAGTCGAACGGGTCGACGATGTCGTGGAACTCGCCGCCGCCGACCCCGGCAAGCGTGCGCCCCGGCCCGTAGTTGCGGCAGAAGAATCCGGCCGCCGTGTCGACGTAGCACATCGTCCCGCCGGCCGGCATCGCCAGCGGCCGCGCCAGCA
>DASSZN010000215.1:0-7346 GCA_035702805.1 Thermomicrobiaceae bacterium | reverse complement strand
TGGACGCTCGACAACCTTCCCCCCGATCTGCCGAAGCACACAGAACTGATCCGGGGGACGCTCGTCATGAGCCCTCAGAAGGCCTGGCATCTCTTCGCCATTCGTATGTTCGAGTACGCCCTGCGGGAGCAGGCGCCGGATGATTGTGTGGTGTTCCGGGAGATGGCGATTCGCAAGACCAATCGCTCCGCTCCGGAGCCCGACATCTCCATCGTCCACGCGAGTGCCGTCGACCTGGACAAGAGCGTGTACCTGCCGCACGAGGTCCTGCTCGTCGCCGAGGTGATCTCGCCCGAGTCCGAGGAGCGGGACCGCGACGACAAGCCGGTCATGTACGCCCACATGGGAATTCCCACGTTCTGGCTGATCGAGCGGGGCGCGGACGACACCCCTGTCGTCCACGAGCACTACCTTTACGCGGGCGTCTACAAACCGATGAGGACCCACGTAGGCCGGTTGACCACCGAGGTCCCGTTCCCGATCGACATTCCGCTGACCGTCCCCACCGCTTAGTACGACAAAGCGGCTGCGCGGCTCGCGTACCCTGGAGATATGCGAGTTCTAGCAGCGATGTCCGGGGGAGTCGACTCGGCGGTGGCGGCGGCCCGAGCCGTGGCGGCGGGGCACGAGGTGACCGGGGTGCACCTGGCGCTCTCGCGCAACCCGCAGTCGTTCCGGACCGGAGCGCGCGGCTGCTGCACGATCGAGGACTCGCGGGACGCCCGGCGGGCCGCCGACGTGATCGGGATCCCGTTCTATGTGTGGGACATGGCCGAGCGCTTCCACGCCGACGTGGTGGACGACTTCGTCGCCGAGTACGCGGCGGGCCGGACGCCGAACCCCTGCCTGCGCTGCAACGAGAAGATCAAGTTCGCGGCGGTGCTGGACAAGGCTCGGGCGCTCGGCTTCGACGCCGTGTGCACCGGCCACTACGCGCGGATCGTGGACGGCCCCGACGGTGTGCGGGAGCTGCATCGGGCGGCCGATCCCGCGAAGGACCAGTCGTACGTGCTCGGGGTGCTGGACGCCGGGCAGTTGGCCAGCTCGCTCTTCCCGCTGGGCGATTCGCTCAAGAGCGAGGTGCGGGTCGAGGCGGAGCGCCTGGGGCTGGCGGTCGCCGACAAGCCTGACTCGCATGACGTGTGCTTCATCGCGGACGGCGATACGCGCGGCTTCCTCGCGGAGCGGCTCGGGACGGCGCCCGGGCAGATCGTGGACAGCTCGGGCACGGTGCTCGGCGAGCATCAGGGCGCTTACGGCTACACGATCGGGCAGCGCAAGGGGCTGCGGATCGGGGACCCGGCGGGCGACGGGCGTCCGCGGTACGTGCTCGACATCTCGCCGGTCACGAACACGGTGACGGTCGGCACGGCCGAGGAGCTGTCCGTCGACGCCTTGGAGGCCGGCCACGTGCGTTGGTGCGGGCCGACGGGCAGCGGCGCGTTCGCCTGTTCGGTGCAGTTGCGGGCGCACGGTTCCCCCGTTCCGGCCACGGCGCGGTACGACGAATCGGCCGGAACGGTGAACCTGGACTTCGACACCTCGGTGCGCGGTATCGCTCCGGGGCAGACCGCGGTGCTCTACGACGACACGCGGGTCATCGGCTCGGCGACGATCACGGTCACGCGCCGGGCCGACGCCGGGGCGACGGTCGACGCGCACGCCTGACCGCCGCCGACGCGGCCGCCGAACGACGAGGGATCAGAGCCCGAAGTAGGCCAGCACCAGCGCGCCGCTGGTGTTCTGGTCGTTGATCTGGGTGGCCACCGAGGCGAAGAACACCAGCGCCACGATGATCCAGATCACCGAGAGCACGGTGAACACGATCCCCACGATCAGGCCCGCCGTGGCCAGGCCCATGCCCTGCTCACCGGTGCGCTGGATCTGCTTGCGCGCGATCGCGCCCATCACGATCGCGGCCGGGGCGAAGATGAACGCGAACACCAGGGCGAGGATCGCCAGGGTGTTCGTGCCCATCTGGGCCGGCGGGTACGGGTACGGGTAGCCGTACGGCTGCTGGGGCTGGCCGTAGGGACCCGCCTGCGGAGCCTGGTCGCTCATGTCTTGTCTTCTCTCCCCCTGCGCGAACCGGTCGACGCCCGGTCAGACGTCGAAGCGCACGTACACACCGCGGCATTCGCGGGTGGCCAGCTCCGAGAGCATAGCCAGACCGCGCAGCAGACTGAAGTAGCGCTCCGCGTCCCAGTCCACGCCCCAGGAGCGCGCCTCCCAGCGCTCCGCGAGCTCGGCCAGGCGCGCGTCCGTGCCGCGGCCCAGCTGGCGGTAGAGCGCCGTGCGCACGGTCAGCACGACCTGCTCCTCAGTGCCCTGAGCCAGCGCGCCGGGCGCCACCGCGCCGCCGCCGATCTCGCGGGCGGGGGTCAGCAGCGCCTCGCGCACCGTCACCGGATCGTGCCCGGTCGCCAGGGTGTCGAGCTCCAGCAGCTGGACCGGGTCCAGGTCGGCCGCGTCCACGTAGGCCAGCCGCACGCCCGCGGCCCGCGCGTCGAGACCGCAGCTCCACGCTCCGGCGAGACGGGCCAGCTCCCCGGCGGTGGCGGCGAAGAACATGGTCTGCACGCGGATCTCCCCTCTCACTGGTCCCGCTGTCGGCATTCTGGCCGTCGAATGCCAGAGTTTTGCATAACCCGGGAGGATCCGCCGCGCTTTTCGCGCCAGATTCGCCTTTGCGGGTTAGCGCCATATTCTGCTGCCATGACTCAGGATCTTCGCGCGGGGGTGGCCGGACCGTCCGCCTCCGGCATCGGATCGTTGCCGGGAAGTGACATGCCCGCCGCGATTCGACTGGTGTTCGACGGCTTGGGCGGCGCGCCGGGCGTCCCCTACCTGCCCGAGCTGCCCGCGCGCGGCGTCGGCGCCGACCTGACCGGTCGCGGCCTCGCGCTGCTGGTCGACCTGGTCGCGGAGGTCGCGCCCTCGGGCTGGCGGGTCGCCGACCGGCCGGGACGCGACCACGCCCGGGCCCTCGGCCACCTGCGCCGCGACCTGGACCAGCTGGAGGAGCTCACCCAGGGCTACGAGGGACCGCTGAAGATCCAGGCGGTCGGTCCGTGGACGCTGGCCTCGAGCGTGGAGCTCAGGCACGGCGACAAGTTCCTGGCCGATCCCGGCGCCTGCCGCGATCTGGCCGAGTCGCTGGCCGAGGGCGTCCGCGAGCACCTGGGCGAACTCCGGCGGCGCGTCCCCGGCGCGAAACTCGTGCTCCAACTGGACGAACCGGCGCTGCCCGGCGTGTTGCGCGGCAGCGTCCCGACCGCCAGCGGCTTCGGCAAGCTGCGCGCGGTCGAGGAGCCGGTCGCGCGGCAGACGCTGAGTCAGCTCGTCGAGCACGTGGGCGTCCCGGTCGTGATCCACTGCTGCGCTCCGGACGTCCCCTTCGACACGCTGCGCGGGGCCGGCGCCGCGGCGATCGCGGTCGACTGGTCGCTGCTGAGGACCCGTCAGGACGAGACGATCGCCGAGCTGGTCGAGGCGGGCGTCGGGCTCTACGCGGGCGTCGTCCCCTCCCTCGACCCGGTCGGCACGGTCCCGCTGAAGTACCAGGACGTCGTCGACGCGATCCTCACGCTGCGCCGCACCGGCCTGTCCGCGAAGCAGCTCGCCGACGCCGTGACCGTGACGCCGAGCTGCGGCATGGCCGGGGCGAGCCCGATGTGGGCCGGCCGCGCGCAGCGGCTCTGCCTGGACGCCGCGCGAGCGCTCGCGGACGTCGACTAGCCCGTCTGAAGGACAACTGAAGGATTCGGCAACCGAACGCGCGGGTTCAGCATCTCTTCAGGCGTGACGGACAATCAACCGGTCCAGTGGACCCGGCGCGGCTTCGGCCGGATCCTCGGCGGCGCGGCCGGCCTGGCGACTTTGGGGTCCTTCAGTGCCGCGTGCGGCGGCGCGAGCGGCGGCGGCAGCGCGACGACGGGCGAGGTGGCGGCCACCGTGAGCCCGTCCGCCGGCGGCGGTGCCGCGGGCGCGAGCGCCACGGCGAGCGGCACGAGCGGCGCGGACGCCGAGCTGCTGATGTCGCGGTACGGACTGCGGCCCTTCGCCCCCGCCCCGGCGGCGCCCGCGACCAAGGCGATCGCGCTGGACCCGCAGGACCCGACGATCTTCTCGAAGGTCCCGACGAGCGACAAGGTCTGCTTCGTCACCATCGACGACGGGATCGAGAAGGACCCGGCGTTCATCCAGATGGTCAAGGACTTCCAGATCCCGATCACCTGCTCGCTCGCCGACACGCTGATCCGGGACGACTACGCCTACTTCGAGAAGCTCTACGAGACCGGCTACATGTCGATCCAGAACCACACCGTCAACCACCCGCTGTCCATGCCGAGCCTCGGCTACCAGCAGCAGTTGGACGAGATCGCCGGCCAGCAGACGAAGCTGCACGCGGAGTACGGCGTGACCCCGTACATCTTCCGGCCGCCGGGCGGCAACTACAACTCCGTGACCCGCGAGGCCTGCCGCGCCGCGGGGCTCAAGGGCATGATGCTGTGGAAGGAGGCCATGGAGATCGAGGACATGGAGTACCAGACCTCGGACAAGCATCTGCAGCCGGGCGACATCATCCTGTGCCACTTCCGCGGCAAGGCCCAGCTCAAGGGCACCACCATGGTCCAGATGATGACCCACCTCTACAGCCACATCCAGGCCCAGGGCTTCACGGTCGCCGACGTCACCAAGTACGTCTGAGCTCAGCGTCTATCGGCGCGAAGCCGCCGAAAGGTAGAATCGGGCCATGTCGATTCACGCAGTGACGCGGGGCGTCGGATGATGACCACGCGTCCCGACGTGAACAAGGTGACCTATACGGTCGAGGCGATGCAGACACGCCACGAGCTGCCGACCGAACGCCAGGCGATGCTCGACCACGCCATGAAGGTCCTCGCCAAGGACCCCTTCCACAAGACCGCAACCGCCTCCATCGGCGCGAACGAGAACTACCGCAAGGCCTACGTCGCCCCGGGCCTGATGCTGGAGTACACGGTGGTCCGCGAGATCCTCGTGGTCGTGCTGCTCGAGATATTCGACGAGAGCCGGTACCTGCTCGACCTCGAAGTCGACGAGGTCGTTTGAGAGCGACCGAGGGTCGGCTGCCGGGCTCGCGGGCCGATGGCTCTCGCCTGGCCGCGTTGCCGTCGCCCTGAGCACAAACCCGGTGCGCGGAACTCCTCCGCCTTGCCGGACTCGGCCCTGGACCCGCTCCCTGATCCGGCGGCCAACCCTCGGTCGCTCTCACCTCCGGCGGCCTCGCTGGTTTTGTCGGTGGCAGGCGGTAGCTTGTTGTCCATGGCAGAACCGCGCAAAACCCTCGCGACCAGCGATCCGACCCTCGCCGTCGGCGAATCCGCAGCCAAGGCGGCGCACCGTCACGCCGAGCTGGCCGGCGTCATCGACGAGGCGCGGTTCCGGTACCACGTGCTCGACCGGCCGACCATGGCCGACGGCGAGTACGACGCGATGATGCGCGAGCTGCAGGCCCTGGAGGGGGAGTTCCCGGAGCTGCGCACTCCGGACTCGCCCACCCAGAAGGTCGGCGCGGAGCTGTCCACCGATTTCGCCTCGGTCGAGCACCTGGAGCGGATGCTCTCGCTGGCCAACGCCTTCAACGCGGAGGACATGGCCGCGTGGAACGAGCGCGTGGTCAAGGAGGTCGGGCGGGTCCCGGCGTACCTGTGTGAGCTCAAGGTGGACGGCCTGGCCATCGCCCTGGTCTACGAGAACGGCCGGCTGATCCGCGGCGTGACCCGCGGGGACGGGCGCACCGGCGAGGACGTCACCGGGAACGTTCGCACGATCAAGGGCATCCCGATAACGCTGAAGGGCTCCGCGGAGTATCCGGTCCCCGAACTGGTCGAGGTGCGCGGCGAGATCTACTTCCCGACCGAGCAGTTCGAGGAGTTCAACGCCAAGGTCATGGAGACCGAGGGCCGCTCCTTCGCCAACCCGCGCAACGCGGCGGCCGGCTCGCTGCGCCAGAAGGATCCGCGGATCACGGCCCAGCGCCCGCTGCGGATGGTCGTGCACGGGATCGGCGCGCGCCGCGGCTTCGACGTGACCTCCCAGTCGCACGCCTACGAGCTCCTGCACGCCTGGGGCCTGCCGACCTCGGACCGGGTCCGCGTCGTCGACTCGCTCGAGGCCGTGCTCGAGTTCATCGACTACTACGGCAAGCACCGGCACGACGTCGAGCACGAGATCGACGGCGTCGTGGTCAAGGTGGACGACCTCGCGCTGCAGGGCCGCCTCGGCGCGACCTCGAAGGACCCGCGCTGGGCGATCGCCTACAAGTACCCGCCGGAGGAGGTCACCACCAAGCTGCTGGACATCCGGGTGCAGGTCGGGCGCACCGGCCGGGTCACGCCGTACGCGGTGATGGAGCCGGTCAAGGTCGCCGGGTCCGTGGTCGGGCAGGCGACGCTGCACAACCAGGACGTGGTCAAGCGCAAGGGCGTGCTGATCGGCGACACGATCGTGCTGCGCAAGGCGGGGGACGTGATCCCCGAGGTCGTCGGCCCGGTCACCGAGCTGCGCACCGGCGAGGAGCGCGAGTTCGTGATGCCCGCCGTCTGCCCCTCCTGCGGTACGCCGATCGCCCCGCAGAAGGAGGGCGACGTGGACCTGCGCTGCCCGAACGCGCGCGCGTGCCCGGGCCAGCTCAAGGAGCGCATCGCGTATCTCGCCGGCCGCAGTGCGCTGGACATCGAGGCGCTGGGCTACGAGGCGGCTGCGGCGCTGACCCACCCGGACGCGGGCGAGGCGCCCGTGCGCATCGACGGCGACATCTTCGAACTGACGCTGGAGCAGCTGGCGTCGCCTCAGATGTACCAGCAGGCCCGCGGCAAGGAGGCGGTCGAGGGGGCGCGCGAGCTGGTGCCGTACTTCTACACGAAGGGCACCGCGGCCAAGCCGTCCGCGCCGACCAAGACCACCGAGCAGCTGCTCGAGCAGATCGAGGTGGCCAAGACCAAGGACCTGTGGCGCTACCTGGTCGCCCTCTCGATCCGGCACGTCGGCCCGAGCGCGTCCCGCGAGCTGGCCCGCGTCTTCCGCTCGCTCGAGGCGATCCGGGACGCGTCGGCCGAGGAACTCGCGGCCGTGGAAGGGGTCGGCCCGACGATCGCCAACGCGGTGGTCGAGTGGTTCGCGGTGGACTGGCACCGGGAGATCATCGAACGCTGGCTCGCCGCCGGGGTGCGCCCGAGCGTTCCCGCGCAGGCGGATGCCGGAGAGCAGCCGCTGACCGGGCTCACGGTCGTGATCACCGGCACTCTGGCCGGGTTCACCCGCGACGGCGCCAAGGACGCCGCGCAGGCCGCCGGGGCCAA
>DASSZN010000175.1:0-6282 GCA_035702805.1 Thermomicrobiaceae bacterium | reverse complement strand
GCCGGCGAGCCGCGGCGGGCTGGCGCGACCACGGCTGAGCTACCGGCGCCACCCCGACGTGGGCCCGGGCGGAGGCGCGGGGTGAGCGTCCGGCGAGCGCCCGAACCGGCCGGCCGGCGCTCCGGAAAGCGCCGCGCCGCGTCGGGGATCGGGTACCACGACAGACAGACCGTCGCACGCGCGTGGCGGCGAGCGGTGCGCCGCGGCAGCCCGGTGCCGGCTCCATGGTGAACCTGCCGCCGGCGCTGCGCCACCGCGACTTTCGCATCTTCTGGGGTGGCGCGCTGCTGTCGGCGCTCGGCAGCGCGTTCACCACGGTGGCGCTGCTGTGGCACCTCTACCTGCTGACCAACTCGGCGCTGCAGGTCGGGCTGATCGGGCTGGCGCAGGCGATCCCGCTACTGAGCGTCTCCCTGTTCGGCGGGCTGCTGGCCGACGCGGTCGACCGCCGTCGCCTGCTGATCGTGACCCAGCTCGTCCAGTTCACCATCTCGGGCAGCCTGGCCGTGCTGACCGTCGCGGGGCTGGTGACGCCGCTCACCCTCTACGCGGCGGCCGCCCTCTTCGCGCTGGCCAGCGCGCTCGGCAACCCGTCCAGCACGGCGCTGGTACCCAACCTCGTCCCGCCGTCCGACCTCGGCAACGCCATCGCGCTCAACAGCACCGAGCGGAGCGTGGCGGCGATCCTCGGGCCGGGGCTGGCGGGGGTGCTGCTGGCCTGGCACGGGCCGGCGCTGTGCTACGGCGTCGACGCGGTGTCCTGGTTCGCGATGGTGGCGGCACTGCTCGCGATTCGCGGGCGGCCACAGGCGACGGGCGGCCGCCGCGGCGTCTCCGTCGAGGCGCTGCGCGGCGGCATCGCCTTCGTCCGCCAGAACCCGGTGATCCTCTCGATGATGGTGCTCGACTTCGGGGCGACCCTGTTCGGCGAGCCCGACGCGCTGCTGCCGATCTTCGCCAGCCACATCCTCTCCGTGGGCGCGGCCGGGCTCGGGCTCCTCTTCGCCGCGACCTCGGTCGGGTCGCTCGTGGCCGGGACGGGGATGAGCCTGCTGCCGAGCCGGCAGCGGGCCGGGCGCTGGGTCCTCTCGGGCGTGGTGGTCTACGGCGTGGCCGCCTGCGTCTTCGCGCTGTCGCACGTGTTCTGGCTGTCGCTGCTGATGCTGGCGATGATGGGGGCGGGCGACACGGTCAGCGCGGTGCTGCGGGGCACGATCAACCAGCTGCTGACGCCGGACGCGCTGCGCGGGCGAGTGTCATCCGTCAACAGCCTGTTCGTCATCGGCGGGCCGCGCCTGGGGCAGGTCGAGTCGGGCCTGGTCGCGGCGGCGGCCGGGGCGCCGATCTCGGCCCTGACCGGCGGGATCGGCGCGCTGCTGGTCGTGCTGGGGATCGCGCTGGTCCCGGGGGTGCGGCGGTTATCGCTGATCGAGGACGCCAAGGAGCGGGAGGTAGCCGCGGCCTGAGCCGCGGCGGTGACGCTCGGCGTGGCGCCGCAGCAGGCACCACGCGCGAGGTCACCGTTCAAGCGGGAGGCACGCCGGAGGAGCCGACCGGCCTGCCGGTCAGTCGGCGGCGTGGGCTTGGGGGAGCGGACGGGGCGCCGGGAGCGTCGCCGGGTCGGCGGCGTCGAGGATCTCCTGCATCTCCTCGGTGGCGAAGCCGCTCCGGACGCCCCAGGCGTAGGCCGCGAGCCCGACGACCACCTCGATCAGGTCGCCGGCGGGGAAGGGGAGCAGCGGGCTCTTCTGGGGGCCGTAGGAGCTGAAGTAGGACAGGGCGAGGGTCGCCAGGAGGAGGGCGATGAGCCAGAGCGAGCTCTGGACGTGGCGGCGGCCGGCGGCGTCGCTGGCGAGCCAGGCCGCGGCGGTGAAGAGGACGGTCGAGCCGGCGAAGAGGCCGATGAAGACGGGGAAGGCGACCGCGCCCGCGGCGGGCGTCGAGCCGGTGGCCAGGAACCAGCCGCCGAGCCGGTTGACGACGATCCAGTCGGCCAGGAAGAGGACGGCGAGGGCGCGGCCGACCATCGGCCGGATCCAGCCCTTGCGCGGCGCGTAGTAGCCGGCGTAGAGGGGCAGGGCAACGAAGACGATGGCCAGGACGTTGGCCAGGACGGCGAAACCGGACCAGAAGAGGATCATGAGGGCGGCCAGGTAGCCAAGCGGCGCGACGATCTCGGCGGCCGGCAGGCGGAACGGGCGGTGCAGATCGGCGGCGGTCCGGCGCAGGGTCATCAGGATCGGGCCGCCCAGGATGTAGGTGAAGACGGTGGCGTCGGTGACGTAGCCGACCAGCTTGTACCAGCTGGGCACCGGCACGAGGAAGAGGAGGCCGACCACCAGGGTCGCGACGAGCCCGACCCAGGGGATGCCGCGGCGGCTGACCCGCCGGAAAGCGCCGGGGAGGGAGTCGTGGACGCTCATGCCGTAGAAGTTGCGCGCGCCGGCGCCCATGCCGATGTAGCCGGTGCCGCCCGGGGAGATGGCGGCGTCGATCAGGAGGACGGTGGCGAAGGCGCCGAGGGCGCCGATGCCGGCGGTGGAGAGGGCGTCGTAGAAGGGCGCGCTGGCCCAGGCGGTGCCGCCGAGACCGGACCAGTTGCCGAGCTTGAGGCCGACGATGCCGAAGTTGACGGCGCCGGTGAAGGCGACCTGGAGCAGGACGTAGATCACCGTCGTGATGGCGAGGGAGAGGACGAGGGCGAGCGGGACGTCCCGCTGGGGCCGGCGGGTCTCGCCGCCGAACTCGACGGCGGAGCGGAAGCCGGTGTAGGCGAAGACGACGCCGGCCAGCGGCAGCGCCTGGAGGATCGGGGCGACGCCGTAGGGGGCGAAGCCGCCGGGGAGCGCGGTGAAATTCGACGCCCGGAACAGGACGAAGAGGAAGGCGAAGGTGAGGGTCGGGATGGTGAGCTTCCACCAGACGACCCAGCGGTTGAGCTCGGCCAGGAAGCGGACGCCGACGTAGTTGACCGCGAAGAAGAAGAGGATGAGGGCCACCGCCAGGCCGATGCCCCGGCCGGTCAGGACCTGGACGCCCTGGGCGGTGGTGCTCAGGCCGAGGCTCGCGAACTTGCCGCCGAGGTAGGTGGTGACCGCCTCGGCCTCGATCGGCGCGGTGGCGGAGGCACCGAGCAGGTAGGCCCAGCCGGCCAGCATGCCGGTCAGGCCGCCGAAGGTGAGGTACTGGTAGCGCACCAGTGCCCCGGTGCGCGGCAGCAGGCCGGCGATCTCGGCGTAGGTGAGGGCGATCAGCAGGACGAAGACGCCGCCGATGATCCAGGAGATGACGGCGGCGGGGCCGGCGATGGAGTCGGCGGCGAGCACGCCGAAGAGCCAGCCCGAGCCGATGATGGTGCCGATCGAGAGGAAGAGGAGGGGGACGAAGGTGACGGACCGGCTGAGCTGCCGATCGGACGCCTCAAAGTGATCGTCTGATACGTGTGCCGTCGCCGCCATGACGAGGCCGTTCCTTCCGTGGTGTGGGGGGATTCCCGGCTTCAGCTCATCCGGCCGACCGCGGGGACGGCTCCGATGGGGTCGCCCGACCGCGGCGCGGCGGTGAGCGCGAGCGCGCTCATGCTGCACCTCCGATCGTGCGGGACGTCGCTCGGCCGGCGCGCGAGCCCGAGGGCTCGCGGCGGCGACGCACCGCGCGGGCAGGAGTGGGTTGTTCAATCAGCCGTCGGTCGACCTGGTGGGGAGTGGCCCCACACACACGACGCTAGCGCCGGTCCGTTAACCGGTCGTGACGACATAATGAACCGTGGCTGAAAACGGAGCGCGACGTCGAGTGCCGCGGAGAAGGGTGGGGAGAAGGAGTCCGGTTCCCGCAAGCGGAGCCGGCGAATCAGCCGCATGGTCCCGGCGAGCGGGGGCGCCCGACACCCGTCAAGGAGGCCCGGCGCGCCCGACCGGCCGCAGCGTCTCGGCAGCCTGAACGGCGGAGCCTCAGTCGCGGACGCTCGACTGGCGGGAGGCGGCCGGCTGTGGCGCCGGGGCGGTCGCGTGCGGGACCGACTCCTCGGGCGGGCGGATGTGGCGGAAGAACCCGAAGTAGAGCACGGTGTTGAGCGCCTGAAAGACGGCGGCGACCTCGATCGGCAGGTTGAGGGAGAGGTCCTGGATCATGTAGCCGGCCATGGTGGGGCCGAACGAGGCGAAGACCTGACTCGGCAGGTTGCTCAGCCCGGCGGCCGTCGCGCGGTCCTCGCGCGGGATCACGCCCATCAGGTAGGACTGACGGATCGGATTCCCGAGGGTGCTGGTGACCATGCGCACGGTGTAGACGACGGCCGCCAGGAAGAAGGTCGGCATCAGGGGCAGGACCGCCAGGATGACCACGGAGACGCCGCGGGTGAGCGTGACGGTGTTGACGGCGCCGAGCCGCCGGGCGAGGCGGGCGGCGAAGAGGTAGGACGGCGCGGTGGCCAGATTGATCACGAAGAAGAGCTCGGCGAGGCCGCCGGAGCCGACGCCGTAGCGGCGGTAGAACCAGTAGACCAGGATCGGTCCGAGCAGGCCGTAGCCGAGACCGTTGGCCGTGTTGGTCACCATGAACTTGAGGATCATGCGGATGGTGCCCGGCTGCAGGTGGTGGCGCGCTTTCGGCGTGTCGTGCGCGACGGGCCGGCGCACCTCGCGGGTCTCGTGGACCGGGAGCATAACGACCGCCATCGCCACGCCGAAGAGGACGGTGATCAGGAAGAGGATGCGGTCGCCGGTGATCTCGGTCGTGCCCGAGGTGGCGTGCAGCAGGCTGGGGAGGCCGGCCATCAGGGAGCCGACGGCGCCGGTCAGGACGCCGATGAACGAGATGGCGCCGAAGATCGCGGTGCGGCTCTCGTCGGCGCTGTGCTCGGCGAGGAGCGCCTGCTCGGCGGCGTAGTAGGGCCCCCAGGCGCCGCCGCTGCCGGCGCCGCCGCCGCGCCCGACGGTGGAGACCGCGCCGGCGACGAGGAGGACCAGGAAGGCGCCGCTCGCGGCGAAGACCACCCCGCCGACCGCGGTCAGGAGCGCCAGGATCACCAGGAAGAGCTTGCGGCCGTAGCGGTCGGCGAGCACGCCGATGAGCGCCGCCAGGACGGCGCTGACCGCGGAGCCGGCGGTGAAGAGCAGGCCGATCTGGACGGCGCTGTAGTGGAGCTCGGCGAGGTAGAGGGGCGCGATGATCGCGAGGTAGCCCTGGGTCAGGCTGCGCAGCCCCCGCCCCGCGAAGAGGAAGCCGAGATCCCGGTTGAGCCAGTCGGGCAGCGACAGCGTCGGCATGGGCGGATCCTACCCCCAGGCCGCGGTCCAGCGCACCCCGGCGGGACCAACGGTCGAGTGGGCGCAGGTTCGCTGCCCCGCCATTCGGCGCGGGACCGCCGACGCCGCGAGGCGGGCGCCCAGGCTCTCGTGGACGAGGTCGGCGAGCGAGGCGACCCGGCGGACATCCCGGTACGGGCGGATTCGACGACGGTGCTGGATCCAGCCCTGCACGACATGGACCGGGGTGGCCAGGCTGCCGGTTGGTCAGCGCGCGGCGACGACGACGAGGGGAGCGCCACCGAACGCGAACACCCAGGCTAAGGCGAGCAGGACGACGGGTGCTCCGACGACGGCGGCGACCGGGGAGCAGCCCGCGAACACCGCGAGCCCGACGACGACGGTGCGCGGTCAGCAGACCGGCGTCCCAAGGAGGCGCCCGGCGATGGCGCTCACGCAGACGGCATGGGCCACCGCGACGGGCAGCACGACGTACGTCGCGAGCACGGTGTACCGCCCGACGTGGCGGGGATTGCGCGGTGGGGCCGGCGCAGTCACGGGTGGCGAACGCGACAGCGGCGGTTGCCGACATCAGCCGGACGCGCACGTCGTCGCGGGGGCCCGGAAGAGCGCGGAACCGCGGGTCAATCGTGGACTGCCGGCACTCTCCGAATCGCATTTCCTGATGCCCGGCATCCCGGTTACCGGTACACCCCGGGATCTCCGCGCGACTCGGCCGAGCCCGGAAGGGAAGCGCGCGGCGGGTTCCGAGCCACGAGGTCCGGGCTTGGCCAACGGCCCAACCCGCCGCGGGCCGGTCGCATCCAGACTCCACGACCCGTAGCGCGGTGGGGATGGCGTGCACCCTCGCGCGTCGGCGCTGCCAGCCGCCCTGCGCGTCCCGGCTGCCCACGCGGCCGTGGCGACCCGCGTCTCGGCCTGGCCCGATGCGCCTGCCCCCGTTCGGCGCGTGGCAGCGTCCGGGTACCACGTCTGACCCGCGTGACCGGTGACGGCCGGCTGATCGAAACCGCAA
>DASSZN010000056.1:0-3920 GCA_035702805.1 Thermomicrobiaceae bacterium | reverse complement strand
CGTGGGCGACGTTGCAGCCGAAGGCCAGCACCGGACCGTGGAAGGCGGCCATGGTGATCCAGCTCTTGGGCGCGACGTTCGGCCAGCCGTCCGAGTCGACGGTGGAGACCAGCACCACCTGACCCGGGAGCACCGACGGGTGCCAGGCATGCTTGTCCAGGTCGATGATTCGCTTGCGCAGTCGGCGTCTCGGCGCGGTAGAGAGCACGGGATCCTCCTCGGCGGCTCGGGGGGACGGCGCGGCACGACCCGCTTCCGCCCCCCCTTATAGCGGCCGGCGCGTTACAGGCATGTCGACGAACGGCCGCCCGCCGTTACAGCCGCGTGACAGCCCGGGGGGTTACGCCGGCTACCGCCGGACCGCCGCTTGTACGATACGGCATACTGCCGTACAATTGGCGAGAGAGGAAGGACGACGAGATGAGCGGTGCCAGGACACGACCACGACGCCCAGAGCAGGCCCGGCTCGAGGCCCGCATCCCACCGGAGCAGAAGGAGGTCATCCAGTACGCCGCCGCGCTCGCCGGGCTCTCGTTGACGGACTTCGTGCTGCGCAGCGCTCAGGAGGCGGCCGAGCAGGCGATCCGCCGCCACCGGGTCATGGCGCTCAGCGCCGAGGACAGCGCGGCCTTCGCGCGGGCGATCCTCGACTCACCGCCGCCCAACGACGCCCTTCGAGCGGCGCTGCACGGGGCACGCGACCTCCGGAACGACTAGCGTGGCGCACCGGTACCGCGTCGAGCTTTTGCGCCGCGAGCACGATCGCGCCCCGTTCACCTGCGGCATCCCCGAACTCGACCGCTACCTCCACGACCAGGCCCGGCAGGATCAGGAGAAGCACCGTGTCGCCGCCGTCTACGTCCTGCTGGCCGACGACGATCCGACGATCCTCGGCTACTACACCCTGAGCGCCGCGGCCATCGAGCCGGTGGAACTGGCTCCCGAGATCGCCCGGCGACTCCCGCGCTATCCGACGCTCCCGGTCATCCTCCTCGGACGGCTGGCCGTCGATCAGCGGCGGCGCGGCCAGGGCCTCGGCAGCCGTCTCCTCGGCGACGCGCTCACGCGCGCGCTGTCCCTGTCCACCCAGCTCGGGGCGCTCGCCGTCATCGTTCAGGCGAAGGGGGACGACGCGCGCCGCTTCTACGAGCGGGTCGGCTTCCAGCGCTTCGCCAGCCGGCCCGACCACCTCTACCTGGCGATGAAGACGATCGCGGACGGGCTCGGATCCGCCGGCTAGCGGAGCAGGCTGTAGAGCGGGCCGAAGGGCGCCTGGTAGCCGGGCGCCAGCATCGTCTCCCAGGCGTAGACGTAGATCAGCGGCAGCGACAGCACCAGCGCCACCCGCAGCGGCACGCTTGCCACCAGCCGATCTCCCGCCACGAAGAAGACGAACGGGATGACCGGCAGCAGGTAGCGGCTTGCGTCCGTCGGCACCAGCAGCGCCGGGACGTAGAAGACGATGCTCAGCACCACCAGCTCCCAGCGCCGCCGACGCGCCAGCTCGACGATGCCCGCCAGCGCCAGCACGAACAGGTAGGGGATCCCCTCCTCCCCGATGCCGAAGAAGGCCAGCGACGGGAAGAGCTTCGCCTCCGGCTGGACGAAGGTCGCGGCGTGCACCGACGCCAGCGGGTCGCCGAAGTGCCACCAGTGCCAGCCGTAGATCCCCAGCAGCGTCAGCGGGATCAGCGCCAGCCCGGCCAGGTCGAGCGTCTGCCGCAGCCGCGCCCCCGTTGGCGCCGCCGCGATGCGCCAGAGTGCCAGCAGGCCGAAGCCGGCCACGACCTGGAACCCGTTCGGTCGCGAGGCCACCGCCACCGCGCCGAACAACCCGGCGAGCACGTAGCGGCGGCGCAGGAAGCAGTAGGTGGCGGCGACCAGGCCCAGGATGAAGAGCGGGTCAGACATGGCCACGTAGCGGTAGAGGAAGCCGCGCGGCGGCCAGAAGATCGCGGCCAGCGACACCCAGAAGGCGCTCGTCGCCGCCGTCCCCAGCAGCCGCAGCAGCGCGTAGAGCGCCAGCGTCACGCCGGTGCTGGCCGCGACGTTGATCGCCAGCGCCCCCTCCCAGTAGCTGAGCAGCGGCGACAGGCCACGGATCAGCAGCGGGTAGAGCGGGAAGCGCTCGGCGTAGGCGGCGGGCTTCGCGCCGTACCAGGCGTAGGCGGGGTTGCGCGGGTTGAGATCCCACAGCGTGGCCGCCGCGGTCACGTAGAGCGGGCCGTCCCACATGCCGGAGACGCGCTCCATGCCCTGATGGTTGAAGGGGACGCCGCCGACCGACGGCGCGTGCAGCCAGAACGGCAGGTAGAACAGCGCCGCCGCCGCGACGCTCACCAGCGCCAGAGCGAGCACGTGCGGGACGACGAGGCGCGAGTCGCGGCGATCCATCCGGGAAATATTCCCTTTCCGGTCGTGCCAAGCCTACCCGAGCGGCAGCCGCTGGGGAAGTAGGCGGCGTCGATCCGCCGGAACCCAACCGGTGGCCGCGCGTTGTAGCCTCGAGCGGGCTCATCGCCCAGCGAGTCAGGGTATGGGAATGGGAAGGAAGTCGGTGTGAAGGCACGCGCCACCGCGCGCGGCGTTCGCCTCTGCGTCATCCTCATCCTCGCCGCCATGCTACCCCTCAGCATCACCGGGACTGCCGCCGCGCGCAGCCAGAGCGACCCGCAGGACTTCTTCGGGATCGTCGGCCGCGACCCGTGGTACGAGTACAACACCAATCCGGCCCAGTGGCCGAACCAGGTCAACAAGACCTTCCTCGACAACATGAACGCCGGCATCCAGCAGCTCGGCGCCCGCTGGGAGCGAATCGAGCTCCACGCCGAGTACGACCAGACGACCGGCCCCGGCTACATCGACTACTCCAAGACCGACTGGTTCATCCAGCAGGACGCCCCGAGCCACGGGCTCAAGATCCTCGCCGTCCTCGGCACCGGGATCGTCGCCGACACCGACAAGACCTACGAGTTCGACCACATCAACGACCCGACGGACGCCAGCGGCGAGAACCTCTACAGCCGCACCTACGTCCAGCGGGTCCACGAGATCGTCTCCCACTACGGCGACGCGGTCGGCGCCTACGAGATCCTCAACGAGCCCAACGCCAATCTGCTGCTGTCCCAGGAGACGAGCGGCGCGACCGCCGCGGTCAACCCGAACGTCTACGGCCGCATCGTGACCGACATCTACACCGCCGAGAAGCCGGCCCACCCCAACGTGCAGTTCATCGCCGGCAGCCTGCTCTACGACGACCACGGCACCAACCAGCACCTGACCTGGTGGACGCAGGTGATGGAGTCACCGGCCGTGCAGCAGTACTACCAGCAGCACCAGCACTACCCGTGGGACGGGGTCTCGTTCCACCCCTACAACCTGCCGGCCTCCGGCGTCCTCACCCAGACCGACGCGCTCCACAACCTGCAGCTGGCCCACGGTGACCAGACGCCGATCTGGATCACCGAGATCGGCTTGCCGGCCGCCCCGCCCGCCTGGACCAGCTACGGCATCATGGACCCGACCCCCACCGAGCAGGCGCAGGCGACCTTCCTCTACGACATCTACACCGAGCTGCTCAACCAGGCGCCCTACGTCGACCACGTCTTCTGGTTCAAGTACGAGGACTTCGGCAGCGGCGACACCTACGCCAACTGGGGGCTCGTCCGGCTGCGCGACTCGTCGCTGCGCTACGGACCCGACGCGACCCCCTGGCCGCGCAAGCTGGCCTACAGCGTCTACCAGTCGCTGGCCAGGCCGGGCAACAGCCCGGCGGCCCCGGTCCCGCCGCCGGCCAACCAGGGCCCCGGCCTCCTCTACTTCCCGCAGACCGGGCACACCCTGAGCGGTCCCTTTCTGACCTACTGGGAGCAGCACGGCGGGCTGGCGATGTTCGGCTACCCGAAGACCGAGGTCTTCTA
>DASSZN010000140.1:0-2834 GCA_035702805.1 Thermomicrobiaceae bacterium | reverse complement strand
CTGCACGTCGGGATCAAGCCGTAAGCAGGATGGTCGGACGCCGGCAGTGTCCCGGGCTGATCCCATACGGAGCACGCGCCGCAGGGTGCAGTCGGCAGCGACGGCTGGACGGGGTTGCCCACGAGCGATCCCATCCTCGCCGACGAAGCGCGTCGCGACTGCGACGCGGGCCAGCGTGCCGCTGGCTACCGCTGCAAGGGGGGTGGACGAAGGGGTGGACGACCGTTTTCCGCGGCGGGACAAGGAACACGGGCAGGTCGTCCTAAAGGGTGCGAGCCACTCCCGTCGTTTTTACGAAACAACCCCTCTACGAAGCCCGCAAAGGGCCTGTCGGGACGCGGTCTCTGGTACGTGGGGCGCGCGAAACAACCCGACACCACCCCCGTCGCGACTGGGCGGAAACCCGCAGGCTCAAGGACGGTGCCGGCCGAGGCCGACCGAGCACGCCCGATTGCCGCGTCAACGCGCCGTCGATGACCGGCGGCCCACTCAAGCGGATGAGAGATGGCCAATCCTCCCCGACGAAGCACATCGCTACGACGTCGCGGGCAGAGAGGCGACCCGGCAATTCCGCGGGACGAGCCGGCTGGAGCGGGTGCGAGCGCCCCGCTACCTGCCGGACGCGCCGGCCGTGGTCCTCGACGTCGGCGGCGGTCCCGGCGTGTACGCCTGCTGGCTGGCCCGACCGGGCTATACGGTCCACCTGATCGACGCGATGCCGCTGCACGTCGAGCAGGCGCGGGCGGCGTCGGCGGCGCAGCCGGAGCACCCGCTGGCGAGTCTGGCGCTCGGCCCGCTCCACCATCTGACGGAGCGTGCCGACCGGCCGGCGGCGCTCGGCGAGGCGTGGCGCGTGCTTCACCCGGGCGGCGTGCTGGTCGCGGCGGCGATCGGGCGCTGGAAAGCGAGCCGGTACCGCTGGGGATGAGCGCGTACCTGCTGGCGATCGGGTTGAAGCCGAGGTGAGATCGGGGCTGAAGCGGTCTCCCGACGGGCGATAGCCGCTGACTGAACTCGAGTATGGACGCGGGCTGTGCCTGCTCAGACGACCAGGCTGAGGAAGGCGAGGGCGCCGAAGCCGAGCAGGATGGCGCCAGAGACCCGGTTGACCCAGCGCAGCGCCCCGGGCGTCGTACGCGAGCGGGCCAGGGTGACGAGGCTGCTCAGGATGACCCACCAGAGGGCGGAGCCGGTGAAGACGCCGCCGACCAGCTCGGCGGCGGCGCGATAGCTGCCGCCGGTGGAGAGCGCGCCGAGCCCGGCGAAGATCGCGGCGAAGGAGAGGATCGTCGCCGGGTTGGTGATGGTCAGCGCCAGTGCCGAGCCGTAGGCGCCGAGGACACCGAGACCGCCCGCGGTGGCCGGCCGCTCGGCGGGCCGGCTGAGGAAGGTGCGCAGGCCCAGGTAGCAGAGGAAGGCGCCACCGACCAGGCGGAGCCAGAGCTGGCCGCCAAGGAGGAGGCCGGAGATGGCGGTGATGCCGAAGCCGGCGATACTGGCGTAGGTGGCGTCGGCGGTGGCGGCGCCGAGCCCGGTGACGAGGCCGATCAGCCGGCCGTCGGCCAGGGTGCGGCGGATGCAGAGGACGCCGATCGGCCCGACCGGGGCCGCGATCGAGAACCCCACGAGCAGGCCACGGACGTAGATCCCCAGGCTCACCGGCCCCTCCTCGATGCGATCGCCAGAGTATGCCGTGCCGGAGCCTCTTCGGCCAGCGTCGTGGACAAGGGCGCGGGAACGGATCGTGCACTGGCGCGGGCAAAGAGGATGGGGCATTGGGCCGAACGACCGAGGCCGGGAGGCGCGCGTCCTCGCCCGCGGCGCTGATCGTCAACACCCAGTCGCGCCGTGGCGGCCGGCTCTACCGGCACGCGCTGGCGCTGCTGCGCGAGGCCCGCGTGCCGCTGGCGATCACCGCCGCTATCGACGACCCGGTACGGCTGCCGGCCAGGGTCGAGCAGGCGGTGGCGGCCGGCTGTGATCGGATCATGGTCGGCGGTGGGGACGGGACGATCTCGGCCGTGCTGGCGTCCTTTGTCGGTCGGCCGGTGACCCTGGGGATCCTGCCACTCGGCACGGGGAATCTGGCCGCCCATGCCCTGGGCATCGCCGGGTTGGAGAGCGCGGTCCAGGCGCTGGTCAGTGACCGGTCGGCCTGGATCGACGTGGGCCAGGCCGGCGACCGGTACTTCCTGAACTCGATCAGCATCGGCCTGGCCCGCGCCGTCGATCGCTCGGTGACGCCATCGCTGAAGCGGGCGCTTGGCAGCCTGGCCTACGGGGTGGCGGCGGTCCGGGCGGCGACGTGGTACCGGCCGTTCGAGGTGCGGCTGACGATCGATGGGGAAGTGATCTCCACGCGGGCGCACGACGTCGTGGCGACCAACGGCCGCTTCATCGGCCCAGGGCTCCTCGCCGGGCCGGATGCCTCGCTCGACAACGGTCGTCTGATCGTCTTCACGCTGGGGGGCGGGACGCGGCGCCAGTTGCTGCGGCAGTCGCTCGACATCGCGCTGGGCCGGCCGGGCGCGGACCCGGAGTTGCACTACCACGCGGCACGCCGGGTCGGGATCGTGACCGATCCGCCAGAGGTGGTGGCGGCCGACGGCGAACTGATCGGGCACACGCCGGTGCTGGCGGAGGTACATCGGGGCGCGCTACGCGCGTTCGTGGGGAGCGAATACCTCGAGACGTGCGGTCGCACAAACTGGCGCGGCTAGCGGGTGTTGATCGCGCTCACGTCGCCGCGGCGGCGCGTGACGAGCATGAGCAGCGCGGTTGCGCCGACGACCGCCACGATGGCGACGGCGGCGGGGGAGAAGGCGACGAGGAGC
>DASSZN010000131.1:0-18388 GCA_035702805.1 Thermomicrobiaceae bacterium | reverse complement strand
TTTTTCTTTGCTCCGGCATGGAGCGATTCGAACTATGAGGACCTGGCGACTCTAATCTGGCTTATTGTTCCGTGGCTCTACTACGCTCTTATGGAAAGTTCGCCGTATCAGGCTACTTTGGGGAAACTGGCAGCTGGAATCGTTGTCACCGACGAGTTCGGCGGCAGGATCAGTTTTGGTCGCGCCAGTGGCCGCTACTTTGCGAAGTGGATTTCGTACCTGACATTCTTCATCGGCTTCGTCGTGGCCGGATTCACGAAGCAGAAGCAGGCACTCCATGACCTCATTGCTGGAACCCTCGTGACAGTAAATTCGCAGACACAGTAGAGGCAATAAGTGCGATAACGTACGCATCAACAGTTAGCTGGATGGCGCTATTGATCTACTCTGGTACGCATAGTCGGACTGATTGGGCGAGTTGCAGCGGCGTCGGCGCGTGCGGCGGACCACCAAAGGCGTCGTGGCGGCCGAGTTCGACAACTTCGTCATCGGTGCCGCTCCATAGGTCCGTCTTCGGTAGTCGCGACTGCCGACAGTGACAAACGGAGTGAGCGCACGGCACGAATACCGCCCCTCACTCCACCCGGTCGTGCAGGCGGCCGCCCAGGCGCAGGAAGCGGATCGCCGCGCCCTCGCCCGGGATGAAGTCGAGCTGGCTGCCCTCGTCGCGCCCCTCGTAGGCCCCGAACGCCAGCGCGCTCAGCGGCCGGTAGCGCACCGGCGGCTGCTCCACCGACTCCTCCGTCCCCAGCGTCAGCGTCCGCGCCGTCACTGTCAGTTCGCCGCCCTCGGCGCCCACCGCGACCTCCGCGCGCGGGCTGCGGTACACCCCGGCCACCCGCGCCAGCTGCGCGTCGTCGAGCGCGACGTATTCGGGCGCCGGCGTCGGCAGCCCGGCGTAGCGCTCCAGCGCCCATTCCTGGATCTCCCGGTAGGCCGCCGGACCGCTGCTGCCGTTGGTCAGGATCGCCAGCGCGACCTGCTTCGCCGGCACCGCGACCAGCAGCGCGGTGAAGCCGTTCGTGCCGCCGGTGTGGCTCAGGGTGGTCGTGTCGCCCAGCCGGCTGACGCTCCAGCCCAGCCCCCAGAAGCGGTCCGCCCGGTCCGCCGGCACCTGGATCGTCCGCATCGCCTCGATCGACGCGGGGCTGAGGATGCGCTGGCCCGCGAACGTGCCGTCCCCCATGTGGAAGCGGGCGAAGGTCAGGAGGTCGGCCACCGTCGACAGGATGCTGCCGACCGGGCTCAGGGCGCGGCTCAGCCAGTACTCGCGCGCCACCGAGAACTCGCCGCTCTTCGGCACCTCCTCGACGTGGCCGACTGCGTGCGGGTAGGCGAAGACCTCGTGCGGGAAGAAGAAGGTGTGCGTCAGCCCGAGCGGTCCGAGCAGCCGCTCACGCGCGACTTCCTCGTAGCTCCGGCCGGTCACCTGCTCGACGATCAGCCCGGCGATCTCGAAGCCCGCGTTGCAGTAGCTCCAGAGCTCACCCGGCCGGTACGTCTGGCGCAGCGTGCGGATGTTGGCCACCGCCCGGCGCAGCGCGTCGTCGCCCCAGCCGAAGTCGTCGAAGTAGTCGCCCCAGATCCCGCTCCGGTGGGTCACCAGCTGGCGCACCGTGATCGCCTCGGTCAGCCCCGGCTCGGAGAGCTCCAGTTCCGGCAGGTAGCGGGCGATCGGGGCGTCCAGCTCCACCGTGCCCTCGTCGACCAGCGTCATCAGCACCGTCGTGCAGAAGACCTTGGAGATCGACCCGATCTGGAACAGCGTGTCCGGCGTGACCGGCTGCCCGGTCTCCAGGCTCGCCACGCCGCTGCCGAGGGTCTCGACCTGCCCGTCGTGGAGGATGCCCACCGCCAGCCCCGGTACCTGCCAGCGCCGGCGCGCCTCGTCGCTCAGCCGCCGCAGTTCCTCGAACGCCCCGTCGCCCGTCATCCGGCTTCCCTTCCCGCTACCCGCACGTTGCCCGGCAATGTGTAGTCGGCCCGGCCGCGGCTGTCAACACGCCGCGCCCGGCGCGCGCGCTCGGTCGACCTCCGCGCTACCGCGACCGGGATGGGCGGGATCGCTCAGCGCGGGGCGACCCGCTCGCGCCACACCTCGAGCAGCGCGGCCAGGGCGTGCAGGCAGGCGATCTCCAGCATCGCGGGGCGCTCGCGCCGGCCGCCGGTCAGCACGCTGATCCCGCCCTCGCGCCGCGCCAGCCCCGGCTCACCGACCAGGTCGTCGATCACCGCGCCGAGCTCGACGCCGGAGCCGGTGCCCAGCGCCGCCGCCACCGGCGCCGGCAGCGGGAAGCGCTCGCTCCCGCCGTAGGCCACCCGGCCCGCCCGGTCGACCGCCGCCGCCCAGGCCACCACGTAGAGCGCGCCGCCCGGCCCCGCGGTCACGCCCGACTCGACCCCCACGCCGTAGTCGGCGTCGAGCGCCGCCCGCGCCCGGTCCGCCCGCTCGCGGGCGCCCCGCGCCGTCTCCTCGTCGCCTCGCGGCTGGGCCGGCACGCCCGAGGGGACCTCGACCGCCGCGACGGCCGCGCCCGGCAGCAGGCTGTCGACGGCGCGCTCGACGGCCGCGCGCTTGGCGGGGTTGAGCGAGCCTAGCGCGACGCGCGCCGCCACCGGGCTACTCGGCCGGCGAGTAGTAGCGAGGGATGGCCTGCACCTGCTCCAGGCCGGCCAGCACCTCCTCGCGCGGCAGGTTGCCCCGCTCCAGTTCCTCGTCGCTGAGTGCCATCAGCCGCTGGTAGAAGAAGACCGCGCGGTCCGGCACGTCGCCGCCCGCCTGCTCGTCCTCGAGCAGGTGGAACATCCAGTCCTCCGCCTTGGCGTAGTGGCCGACGTGCTCGAAGTGCCGCCAGAGCTGCTCCTTGACCGGTACCGGTAGCTCGCGCTCGGCCAGCTGCTCCAGCAGCGGGTCGACCGCGTTGGCCGCCGCCGGGAAGCCCGGCTCCTCCTCGGTCAGCACCGCCAGGTAGAGCTGGAGCGCCTTGAGCCGCTGCAGATCCGCCAGCTCGTGGTCGCCCGCGTCGACCGACACGTCGGCCGAGGCCTCGATCAGCCGCGCCATCGCGGTGATGCGGTTGGCGACCAGCGGCTCGTCCGGCGACGGCGGCTGGTTCAGCCGCAGCAGCGCCAGCAGCGTCTCGGCCGGCAGCGTCTCGCTCGCCTCCAGGTTGAGCCCGAACAGGCGCTGCATCGCCGCGTCGATCACGGCGTCCGCCTCGTTGAGCTGGCCGTTCTCGCGCAGCTTGAGCGCCGTCGACAGCGCCACGCCGAGGACCTGGCCGACCTGCTCGATCAGCCGCAGGATGTAGTCTCGCCCGATCACGGGACCTCTCTCGCTTGAAACGAACTCCGGGCGCGCGTGAACGCGCCCAGACCGGGATGGGATCGCACCCGGGCAGCTCGTGCTGGTAGGGCGACGGTCGAGTCCGCCCTGATCAGGTCGCCTCGCGCCGCAGCGTCGAGGTGCCCAGCACCACCATCAGCACGGCGAAGCCAACCAGGACCACCACGTCGGTCCAGAGCGCGCCGATGCCGTCCCCGCGGATCATCACCGCGCGCAGCGCGTCGTTGGCGTAGGTCAGCGGCATCACGTACGACAGCCACTGCAGCGGCCCCGGCAGCCCGGCTATCGGCCAGATGATGCCAGATACCAGCCCCTGGGGCACGATCACGATCGGGATGAACTGCACCACCTGGAGCTCGGTGCGGGCGAAGGTCGACAGGAAGATCCCCAGGTTCACCGCCCCCAGCGTCAGCAGCACCGTGAAGAGGAAGACCAGGCCAACGTTCCCAGCGTAGTGGATCCGCAGCACGTAGACGGCGAACACCACCATGATGACCGACTGCAGCGCCGCGAACAGGGCGAAGCCCAGCATGTAGCCCAGCACGATCTCCCCGCGCGACAGCGGCGAGACCATCAGCCGCTCGATGCTCCCCTCCATCCGCTCGCGCAGGAAGGAGACCGACGTCAGCAGGAAGACGAAGAAGAAGGCGAAGAACCCGATGAAGACCGGCGCGAAGTAGTCGAGCTGGTCGAACTGCGGCCCGCCGTGCAGGAAGACCGGCTCGAGCTGGATCGGCAGCCCGGCCGGGTCCACCGCCTTGATGACCGTCTGCGGCAGCGTCCGCTGCAGCGCGGCGAGGACCGTGCCGGTCGTGCCGGGGTCGGACCCCTCCAGGGTGACCCGGATCTGCTGCGGCGGCGCGCCGAGCGCCACCTTCAGGCCCGCCGGCAGCGTCAGCACCGCGTCGACGTCGCCCCGGTCGACCGCGCTCGTCGCGGCGGCCGCCCCCATCAGCCGCACCTTGACGGCGCCGTCCTGCTCCAGTCCCTGGATGATCTGGCCGGCCAGCGGGCTCGTCCCCTCGTTGACGACCGCCACCGTGACCGACTGCGCCGAGCCGCGGTAGATCCAGCCGAGCAGGGTCAGCACGATCACCGGCACCACGATCAGGAGGAAGAGGCTACGCGGGTCGCGCCGGAACTGGTGGACGATGCGCCTGGCCAGGGCCAGCACGCGGCGGCGGCTCATCGGGCTCCCCCTTCGATGACGGCGGCCGGCTCGCCGGCCAGCACCAGGAACGCGTCCTCCAGGTTGTCCCGGCCGGTCAGGCGGCGCAGCGCGGCCGGGCTGTCGCTGGCCAGCAGCCTCCCGTCGCGCACGAAGCCGAGCAGGTCGCAGCGCTCCGCCTCGTCCATCACGTGGCTGGAGACGACCAGGGTGCGCCCGGCGTCGGCCAGCCCGCGGAAGCGCTGCCAGAAGGCGCGGCGCAGCACCGGGTCGAGCCCGACGGTCGGCTCGTCGAGGAAGAGGAGCTCGGGGTCGTGCAGCAGGGCGCAGCCGAGGGAGGCGCGCTGGCGCATGCCGCCGCTGAAGGTGTGGAGCGGGCTGCCCAGCCGGTCGGCCAGCCCGACCTCCTCGGCGAGCTGCTCGATGCGTGAGGTGAGCGCCCGGCCCTCCAGGCCGTAGAGCGCGCCGAAGAACTCCAGGTTCTCGCGCAGCGAGAGGTCGGGGTAGAGGGCGGCGGTCTGGGTCATGTAGCCGATGCGGGCGGCGTTGTCGCGGCTGGGCTGGGGTCGGCCGAGGACCGTGACGCTGCCCCCGCTCGCCCGCAGCGCGCCGGCCAGGATGCGGATGAAGGTCGTCTTGCCGGAGCCGCTGGGGCCGAGCAGGCCGTAGATGACGCCGCGCGGCACGCTCAGGGTGATGCCGTCGAGGGCCAGCACGTCGCCGAAGCGGCGCGAGACGTTCCGCGCCTCGATGACCGTGTCAGCGGTCGACCTGGCCGCCGCTGGCTGCGTGGTGTCCGTGCTCTGGGTGCCCTGCATGCGCTCCTCCTTCCATGGCCGGCGCGGCGCCGGCCGGGAGCAGGCCGCGGCCGAAGATGCCGGCGACGGTGGCGGCCATGGTGGCGTCGTCGATGGTTGCGAGGTCGGCGTGGCCGAGGACGAACTTGCGGATGACATACCCCAGGAGTGCTCCGTAGAAGGCCTGGGAGAGCAGCCAGGGGTCGACCGGGGCGAGCCGGCCGGCGGCGGCCTGGCGCTCGACGTAGCCCGCCAGGTAGCCGATCGGGTAGCGGGTGAGGATCTGGCCGAGCCGCTCGGCCGGGCCGGGGAAGCGCGGCACCTCGCTCATGACCAGGCGGAAGAGGGCGCGGTTCTCGTCGCGGGCGGCGATGGCCAGGAACCCCGCCGCCAGCCGCTCGAGGAACGCCTCGACCGGCAATGCGTCGGCCTGCTCCGGTGGGAGCTGCCAGGCGCGCAGCGGCGCGAACTCCTCGAAGACGGCGGCGAACAGGTCATCCTTGCTCGCGAAGTACCAGTAGATCAGGCCGGGGCTGATGCCGGCCGCCGCGGCGATGTCGCGGTTGGTCGCGCCGCGGAAGCCCTTCTCGGCGAAGACCCGCGCCGCCGCCCGCACGATCTGCCCGCGCCGCTCGTCGGACCCGTCGTCCCGGGATCGTGGTGCCATCGTCACCCTTCCTGACTGATCAGTCAGTCAAGTTTATAGCGCGGCCAGGAAGCGCCGTCACCCTGTCCGGGTGGTCAGGGGGTGCGGTCAGGCGGGTCCGGCGCGGTAACGGTCGCGGTCCCCGGGGCGTTCTCGACTATGGTGACGCCGCGCCACGATGGCGCGGCCGGCGACGACGGGGGTGGTGGAGATGCGCGACCTGTTCGGTGCGAGCCCATGGCGCATGGGTAGGGGCCGGGCGACGCTGGCCTGCCTGCTGGCCGCGGCCGTGGTCCTGGCCGGCTGCGGCGGCTCGACCTCGGGGAGCCCGACGGCGGCGGCCACCACGGCGGCTGCGGCCAGCACAACCGCGACGACGGCGTCGACCGGCACCACCGTGGCCGTCGCCACGGTCACGCCCGGCGCCACGGTGGCGTCGACTGCCGGCGCGACCGGGACGGCGATCCCGCCGTCGGTCACGCCGACCTCCGGCGTCGTCCCCTCGGCGACGGCTCAGGCCGGCGCCCCGTCGCCGACCTACCTCGACGACCGCAGCGACGCCGCCGCGGTGGTCCGCTCCTACTACAACGCCATCAACCTGAAGGAGTACGACCGTGCCTACAGCTACTGGGAGTCGGGCACGGCCGCCTCGCAGCTGCCGCCCTACGCCCAGTTCAAGCAGGGCTACGCCAACACCGCCCACGTCGACCTGACGCTCGGCCAGATCACGGGCGGCGCCGGGGCCGGCCAGCGCTACTTCGACGTGCCGGTCGTGCTGCACGCCCAGACGACCGGTGGCGCCAGCCAGGTCTTCGCTGGCTGCTACACGCTGCACCTGGGCGTGCCGCAGATCCAGACGACCCCGCCGTTCCATCCCATGGCCATCCAGTCGGCCACGGTCAAGCAGGCGGGCTCCGGCGCCACGACCGCCGGCCTGCTGGCCGGTGCCTGCCCGGCGAACCAGGGGCAGCCGGTCACGCCGACCGCGGCCCCGGCTCCGGGCGACATCGCGGCCGGGCGCTACCTGGACGACCGCAGCACTGCCGTCGACGTGGTGCAGTCCTTCTACAACGCGATCAACCGCAAGGAGTACGCGCGGGCCTACGGCTACTGGGAGCCCAACACGCCCCCGTCGCGGCTCGAGCCGTTCCCGCAGTTCCAGAAGGGCTACGCCAACACGGCGGCGGTGCAGCTGACCACGGGGAACGTGACCGGCGGCGTCAGCGCCGGGCAGCTCTACTGGTCGGTCCCGGTCACGATCCTGGCGCGCAGCACCGACGGCAGCGTGCAGCAGTTCGCCGGCTGCTACCAGCTGCACCTGGCCCAGCCGCTGATCCAGGACGCGCCGCCCTACCAGCCGATCGCGATCCAGTCGGCGAATGTCCAGCCGGTCCCGACCGGTCAGAGCGCGGCGCTCCAGATGGCCGCCGCCTGCCAGCAGCCGTAGGGCGGCGAGCCCGGGCGCGGGCCGCGAGCGCCGGTGGCGGCAGCGCGAGACGTCCCTCGCCGCGCCGGAACGGCGCTTGCGATACCGGGTTCTTCGACATGCCACGCCGTGAACGACCGGCAGCCTTCACCCGCGGTGTGCGAGGACGGGTTTGAGGCACGCGGAGTGAGGGAGGAGCGCGTGACGCCTGCGGATGAGGCACCGACGGTCCCGCACGCCGCCGGAGTGGGCGACGTGCTCGCGGGCGGAGGCGAGCTCGGCGTGCTCATGCGGGCGCACGACTGGGCCGCTACGCCCCTGGGGCCGGTCTCCGGCTGGTCGCACGCGCTGCGGACCTGCGTGCGGATCCTGCTCACCTCGCGTCAGCCGATGTGGCTCGGCTGGGGCGACGAGCTGACCTACCTCTACAACGACGCCTACCGGGCCATCGCCGGCGGCAAGCACCCCTTGGCGCTGGGCAAGCCGACGCGCGAGGTCTGGCACGAGATCTGGGACGACATCAGCCCGCGCATCGACTCGGCGCTGACCGGCCTGGAAGGCACCTACGACGAGGCGCTCCTGCTCATCATGGAGCGCCACGGCTACCCCGAGGAGACGTACTACACCTTCTCCTACAGCCCGGTCCCGGACGACGACGGGCGCGTCCGCGGCATCTTCTGCGCCAACACCGACGATACGCGGCGCATCATCGGCGAGCGCCAGCTGGCGCTGCTGACCGAGCTCGCCTCGGCCGCGGCCCGAGCCCGCTCGCTCAGCCAGGCGTACGCGCTCAGCGTGGACGCGCTCGAGACGAACCTGCACGACCTGCCGTTCGCCCTGCTCTACGTCGTCGAGCCGGACCAGGACCGCGCGGTGCTCGTCGGTGCCTCGAACATCGCGATGCGCCACCCCGCCGTCCCGGCCGGCGTGCCGCTCGCCGGCGAAGACCCCTGGCAGATCGGCGCCGCCCTCCGTTCCCGCACGGTGCGCGTGCTCCGCGACGTCCCGCCCGACCTCGCGCTCCCGACCGGCAGCTGGGACCGCCCGCCGACGCAGCTCGCCGTCCTGCCGATCGCGTCGACCGGTGAGACGGGCCGGGCCGGTGCGCTGGTGGTTGGTTTGAACCCGTACCGGCTGTTTGACGACGACTACGAGCGCTTCCTCTCGCTCGTCGCCGGTCAGATCGGCGCGGCGATCGGCAACGCGCAGGCGTACGAGGAGGAGCGCAAGCGGGCGGAGGCGCTGGCCGAGCTCGACCGGGCCAAGACGACGTTCTTCTCGAACGTCAGCCACGAGTTCCGCACGCCGCTGACCCTGATGCTCGGCCCGCTCGACGACCTGCTGGCCGAGACACACGAGGCGCTGGCTCCGGAGCAGCGCGAGAGCCTCGAGATCGCCCACCGGAACGGGCTGCGGCTCCTCCGGCTGGTCAACTCGCTGCTGGACTTCGCCCGGATCGAGGCCGGGCGCGTCGCGCCGTCCTACGAGCCGGTCGACCTCGCGCGGCTGACGGTCGACCTCGCCAGCACCTTCCGCTCTGCCGTCGAGCGCGCCGGGTTGCGGCTCTCGGTCGACTGCGCCGCCCCGCCGCCGGGCGTCGAGACCTTCGTCGACGGCGAGATGTGGGAGAAGATCGTCCTCAACCTCCTCTCCAACGCCTTCAAGCACACCTTCGCGGGGGAGATCGCGGTGAGCCTGCGCGCCGCGCCGGACGGCCGGTCGGTTGCCCTCGCGGTTCGGGACACCGGCGTCGGCATCCCGGCCGACGAGCTGCCGCACCTGTTCGAGCGCTTCCACCGGGTCCAGGGCGCGCGCGCCCGCACCGTCGAGGGTTCCGGCATCGGGCTCGCGCTGGTACAGGAACTGACGCGCCTCCATGGCGGGCAGGTCGCCGTCGAGAGCGCGCTGGGGCAGGGGACCAGCTTCACCGTCACCATCCCCACCGGCGCGGCTCACCTTCCCCGTGAACGCATCCGGGCCGATCGGGAGCGCGCCTCGACGGCAACTGGCGCCGATGCCTTCGTCGCCGAGGCGCTCCGCTGGCTGCCCGAGCCGGGCGACGGCGCCACGCGGCCTCAGGACCGGCGAGATGGCGGGCTCGCCTGGGGCTCGGGCCTGACCGACCTGAGCCCCACCGGCGCGCGCATCCTGCTGGTCGACGACAACGCCGACATGCGCGAGTACGTCTCGCGGCTGCTGGGTGCGCGCCACCGCGTCGCGACCGCCCCGGACGGTGTGGCGGCGCTCGCCGCCGCGCTCGAGGACCCGCCGGACCTGGTGCTCACCGACGTCATGATGCCCCGGCTCGACGGGTTCGGGCTGGTGCGCGCGCTGCGCGGAGACGCTCGCACCCGCGAGGTGCCGATCATCGTGCTCTCGGCCCGTGCCGGCGAGGATGCGCCGCTGCTGGGGCTCGAGGCGGGCGCCGACGACTACCTGACCAAGCCGTTTTCCGCCCGTGAGCTGCTGGCGCACGTCGAGGCCCACCTTGCCCTCAGCCGCCTGCGCCGCGAGACGGCTGAGCTCGAGCGCGCCCTGCGGCACGCGGCCGAGACCGAGCAGGCGCGCATGCGCGAGTGGCTGATGCAGGCCCCCGCGGCCATCGCCATCCTGCACGGGCCGGCGCACGAGTACGTGAGCGCCAATGCCCGCTATGCCGGGATGGTGGGCGATCGCGATGTCCTGGGCAAACCGATTCGCGAGGCCCTGCCCGAGCTCGCGGGGCAGGGGATCTTCGAACTCCTGGACCGGGTCTTCCAGACCGGCGAGCCCCACATCGGCCGGGAGACGTTCGTGCGGCTGCGCGAGCCCGGCTCCGGGGATCTGCGCGACACCTACTTCGACTTCGTCTACCAGCCGATCCGCGCCGCCGACGGGCCGGTCGAGGGCATCTTCGTCCACGCGATCGACGTGACCGATCCGGTCCTGGCGCGCCGGCAGCTCGAGCGTGAGGTCGCCGAGCGCCAGCGGGCGCAGGCGCTGCTGACCGGGCAGCGAGTCGTGCTGGAGCTGATCGCGCGCGGCGCTCCGCTCACCGAGGCGCTCGAGGCGCTCACGCGGGTCATCGAGGCCGAGTCGAGCGACATGCTCTGCTCGGTCCTGCTGCTGGACGACGACGGTGTCCACCTGCGGCACGGCGCCGCGCCGCGCCTGCCGGACGCCTACAGCCGGGCGATCGACGGCGTGGCCATTGGCCCGTCGGTCGGCTCGTGCGGCACGGCGGCCTGGCGCGGGGAGCCGGTCGTCGTGCGCGACATCGCCACGGACCCGCTGTGGAGCGACTTCCGCGACCTTGCCCTCGCCCATGACCTGCGCGCCTGCTGGTCAACTCCGATCCGGGGGTACCAGCGCGACGTGCTCGGGACCATCGCGGTCTACTACCGGACGCCGCGGCTCCCCGAGCCGCGCGAGCGCCGGCTCGTCGA
Organism: Thermomicrobiaceae bacterium; assembly: GCA_035702805.1. Lineage (GTDB taxonomy): Bacteria > Chloroflexota > Chloroflexia > Thermomicrobiales > Thermomicrobiaceae > DASSZN01. The sequence goes on along the minus strand of DASSZN010000131.1, from coordinate 7,580 downwards.
CACGCTCAGCTACCTCGCCGGCATCGCCATCGAGCGCCGGCGCGCGGAGGTTGAGCTCACCCTGACGCTCGACCGGGAGCGCGCGGCGCGGACCGAGGCGGAGGCGGCGGTCCGGGCGCGGGACGAGTTCCTCTCGATCGCCGCGCATGAGCTCCGCACCCCGGTGGCCGCGGTCAAGGGCACGGCCGAGGTCACCCTTCGCGCGCAGCGGCGGGGCCTCCTGGATGTCGCGCGAACCGAGAAGGCGCTGCGGACGATCAAGCAGACGGCCGACCGGCTCGCCGCGCTGACCGACGATCTGCTGGATGTCTCGCGGCTGCAGGGCGGCCAGCTCGCACTGCGGCCGCAGCCGACCGATCTACAGGCCGTCATTCGGCGGGTGACCGAGCGCTACGCGGACCTGATCGAGACGTCGCACGTGCTGGAGCTGGAGCTGCTGTCGACCTCGGTCACCACGGACGCCGACCCCGGCCGGCTCGAGCAGGTCTTCGACAACCTGTTCGGTAACGCCTTGAAGTACTCGCCGGCCGGCGGCGTGATCGAGATCACCCTGGCGACGGAGCCGGGGGGCGTGGTCGTCGGGGTCCGAGACACCGGGATCGGGCTGCCGGAGGGCATGGAGCAGCGGATCTTCGAGCCGTTCGGTCGCGCTCCGAACGCCGCGAGCCAGGGCATCCCGGGCATGGGTCTCGGCCTGTACATCAGTCGCCGCATCGTCGAGTTGCACGGCGGGCGCCTGTGGGCCGAGAGCGACGGCGAGGGCCGCGGGACGACGATGTGGGTCTGGCTGCCCTGGTCGGCGAGCGCCGCCGCTCCATAGCACCGCGCGGTGGCGCGTCATCCCGAAGACGCTATGTCACCCGGGTCTCCCCGTTGCCGGCGCCGCGTCGCACTCCGCGCCCGGCGACCGGTCAACCGTCGTTGGCCGTTCCGCCCGAGGACAGCCAGAGGTCGAAGTGGCGCGCGACCAGCGCCGTCATCCCGTCCAGGTCACGGCTGCCGTCCACCTCGACCAGCGTCAGGTCCAGCGCCGCCGCGCGCTCGCGGACGTAGGCGCCCATGATCAGGTCGCGCGCGAGCAGGTTGCGCTGCGCCCGCTCGGGGTCGCTCGTCTGGTGGCGCGAGCCGGGCTTGCCGCGCCGGACGACCGAGGCGCGCTTGAACCCCTCCGCCGGCACCAGCCAGATCGCCCGCCGCCGGTCGGCCAGATACGGCAGGACGCAGTCGGGGAAGAGACCAGGTCCCTCGGCGACGATGGGCGGGACAACCGGCATCGCGCGCAGGTCGTCGACCGCCATGCCGAAGCGCTCGGTCCAGCAGGCGAGGGTGTCGCGCGCCATCGCCTCCGGCGGGCTTCCCAGCCAGCGCTCCTCCGGGCTCATCCGGTCCGGGTGCGCGGCGGTGAGCGCCGGGTGGCGTGCCGGGTCGGCCCGGCCGAAGTGCGCCGGCTCGTGCCGGTCGAAGTGGTAGACCTGCAGGCCGTACCGCTCGGCCAGCCGGTCGGCGATGGTCGTCTTGCCGCAGTCGGGCGGCCCGCCGATCCAGAGGACGTGGCGCAGCGCGCCGGTATCGTCGCGGTGGTTCGGCACCATCGGCACCCCCCTCGTGGCCGTCACGCCATGCCGGAAGGCATCATTGAACCACACGGCGCGGTCCTCACCCCTCCCCGCACCGGGGACCGACAGGGGTGCAGAACGCTGGGATGAGGGCGCGGTCTGGCGACACGCGAGAGGGGCGGGATGGGGAGCATGAGCACGAGCGCGAACACATACTTCGCCGGGACGATCGCCGACTTCGCCCTCGACCTGCGCTACGAGGACCTGCCGCCGGAGGTGGTGCGCGCCGCGCTGACGGCGGTCGCCGACACGCTCGGCTGCGCCGTCGCCGCGCTCGACGAGCCCGGCCCGGCCATCCTGCGGCGCTACGCCGAGGAGCACGCCGGCCGCGCCGAGGCGTCGCTGCTCGGCAGTGCCCAACGGGTCGACGCCCCGCTCGCCGCCCTCGTCAACGCCGCGCTCGCCCGCGACCTCGACGCCAACGACCTCTACGCCGGCCCGCCCGGCCGCGACACCGGCCACTTCTCCGACGCCATCCCGGCGGTGCTGGCCGCGGCCGAGCGCGCGGGCGCGTCCGGCCGCGAGTTCGTCACGGCGGTGGTGGTCGCCTACGAGGTGCAGGGCGTGCTGGCTGAGGCCTACCTCTGGATGGCGCGCGGCCTCCACGCGGTGAGCCAGGTGGCGTGGGCGGTGCCGCCCGCGGCCGGGCGGCTGCTCGGGCTCGACCGCGACCAGATCGTCTCGGCGATCGGCCTGGCCGGCTCGACCGGCGGGCTCATCCTGCAGTCGTGGCTCAAGCCCTCGCCCTCGATCCCGCTGCTCAAGGGCGGCTCGCCCGGCTTCGCCTCCCAGTGGGGTCTCGAGGCGGTCGACCTCGCCCGCGCCGGCTTCACCGCGCCGCCGGACGCCCTGGAGACCCTCTTCGAGCGGCTGCCGTCCGACGCCGACCCGGCTCCCTTCGCCCGGCTCGCCCGGCCCTATGGCTTCACCACGCCGCGCAACATGCTCAAGCGGTACCCGGCGCAGATCTACACGCAGTCGGCCGTGCAGGCGGCGGCCGAGTTGCACGACCGGATTCCCTCGGTCGACGACGTGGCCGTGGCCACGCTCTACGGCCACCGGGGCGCCGCCGCCGGGGTCCAGGGCTCGGCGGCGGCCTACACCCCCGAGACGCGCTCCACCGCCGACCACAGCACGCCCTTCGTCGTGGCGCTGGCGCTGCGCGACGGCGACCTCACCCCGGCGAGCTACGAGGGGGAACCCTGGCGCGACCCGGCGCTGCTCGACCTGATGCGCCGCGTCGACCTGGTGATCGACCCGGAGATCGAGCGCGGGTTGGTCGAGGAGGGGCGTTTCGGCTGCCGCCTGGTGGTCGAGCTGCTGGATGGGCGGCGGGTGGAGGCGGTCGTGCCCCAGCAGCGCGGGCACCCCGACAACCCGCTGGCGCGCGAGGACCTGCTCGCCAAGCTGCGCGCCTTCGCCGACGGTCCCCTCGGGCCGGGCGGTGCCGAGCGCCTGCTCGCAGCGGTCGAGGCGCTGCCCGAGGCGCCGGACGTCGCGGCGCTGCTCGCCGCCTGCCGGCCGCCGGGGGCGTAGGCGCCGCTCAGCCGCGCGGCTCGTCGGGAACGAAGACCTTCGCCAGCACCGGGCTCTCGAACTCGCTGGACAGGCAGTCCATGAAGATCTCGTCCCAGAGCCTGCCGCCCATCAGCCGGGACTGGCGGCGCCGGCCGATCACCTTGAAGCCGGCCTTCTCGTAGGCGCGGCGGCCGGCCAGGTTGAACTCGTAGGTGGTCAGCATCACGTTGTGCAGGCCCAGGGCGACGAAGGCGTAGTCGAGCACCAGGCGCGTCGCCTCGGTGCCGTACCCCTTGCCCCGCGCCTCCGGCTCGCCGATCAGGATGCCGAACTCGGCCGCCCGGTTGCGGAAGTCGATGTGGTGTAGTTCGGTGTTACCGATCGGCCGCAGGGTCGCGCGCTCGTAGATGGTGAAGTAGACCGTGTCCGGACCCCCGGTGGCGGCGTGGTCGTACCAGGCCTGCTCCTGCTCCAGCGTCGTCGGCCGCGGCGCGGCGGCGAGCGTGCGCAGCGTCTGGAAGTCGTTGATCCAGCGGTGGTAGCTGGGCAGCAGGTCGCGCCGCAGTGGGCCAAGCGCGACGAGCTCGCCCACGATGTTCAGGATCGGCCCGTCATCCCCGTCCGGTATGGTCACGCCGATCTCCTCCCGGTTGCCGGTCCACGTGGTCGGAACGGTTCGCGACCGCTCCCGCCCGTCCCGGCGGTTGCCTGGCGCCGCGCCTCCCCGTACGCTGTAGGCAGCATCCTAGCAGAACGGCGGCGTTGGCGCGGCCGGCGGGAAAACGAGCGGCATGTACCGGGCGGTGGCCCGGCTGGGAGGAGCAGGGAGATGGTGGTCGCCGAGGCCGGTCGGGCGGAGCACTCGGAGCGCGCGGAGCGGGTGGACGCGCTCTTCGCCGAGTGGGACCGCTCGGACTCCCCCGGCTGCGCGCTGGGGGTCGTCCAGGGAGGCGAGCTGGTCTACGCGCGGGGCTACGGCATGGCCAACCTGGACCTGGGGGTGGCCATCACGCCCGCCTCGGTCTTCCACGTGGCCTCGGTCTCCAAGCAGTTCACCGCCATCACCGTCGCGCTGCTGGCCCGCGAGGGGAAGCTCGCGCTCGACGACGACGTGCGGCGCTACGTGCCGGAGCTGCCCGACTTTGGGCGCCGCATCACCCTGCGCCACCTGATCAACCACACCAGCGGTCTGCGCGACCAGTACGGCCTCTTCCGGCTGGCCGGCTGGCGCGAGGGGGACGTCCAGACCTTCGGCGACGTGATCGCCTTCGCCCTGCGCCACCGGAGGCTCAACTTCGAGCCGGGCGCGGAGTACGCCTACTGCAACACGAGCTACACCCTGCTCGCGCTCACCGTCGAGCGTGTGACCGACCAGCGCTTCGCCGACGTCGTGCGCGAGCGCATCCTCGAGCCGCTCGACATGGCCCACAGCCACCTCCACGACGACGTCACCCGGATCGTGCCCAACCGCGCCAGCGCCTACGCGCCGCGCGAGGGCGGCGGCTTCAAGGTCGCCAACTCGAACGTCGACGCGCTCGGCGCCATCTGCCTGCACACCTCGGTCGAGGACCTCGCCCGCTGGCTGCGCAACTTCCGCGAGCGAAGCGTGGCCGGTGAGGTGCTCGACGAGGCGGTCACGCCGGGCCGGCTCAACGACGGCACGCCGCTCCGCTACGCCCACGGGCTACAGATCGGCGAGTATCGCGGCCTCAAGACGGTCAGCCACGGCGGTGTCGACGCCGGCTACCGCGCCGAGATGCTCTGGTTCCCCGAGGCCGACTTCGGCGTCGTCGTGCTGGCGAACCTGGCCAGCATCCGGCCGGGCGCGCTGGCGCGCCGCGTTGCCGACCTCTGGCTCGGCGACCGGCTCGGCCGCGACGAGTTGCTCGACGCCGAGGCCGTGCCGCTGCCCGAGGCGGAGCAGGCGCGGCTGGTGGGCCTGTACCGCGACCCCCACACGTCGCTGACGCGGCGGATCCGGCTGGAGGACGACAAGCTCACCGTCAACGGGCCGTTCGGTGAGCGCGTGCCGATGACCCCCCTCGGCGGCGGCCGCTTCCGCGTCGGCGACCCGGCGCAGGAGGTGCGCGTCGTCACCGGACCGGACGGGACGCGTGCCTTCCACGAGGTCTCGCCGGACGGGCAGGCGACGGTCTACCCGGAGGCTGAGGCGGCCGCGCCACCCAGCGAGGTCCTCGCGGGCTACGCCGGGACCTACCGCTGCCCCGAGATCGAGACCAGCTACACCCTGTTGGTGCGCGACGGCACGCTGATCCTGCGTCACCGCCGCATGGCGGAACGGGCGCTGGCGCCGACGATCGCCGACGCCTTCACCGTCCCGCCGTCGGAGTTCGACGTCGTCTTCAGCCGGGACGGGCGCGGCGACGTGGACGGCTTCGACCTCTTCTCGCCGCGCATTCGCTACCTGCGCTTCGAGCGGGCAGAGTAGCCCCGGCATGGCTGCGGACGGGGACCACCCGGCGGACGGCCCGGCGATCAGCCTGCGCGGTCCCCGGGTGGGGCTCGGGCCGCTGCACCCCGGGCTGCTCCCCGCGATCGCCCGCTGGGAGAACGACCTTCCCCTCTCGATCCTGTCGGGTGAGCCGGCCCGGCCGCTGACGGCGGAGGCGCTGGCGGCCGACCCGGTCTGGGCCGGACGAGGAGGGCCCGGTACCGCGAGCTTCGCCATCTACGAGCTCGCCGCGCCGCGCCCGATCGGCGTGACCGGGCTGCGCCACATCGACGCGCCGCCCGGTACGGCCGAGTTCGGCATCAGCATCGGCGAGGCCGACTGCCGCGGCCGCGGCTACGGGACCGAGGCGACCGGCCTCCTTCTGCGCCACGCCTTCAGCGACCTCGGGCTGCGCGGCATCTTCCTCGAGGTCTGGAGCTTCAATCCGGCGGCGATCCGGACCTACCTCAGAGTCGGCTTCCGCGAGATCGGCCGGCGCCGCCAGGCGCAGGTCATGGCCGGCCGCGCCTACGACCGCGTGTACATGGAGTGCCTGGCCGGCGAGTTCCGCGACCCCCTGGCGTGACGTCGGCACCGGCGACAGATCCCCCGCCCCCAATCCCGAGAGCGGGGGACGATCTGGGCCGGGTCCTCAAACCCAGGGGGTGCGGTCGGGGAAGCGGCCCCGGTCGTGCGGCGCGTCCCAGTCGACGATCGGCCCCTTCGGCACGATGCCGGTCGGGTTGATGTGCGGGTGCGTGCCGTAGTAGTGCCGCTTGATGTGGTCGAAGTCGACCGTCTCGCCGAAGCCGGGTCGCTGGTAGAGGTCGCGCGCGTAGCTCCAGAGGTTGGGGTAGTCGACCAGCCGGCGCAGGCTGCACTTGAAGTGGACGTAATACACGGCGTCGAAGCGGACCAGGGTGGGGAAGAGGCGGATGTCGGCCTCGGTAAGGCGGTCGCCGACCAGGAAGCGCTGGCGCGACAGGCGCTCCTCCAGCCAGTCGAGGCGGGCGAACAGCGCGTCCACCGCCTGCTCGTAGGACTCCTGGCTCGTCGCGAAGCCGGCGCGGTACACCCCGTTGTTCACGTCCTCGTAGACCACCGCGTTGACGGCGTCGATCTCGTCGCGGAGGTCGGCGGGGTAGAGGTCGACGCCGGGCCGGGCGAAGGCGCCGAACTGGGTCTCGAGGTCGATGGTGATGTCGGGGAAGTTGTTGGTGACGAGGCGGCCGGTCTGCCGGTCCCAGACGCAGGGGACGGTGAAACGCTCCGCGAAATCGGGATCGGTAGCCAGGTACGCCTCGGAGAGGAACTGGAAGCCATTGATCGGGTCGGGCCGCTCGAGAAAGGCCCAGCCGCGCTCGTCGCGGACGGGGTCGACGACCGAGAGGGAGACCGTCTCCTCCAGGCCCAGGAGTTTGCGGGCGATGATCGTCCGGTGGGCGAAGGGGCAGGCGAGCGAGACGTAGAGGTGGTAGCGGCCGGGCTCGGCCGTGAAGCCGGAGGAGCCGTCCGCGGTGATGCGCCCCTTGATCGGGTAGTCGGGCGTGGTCACGCGCCCCGCGGCGGAGATCGTGACCCCGCGGCCGGGCATGGTCGGCACGGGGTTCGGCCGGTCGGTCGCCGTCATGGATGAGCCCCCTTCCACGCGGGATACCCGGTGAGGTCGGTGCCGGTCGCTGGCTGGGTCGAGCCTATCATACGATCGGGAGACGACTTGGAGGCGGATGGGGTGGGGTGACGGGGGCCATGCTCCCGTCACCCCGGATCTTCCGGCTATGCCCTGGCCGGCTCGGCCGTGGCGCGCAGCGACGGTACGTCCGCCTCGCGCAACCGCTGCTCCAGCGGCGGCAGGTCGCGCTCGACCAGCTGGTTGAGCGCGTCGATCTGGGCGCCGATCTCGCCGGCGAGCTCGTCGAACGCCTCCTGCTCCTGGCGCGTCGGGCGGCTGTCGGCGCTCTCGACGAAGCTGGTCAGTGCGGCCAGCTGGGCGT
>DASSZN010000300.1:0-18527 GCA_035702805.1 Thermomicrobiaceae bacterium | reverse complement strand
CACGCTGGCGGCCGACCAGGAGACGATCAACCTGAAGAACCTGACGACCCAGCTGACCAACGCGATCACCAACAACACGCTGGGACACGGACCCGAGCACGGTCCCGGCCGCGGCGGCTTCGGCCCGATGGGCGGCTGGGGCGGCGGCTCCTCCTCGACGACGTCGCCCTCGAGCACGCCGACCAACTGACCTCCCGGCTCGACATTCTCATCTCCACCCCACGACCACGCGCACCCGGCAGCCCCGGGTGCGCGTGGTCGTCTCCGCGGTCTCCAGGGACTCGGCCGCGCGGTGAGACGTCCCCGTCAGTTGCTGGAACGGCGCCGCTTCGCCCGCCCGCCGCGCGGCGAGCCCGCCCGGCGCTCGAGTCCGGCACGACCGCTCGGTCCCGGTGCGTCGCGCGCTGGCGGAGTCGGGCGCGACTCGGCCTCGTGGTAGTAGCGCCGCCAGACGAGCCGGTAGACCGGCACGGCCCGCGGGATGGCGCGCAGCCCGGGGATGACGGGGATCAGGAGCAGCAGCAGGGTCGCCAGCCCGGTGAGGTAGATGGCAATCAGGTCGACGCTGGAGGAGCTGGCGAAGGCCGGGATGTGGTACCAGAGCTGGTAGAGCCACAGCCACGGCTGGCCCGGGTAGCTCCCCGTCTCGTTCATCACGCCCCACTGATTCCCCTGTAGGTGCTGCGCCTGTGCCTGGTTGCCGTAGTAGCTGCCGTCCTCGAGAAACAGCAGCGGCCCGGTGAAGTTCGTGCCGTAGAAGCCCTGGTTGGCCAGCAGGCCGGCGTCGAGGCCGCCGCTGCGGGCGAGCGCCAGCTCGGCGGCCATCATCTCCGACACCGGACCGTAGTTGCCGGCCGGCAGCACCGGCGCGCCGGCGGAGGTGAAGCTGATCTTGGCGGCCGCCGCGGCGTAGGCGTTGGCCCAGGCGTGCTGCTGCCCGGCCGGCGCGGCGCTCCAGGTCCGCAGCGCCGCCTGCAGCGCGGCGTCGTGGCCGGAGGTCGCCCGCAGTGGGTCGACCACGAACGCGCCGGCCGGGTTGATCGGCTGCTGGACTCCGGCCAGCTGCTGCCAGGAGACGCCGAGTCGCTGGACCGATCCGCTGGCGTTGTTGTAGGGCGGTCCGTAGGTGGCCGTCTCCGAGGTACCCGCCAGCTCTGACGCCGCGGTGCTCACGAAGTCGCCCGGATCGGCGGCCGCCCAGCGCTGGATCGTGATCGGCGCCAGGTCCGGCGAGGAGAGAATCGCCGCCAGCGCCAGGGTGGCCACCAGCACCACCGCGACCGCCGCCACCGCTTCCCGCACCAGGTCGTAGCGCCGCAGCGGCCCCCGCCACTCGGCCGCGTCGAGCGCCCGCAGTTGCCGGGCGCTGAGATCGCCCGCCGGCCCGGCGGTCGGCTCGCCGAGCGGGCCGCGACCGCGCCGGGCCGGGAACGGGTGGACCACCCCGCGGTAGCGGACGAACAGGACGTGGAGACCGACCAGGGCCAGCAGCACGAGCGGCAGCAGCACGACGTGCCAGAGCAGCATCTGGCCGAAGGCCATCAGGTTGAAGAGGCCGCCGATGCCGGTGGCGTTGAAGGCGTCCTTGCCGTTGGTCGCGATCCACTGCGAGTCGAAGTTCTGCTGCGACAGGTAGCCGGTGAAGCACTCGCCGATCGAGGCCAGGAACGCCAGCACCCCGGTGATCCAGGTCCGGCCACGTCCGCCGCGCCAGGCGGCCATGAAGAACTTGCCCCACAGGTGGATGACCAGCAGCGCCATGAAGAACTCGACGCTCCACAGGTGGATGCTGTTGAAGAAGTGGCCGCCCGCGCTGGTGTGCCACCAGTCCACCCCACCGATGGCGATCAGGAAGCCGGAGATGATGACCACGGCCAGCGCGGCCAGGCTCGCCACGCCGAAGACGTAGATCCAGGAGTCGACGTAGGAGGGCTGGGTCTCCGGCAGCAGCCGAGCGGGAGGCAGCGCGCGGACGGCGAAGCGTCGCACGCGGCCGGTCCAGGTGCTGGGGGCGGCGCCCGGCGGTGCCGTGCCGGGTCGCGCCGCGGGCTGCTCCGGCGTTGAGCCCTCCACGGGCTCGGTCGGGAATGGCAGCAGCAGCGCCGCCACGAAGATGACGAGCATGGCGATGATCACGACCAGGTTGGGCTCGGAGATCGTGAACACCGACCAGCTCAGGTAGCTGGTCGGGCCGTTGAGGTTGACCGCGGCGAGCAGGGGGAACGCGGATGGAGTGAAGCTCATCACGGCGTCCTCTCCAATCACCCCGCGCCATGTCGACGCGGCGCGGGGATCCTTCCGGTCGCTCGCACACCGGTTGCCAGACCTGTCGGACCGGCCGGTGCGGCGCGCGCGTGGGCCGCGGCGCTACGCGCCCGGCGGTCTCCCCAGCAGGATCTGCCAGGGGTCAACCCGGACGACGGCCAGTTGCCTGGACTCCGACCACGGGTCGTGCTCGAGGCGGGCGCGGATGATCTCCTCGCTGTCCGCCTTGAGCACCAGCAGGAAGATGTGCTCACCCGCGCCGAGCGGGCCGCCGAGCACGATGGAGCCCTCCTCGGCGAGGCCGTCCATGAAGGCCGCGTGCGCGTCCCACCCCTCCTGCTCGCGCATCGGCCGCGTGGCGTCCCAGGCCGGTCCGCGCTCGCGGACCACGGTGAAGTAGGGCATGACGTACCTCCCGCTGTGACGCCGCCCCCGTCAGTCGGCCGGCGGGGTCAGGTGATACTCGGGCGGCTCGACGCCCACCAGATGCCGCACGAAGTAGTCCCAGCGCCGGCGCACGAAGTAGGGGTTGCCGTAGGCGCGGGCGTTCGCCTGCGCCTTCAGGCCGCGCCGGGTGTCGAACAGTCCGTGGTTGGTGTTCGGGATGATCAGCAGGTCGAAGTCCTTGTCCGCCGTGATCAATGCGTCGACCAGCCGTAGCGTAAGGGACGGGTGGACGTTGTCGTCCAGTTCCCCGTGCACCAGCAGCAGTTTGCCCTGCAGCCGGCGGGCGAGCTGGATGTTGTCCTGCTCCGTCCACGACTCCGGGTCCCGTCCCATCCAGGTCTCGGCCCAGAAGGCGACGTAGCCCCGCTGGTCGTGGTTGCCGGCCGAGGAGACCGCCACCTTGTAGAAGTCCGGGAACTCGAGCAGCGCCCGCGTCGAGGCGTAGCCCCCGCCCGAGTGTCCGTAGATCCCCACCCGCTCCAGGTCCAGGCTCTCGTCTCGCTCCGCCAATTGCCGCAGCCCCGCCACGTGGTCCGCCAGTCCGCCCGCCTCGCCGAACCGCGTCCCGTACGCCACGTCGTGGAACGCCTTCCAGCGGTACGGCGTCCCCTGCCCGTCCAGCGTCACCACCAGGAACCCGAGCTCGGCCAACGCCTGGTCCTGCCAGAACTGGGTCGTGACATCGGGGAAGGCTTTCGGCGTGCGGATCGTCTGCGGTCCGGGGTAGATCGCGTCGAGCACCGGGTAGCGACGCTGGGGGTCGAAGGTGCTGGGCCGGATCACCATGCCGTAGAGGGGCGTCACCCCGTCGCGCGCCATCACCCGCACCCGCTCGGGGAAGCTCCAGCCCCGGGCCGCCAACCCCGAGACGTCGGCCTCCTCCAGCGTCAGCACCTGCTCCCCGGCCGCCGCGCGCAACACGGTCACCGGCGCCAGGTCGATCCGGGAGTGAGTGTCGAGGAAGAATGCCCCTGAGGGGCTGAAGGTCACGCCGTGCTCGGCGTCCTCGGGGGTCAGCAGGGCGAGTTCGCTGCCGTCGACGCGAACGCGGTAGAGATGGCGGAGATAGGGGTCGCGCTCGGGTTCGCGGCCGCCCGCGGTGAAGTACAGCCAGCCTCCGTCCGCGTCCAGCCGCACGACCTCGCGGACGGTCCAGGGCCCGGACGTGAGCGGGCGGCGGACGGCGCCGGTGGTGGCGTCGTGGACGTACAGGTGGCCCCAGCCGGAGCGGGTCGAGAACCAGGTGACTGCCCGGCCGCCGTCCAGCTCGTGGACGGTGTTGATCGGCGACTCGGTCACGATGTGGTGCGGGTAGGTCGTGGTCGAGCCGCTCTCCTCGAGGACCGTGCGCGCCGCGCCGCTGTCGGCGTCGACTACCTCCAGCGCGACGTGGCGCCGGTCGCGCGTGCCGCGTACGACGTAGATGCGCTTGCCGTCCTTGCTCCACCAGACCTGGCCCAGCTCGAACGGGTTGACTACCACGCTGTCGCTCAGCGGTGGAGTCTGCAGCCAGCGCGTGTCGCCGCTCGGGACGTCAACGATGAGCAGCGCCGCTTCCCCGGCGCTGGCGTCGCCGGGGAGGGGGTAGCGGTAGCGGTGCAGCACCGGGCGGAAGGAGCCGTCCGGCGGCACCGACTGCAGCAGGTGCATCTCCCCGACCGACCGCTGGTCCAGCCGGTAGGTCAGGAGCCGCCGCGAGTCCGGCGACCAGACGGCCGCCGGCGGCAGCGGCTTGCCGAGCGCGCGGTCGGTCACCGCGGACTGCCGGGCGTCCGGGTGAGAGGCGTAGTCGTAGTAGGGCTCGGCGTCGTCGGTCAGTTGCTGCTCGCGGCCGCTCGCGACCTCCCGCACGAACAGGTTTCCCCCGCGCGTGAACGCCGCCCACGCCCCGTCCGGCGAGCGCAGTTCGTCCTTCGCCGGCTCGGTCCAGTCGCTCCGCGCGCAGGCGTAGGTCTCCAGGTCGCACGTCCAGCCCTGCCCGTCGACGCTGAACCCGAGCGTCTGGCCCCCATCCACGAGACGGATCTCCTCGAAGGGGAGCTGGGTGTGGACGCAGGCCCGGCCAGATGCTTCGGAGAGGGCGGCGGCCAGGCGGACGTGGTCGAAGGCGGGCTCGCGGGTGGCCGTGGCGGGGTCGACCAGGACGAAGGCGGCACCCTCGGGGCTCGTGCGGCGGTACCAGAAGCGGTCGGAGCCGTCGTCGAGCCAGTGGGGGGTGACGGTGGCATTGTGGATCAGCGGCCGGACGTTCCAGGGCAGGAAGCTCTCCGCCCGCGCGTAGTCGGCGCGGCTCACTGTCCGGCGTGCGACGTTGACGACCGCCCGCGGCGGAAACCCATCGCTGTGCGTGACCCCGGTCATCCCGCGCCTCCTCCACGTCCCGAACCCGGCGTCGACGCCGGACAGGCTGAGCGATCGAGGCAGGCGTGTCAAGGCGCGGCCGCGCCGTAGCCGGGCGCACGGCGACGGTACGGGCTACGTCGCCCGGCGCAGGGCCAGCTCGGCGCGCACGGTCGCCACGAAGTCGCGGGCAGCCGCCGGCAGCGGCCGGGCGTCGGCATGGCAGATCAGCGCCAGTTCGCGCACCGGCGGCGTCAGGTCGGCGAGCGTCAGCGCCACCAGCCGGCCGTCTGCCAGGTCCTCCGCGACGAGCGTGGCGGGGAGGAAGCCGGCGCCGATGCCGCGCAGGATGAGCCGGCGCATCATGCCGTACGGCAGTTCGTGCTCGTCCCAGCCCCGACCCGAGCGGGGCGCGATGCGCGCGTCGTCGGGCGTGCCCCAGACCGTCTCGTGGTAGGGCCGGCCCTCGGCCACCATCTCCTCCAGCGTGGGCACCTCCCGGCGCGCCAGCGGGTGGCTCGGCGCGACCACCGCCATCAGCGGCTCGCGGAAGCGGGCCAGCACCTCGACCTCGACCGTGCCGGTGACGTAGCCCCAGGTCACCAGTCCCAGCCGCACCACCCCGTCCGCCAGCTCGCGCAGGATCTGCGGCGTGTGGCCGGTGCGCACCGAGAGGAGCACCCCGGGGTTTATCGCCCGGTAACGGGCGACGACCGGGACGAGCAGGCCGTCGCTGATGGAGTCGACCGCGCCGACCGTCACCCGCCCGTGCTGACCGCTCGCCGCGCCCCGCGCCGCCTCCGTCCCCTCGGCCAGGACCGCCAGCGCGCGCCGCGCGTAGGGGAGGAAGGACTCGCCCGCCTCGGTCAGCGCCACCCGCCGGCCGCCCCGGACGAAGAGGGCGCTGCCCAGTTCCCCCTCGAGCGCCTGGATCCGGCCGCTCACCGCCGCCTGCGACACGTCGAGCACGCGGGCGGCCCGGCTGAAACTGCCCTCCCGCACGATGCGCTCGAAGGTCACGAGTTGCTGCTGGTCCATCGCGACCTCCTCCGTCCGGTGGCGGCGCGTGGAGGATGGCCCAACGCGACCGATCGCGCCGGTCACTTCCGACGGTCCACCGATCGGAAAACCCGATCGAGACGTTCGGCGACAACGGCTTGGATTGTAGCTCGGGTCGGGCTACCCTGGTCCCGGTAGGATCAGCACGTCCCGAACATCGCGGCATCGCGGCATTGATCACGGTTCACGGGCCGCGGCGGCGCCGCGCTCGGGCCCGTTTGCAGCGAGGGAGCAGCACCATGGCCGAGACCGCCGACGTCGTCGTCATCGGAGCGGGCGCCAACGGCACCAGCACCGCCTTCCACCTGGCGGGCATGGGCGCCGGCAAGGTCGTCGTCGTCGAGCGCTACCACCTGGCGGCCGGCGCGACCGGCAAGTCGGGCGCGCTCGTCCGCACCCACTACACGAACGAGCCGGAGACCCGGTTGGGCGTCGAGAGCATGCGCTACTTCGCCAACTGGGGCGACCTGGTCGGCGGCGACTGCGGGTTTCAGCGCATCGGCCTGCTCACCTTCGCCGCGCCCGAGTTCACCCACAACCTGGAGGCCAACGTCGCCACCCAGCGCGAGCTCGGCGTCGACGCCTCCGTGATCACGCCCGAGGAGGCCCTCGAGCTCGACCCCGCGCTCTACGTCGGCGACGTCGACGCCGTGGCCTACGAGCCGGGCGCCGGCTACGCCGACCCCAACGCCACCGTCTTCGGCTTCGCCCGGGCGGCGATGGAGCGCGGCGTCGAGTTCAAGCTCGGCACCCGGGCCACGCGAATACTGACGGAGGGGGATCGCGTCACCGGCGTCGAGACGACGGCCGGTGTGGTCGAGGCGCCGGTGGTGGTGATCACCGCGGGCGCCTGGGCCAACCAGCTGTTCGAGCCGCTCGGCATCGACCTGGGGCTCGTACCGGTGCTGGCGCGCGTCACCCTCTTCCGCTGGGCGGCGGAGCGCTCGCCGCGCCACCTGACCTACATCGACCACTTCAACGACACCTGGGCCCGCCCGGTCGACGGCAACTGCACCCTGATCGGTGCCGAGAGCGGCGTGCGGGTCAACAAGGACCCGGAGAGCTACCCCGAGGCGGTCGAGCAGGACTACATCGAGGTCTGCCGGCAGAAGCTGATCAACCGCTGGCCCGTCATGGCCCGGAGCACGGTGCGCGGCAACTGGTCCGGCATCCTGATGATGAGCCCCGACGCGCGCCCGATCATCGACAAGCTGCCGCACTACGAGGGGCTCTACACCATGACCGGCGACAGCGGCACGTCCTTCAAGACGGCCCCGGCGATCGGCAAGGGCCTGGCCGAGTGGATTACCGCGGGGAGCCCGAAGACGGTCGATCTGTCGCCCTTCGGCGCCGCCCGCGTCCTCGAGGGCCGGCTCTGGGAGGACGAGCACTACTACGGCCTGCACCGCGGCACCGTGTCGCGCTAGGAGCCTTGCGGGAGAACCGATATGCTCGACTTCGATCGCTACACCTACCTGACCTTCGACTGCTACGGCACGCTGATCGACTGGGAGCGGGGCATCCTGAACGCACTGCGGCCGCTGCTCGCGCGCCACGGGATCGCGCGCTCCGACGACCAGATCCTCGAGCTCTTCGGCGAGTTGGAGTCCGACGCCGAGCGGCCGCCCTACCGCAGCTACCGCGACGTGCTGGCGACCGTCGTCGACGGCGTCGGCGCGCGGCTGGACTTCGAGCCGACGGCGGAGGAGCGGACGAGCCTGCCCGACTCGGTCGCCGACTGGCCGGCCTTTCCCGACACCGTCGCCGCGCTACGGGACCTTGCCGGTCGCTTCAAGCTCGCGATCCTCTCCAACGTCGACGACGACCTCTTCGCGGGCTCGGCCCGGCGCCTCGAGGTCGACTTCGCCGCCGTCGTCACGGCCCAGCAGATCGGCAGCTACAAGCCCGACCCGCGCAACTTCCAGGCGCTGCTCGCGCGGCTGGACGTCCCGCCGGAGCGGGTGCTGCACGTGGCACAGAGCCTCTTCCACGACATCGCCCCGGCCAAAGCGATCGGGCTGACGGCCGTCTGGGTCAACCGCCGCCATGACCGGCCGGGCTTCGGTGCCACGCCGGCCGCGGCGGCGACGCCCGACCTCGAGGTGCCCGACCTGCGCACCCTGGCGGATCTGGCGACGGCCGGCTGAACTCCCACCTCGACCTGTAGGGGTGCGACGCATCGCGCCCAGATCACCGGAAGGAGACGCACCGTGACGACCCGTGAGGCGCCCGAGGCCGGGCGCGGCGAGGCGGACTGGGACCTCGACACGCTCCTCATCCACCGCAACCAGGCGCCGGACCCGCAGACGGGCGCCATCGTGCCGCCCATCCACCCGGCCTCGACCTTCGTGCGCCACGCCATCGACGACGACGCCCATTTCCACTACGCCCGGCAGGCCAACCCCACCCGCGAGGCGCTGGAGACGATCCTGGCCGACCTCGAGCACGGCGTCGCCGCGGCCGCTTTCGGCTCCGGCATGGCGGCCGTGACCGCTGCCCTGCAGCTCCTCTCGGCGGGCGACCACGCCGTCGTCGGCTACGACTGCTACCTCAGCACCTACCACCTCTTCGCCAACGACCTGCCGCGCTACGGTATCACCGCCGACTTCGTCGATCTGGGCGACCTGGCAGCCACCCGGCGCGCGCTGCGGCCGAACACGCGCATGATCTGGATCGAGACGCCGACCAACCCCCTGCTCGACATCGTCGACCTGGCGGCCATCGCCGGGATCGCCCGCGAGGCCGGCGCGATGACCGTGGTGGACAACACCTTCGCCTCCCCCTACTGCCAGAACCCGATCGACTTCGGCATCGACCTGGTGGTCCACAGCACGACCAAGTACCTGGGCGGGCACAGCGACCTGCTGGGCGGTGCCGTCGTGTCGCGCACGCCGGAGCTGGCGGCGCGCATCAGCGACCGCCAGTACTATCTGGGGGCGACGCCGAGCCCCTTCGACTGCTGGCTCCTGATCCGGGGCATCCGCACCCTCGGCGTGCGCATGCAGCGGCAGATGGAGAACGCCCAGGCGGTGGCGGAGTGGCTGTCCGCGCACCCGAAGGTGCGGCGGGTCCTCTACCCCGGGCTGCCGGACCACCCGGGGCATGCGCTGGCCAAGCGGCAGATGACGGGTGGCTTCAGCGGCATGGTCTCGGTCGACGTAACGGGCGGCTCGCCGGCCGCGCGGCGGGTGTCGCAGGCGACGCGCGTCTTCCAGCTGGCGACGAGCCTGGGTGGAGTCGAGTCGCTGATCTACCCGCCGACGGCCTGGCTCGAGACCGAACCGGAACTGATGGCGCAGATCCCGGGCTCGCCCTGGGCGCAGCACCCGGGGCTGCTGCGGCTGTCGGTCGGCATCGAGTCGGCGCGCGACCTGATCGCCGACCTCGACGCCGCGCTCGCCGCGGTCTGAGGGAGCCCTGCCAGCCTGGGGAGGGCGGCTCAGACGAGCCGCGCTCCCGTCTCCGCCGCTGCGACGGCTGCGCTACCGCCGGCGCATGGTCGGCCAGCGCGGCGGTGAGCCAGCGCTTCGTCTACGCCGCCGGCTCCGCCGGAGTCGGGCTGCCCAGCGGATTCCCCACGCCGCGGCGTCACCGGGTCCCGGCCACCAGCCGCTCGCGGTCGAACAGGGTTGCCATGACCCACCAGCCGAGCCCGTTGAGCACCAGCAGCACCGCCGCCAGCCCCAGGCTCAGGCCGAGCGTCGCCGGGATCACGTCCGCCACGACGAGGATCGTCACCGCGATCGCCGGCAGGCTTGCCAGGCTGCCCAGCTGCTGCGCCGCCCGGGCGTCGTTCAGGCGGGTCGAGATGGCGATGCCGATCCAGATCGACCAGCCGGCCAGCAGCGGCGTGAAGAGGAGCAGCGCCACCACGTCGGGCAGCCGGAACAGCGCCGCCGGCACCCCCGGTCGAGCCAGCAGCGCGACGCCCACGGCGACCACGGCGTACCACGCGTAGGACAGCGCCAGCGTGGGCAGCAGCACCGCCAGTGTCTTGCCCAGCAGCAGTTCGTCGCCGCGGATGGGCGTGGTCAGCACCGGCTCGAGCGTGCCCTGCTGGCGCTCGCTCGCCACCGTGTAGCCGGCCAGCACCACCGGCAGGAGCACCGGAACCCCGAGCAGGTAGAGCAGCAGGGGGTTGTGCCGCAGCACGCTGGCCGGCTGGCTCGTCGCCTCGAGCAGCACGACGACGACGAACAGCAGCGGCAGCACCGCCATCGAGGGCACGATGCTGCGGCTGCGCCGGAACTCGCGCAGTTCCTTGCGGACGATGGCGCCCACTCGCTGGCGGCTGAGGCTCACCCGGCACCGCCCTCCCGGCCCCCATCGACCAGCTCCAGGTAGACGTCCTCGAGCGAGTGCGTCGCCTCGGCGATCGCCAGCACGTCGGCGCCGGCCGCCACCAGGGCCCGGGTGACGGCGGGGGCGGCCACGGCCGAGTCGGACACGGTCAGGACGTAGCTCGCCGGGCCGGCCGGTCGCCAGCCCGTCACGGCCGGCAGGGCGCCGAAGAAGTCTGCCGGCTCGGCGAGCGCGGCGACGGTTCGCACCGCCAGCGTCCGGGCGAACAGCCGCTCACGCAGCGCGGCGGGGCTGCCGATGGCTCGCAGCGTGGTGTTCAGGATGGCCACGCGCTGGCACAGCAGCTCCGCCTCCTCCAGCCGGTGCGTCGTCAGGAAGATCGTCACGCCCGCGCGGCCGAGGTCCGCGATCAGCGCGTGGACGTCGCGCGTGGCCGCGGGATCCAGCCCGGCGGTGGGCTCGTCGAGGAACAGGATCTCGGGGTCACTCAGGAGCGCCCGCGCGAGGGCGACGCGCTGCCGCAGCCCCTTGGACAGCGCGCCGCAGAGGTCGTGCGCCCGCTCGACGAGGTTGACCGCCCGCAGCGCGCGCTCGATGCGCCCCGGCGGGTCCGCCAGCTCGTAGAGGTCGGCGAAGCACTGGAGGTTCTCGGTCACGGAGAGGCGCAGGTAGAGGCCCGGCGACTCCGGCATGATCGCGATGCGCTGGCGGATCGCCTCGCCGTTCGCGGCCGTCAGCGGCAACCCCGCGACCGTCGCCGTGCCGGACGTCGGCGCCAGCAGCGTGCCGAGCGTGCGCACCGTGGTCGTCTTGCCGGCGCCGTTGGGGCCGAGGAAGCCGAACACCTCTCCGTAGCCGACCGCGAAGGAGACGTCGGCGAAGGCCACCCGGTCGCCGAAGCGCTTGGTGAGGTGGTCGACCGCCAGCGCCGGACCGCGGCCGCCGCCGGTGGACGCGCGGGGACCGTTGGCAGACCCCACCGTGGCGGTCATCCGGCGTCCTCCTCCTGATTCGCGAGGGGCATTGGCTATCGCGTCGGTGACGACCGGGCACAGTCTATCCTGGATCAGGTGGACGTGCGGAGAGCCGGCTTCCCCAAAGCGGTACCGTCATTGGCCGGCTCCAGAACCCTACCGCCTGACCTCGACCGGGCGGGTTGTGTCCGGCGCGGGAGCCTCCTCGGGCGGCGGGGTGGGCGAGGCGGCGCAGGGGAGGGTCGCGGTGAAGACGGCGCCGCCATCGAGGCCGTTGCGCGCCGTCAGGTCGCCGCCGTGGGCCACCAGCACGCGCCGGGCGATCGTCAGCCCGAGCCCCGCCCCGCCGGTGCGCCGGTTGCGCGACGTCTCGCCGCGGAACAGGGGCTGGAAGAGGTGCGGCAGGTCCTGGGGTGGGATGCCCGGGCCGGTGTCCGCGACCGAGAACCGCGCCAGCCCGGCGTCGGCGTCACAGCGCACCCGGATCGTCCCGCCGCTCGGCGTGTGGCGCAGCGCGTTGTCCAGCAGGTTCTCGGCCGCGCGCGTCAGCAGGTCGCTGTCGCCGTCCACCACGCAGGGGCCGCTCGAGCCCTCGAGCGCGAGCGCGACCCCCTTGGCCTCGGCGCGCGGCTGGAGCGCGTCGACGAGCCGCTGGAGCAGCGCGGCGAGGTCGAGCGGCCGACTGGCGGGTGCCTGCTCGAGGTACTCCAGGCGCGTGTAGTCGAACAGGTCGGAGACGAGCCGGTCGAGCGCGGCCGCCTTCTCCTGGGCGACGCCGATGTAGCGGGCGCGCTTCTCCGGCGTGTCGGCCAGCCCCCGCTCCAGCCCCTCCAGGTGCCCGCGCAGGGCGAAGAGGGGCGTGCGCAGGTCGTGGACGATCGCGCCGATGAAGAGGCGCCGCTCCTGCTCCAGGTTCGCCTGCTGCCGCAGCGAGTCGCGCAGCGCCGCGCTCATCGACTCGAAGGCCGTGCTCACCTCGGCCACCTCGCGCACGCGCGACGAGGGGAGCCCGACGTCGAGGTCCCCGGCGGCGACCTGCCGGGCCGCGCGGCTGGTAGCCGCCAGCGGCCGGATGACGGTGCGGCCGAGGAACCAGGCGACGCCGGCCAGCGTCAGCACGAGGGTCGAGAAGCCGACCAGCGGGAAGAGCCAGGTCCGCCCGCCGCCCCAGGGGCCCCAGGACTGGTTGCTGTAGAGGTCGGCGACGTCGCGGCCGCCGGTGCCCGGCACGACGACCTCCCGCACGACGCGGCCGCCGTACCAGCCGCCCCCGGCTGCCGGGTCGCTCACGCTGCGGTAGACCTCGCGGCCGTTCTCGAGCAGCACGAAGTCGACGCCCTCGGCGGCGAGCCGCGCCTTGGTCGCGGCCTGCCAGGCGGGGTCCGTCCAGGAGGCCACGCCGCTGGTGACGGTCCCGGCGGCCGCGGCTTGCGGGTCGGGTGGGGGCGACACGAGGTGCCAGGTGACGAAGCCCGTCACCAGCACCGGCACGACGAACATCGCCGCCAGCGCCAGCGCCAGCCAGCGGCGGATCGGCAGGGTGGCCGGCGGGCGCTTCGCGCTCACCGCCGCCGCTCCCCTTCGAAGCGATAGCCGATTCCCCAGACCGTCATGATGTGCTCCGGGTGCGACGGGTCCCGCTCGACCTTCTCGCGCAGCCGGCCGACGTGGACGGTGACGGTGTGGCGGTCGCCGAACTCCCCCCATAGCCGCTCGAAGAGCTGCTCGCGGGTGAAGACCTGGCGCGGGTGCTCGGCGAGGAGTTGCAGCAGCTCGAACTCGCGCACCGTCAGCGGCACCACGGCGCCGTCGACCCGCACCTCGTGGGCGCGCACGTCGATCACCAGCCGGCCAAAGTCGAGCACGGCCGACGGTGGGGCCTCGCCGCGCTGGCTGCGCCGGAGCACCGCCTTGACCCGGGCCACCACCTCGGCCGGCGTCGCCGACTTGACGATGTAGTCGTCGGCGCCCAGCCCCAGCCCGCGGATCTTGTCGCTGTCGTCCTGGCGCGCGCTCAGGAAGAGGACCGGCACGTCCCGGGCCTCGCGGATGCGCCGCACCACCTCGAAGCCGGACATGCCGGGCATCAGCACGTCGAGCAGCACACAGTCGACCGGGTCACGCCGCAGCGTGCCGAGCGCGGTCGGGCCGTCGCTCGCGGTCAGCACCACGTAGCCCTCCGCCTCGAGGAAGTCGCGCATCATCTCGACGATGTCGTCCTCGTCGTCCACCAGGAGCACGGTGGTCGGCCGCTCCATCGGTGCCTGCTCCTCGCCGAGTCCGGCCCCCTGCCGCGGATTATGGAGGAGCGCCCACCGGCGATTCCACCGTCAGGAGGCCCCCGGCGCAAGCTTTGACCGTCCGTTGACCGGCTGTTGAGATTCTCGCCTACCTGCCCGTGAGATCGCCGCCCTAGCATTGCGGGTGAGATCGAGCGCGACGCCGGTCGGTCTCCCGCGTCAGGAAGCCCGAGCCCGCGTGGGCCGGATGAACGAGCTTCGAGGTCAGGCGTCGAAGGAGTGCGTACCGTGTGGTGGTTTGGCGGCCCCGGCTGGGGCGGGATGTGGATCTTCGGGATCCTCTGGTTCGTGTTCGTCATCGGCATGCTGTGGCTGGTCGTCGGGGGGATCGCGCGCGGCGTCGGCCGCGGCCGCTGGGACGACCATGACCGCGAGCGCGGCGGCCGGGACCAGTCGCTGGCGATCCTGCGCGAGCGCTTCGCCCGCGGCGAGATCGACGAGGTCGAGTACCTCGAGCGGCGCCATGTCCTGGAGGAGAACGGCAAGCGTTGAGGCCGCGCGGCGCGATCCGCGCCGCGGGAGAGGACGGGAGCGATGACGGACTCCGTGCGACTCGACGACGACATAGCATCGACAGCCCCGGCCGTCATCCACGACGGCCGGGTTGGGGTGGACGACGACCTGGTCATCGAGACACGCGGCCTGACCAAGCGCTACGGCCGCGCGCTGGTGGCGGTCGACGGCCTGTCGCTCCGGGTGCGGCGCGGCGAGGTCTACGGCTTCCTCGGCCCGAACGGGGCCGGCAAGACCACGACGCTGCGCATGCTGGTCGGGCTGGTGCGCCCGACCAGCGGCGCTGCCCGCGTGCTCGGCCAACCGGCCGGCTCCGACGCCGCGCTGGCGCGGGTCGGCGCCATGATCGAGAACCCGGCCTTCTACCCGTTCCTGACCGGCCGGGGCAACCTGGAGGTGATGGCCCGGCACGCCGGAGTGGGGCTTGAGCGGGTCGAGGAGGTCCTGGCGCAGGTGGGGCTGTCCGCCCGCGCCGGCGACCGCTTCTCCCACTACTCGATGGGCATGAAGCAGCGGCTCGGGCTCGCGGCTGCCCTTCTCAAGGATCCCGACGTCCTGATCCTGGACGAGCCGACCAGCGGGCTCGACCCCGAGGGGATCGCCGAGATGCGCGACCTGATGCGCGATCTCGGCCGCGGTCACCGTACCGTGCTCCTCTCCAGCCACATCATGGGCGAGGTCGAGCAGATCTGCGACCGCATCGGCATCCTCCGCCGGGGCCGGCTGGACGCCGAGGGCACGCTGGCGGAGCTGCGTGGCCGGCCGGAGCTGCGCCTGCGCGGCGCCCCGCTCGAGCGCGCTCGCGACCTGGTCGCGGAGCTTCCCTACGTCGAGCGGCTCGAGTCCCGCGACGGCGCGCTGGTGCTTGCCACCGATCCCGGCCGCGCGGGCGAGATCAATCGCCGGCTCGTAATGGCCGGCGTCGAGGTACGCGAGTTGACCCCGGTCCACGCCACGCTCGAGGAGGTCTACTTTGGGCTGGCCCATGGGGCGGGAGGAGACGGCTATGAGTAGCGTCCGCGCGGAACTCATGCTGCTGCGCCGGCGCGCCGCGACCTGGGTGCTGTTGGCCATCGCGATCCTGTTGAGCGTCTTCTTCAGCTACCTGCTGCCCTACCTGGCGTACCGGAGCGGCAGCGCCGCCAGCGGACTCGCGCCGCTGCTGCCGGACCGGCTCGTCTCGACGCTGCTCGGCGGGTTCCCGTTCTACTTCGGCATGCTGACGCTGATCCTGGGCGCCCTGGCGTTCGGCAGCGAGTACGGCTGGGGCACGCTCAAGACGACGCTGATGCAGCGCTCCGGCCGCGCCCACCTGCTCCTGGCCAAGCTGGCCGCGCTCGGCGCCGTGCTGGTCGTCTTCCTGGTGGCGGTCTTCGCCGCCGGTGCGCTCAGCAGCGTTCTGATCGGCCTGCGCGAGGGGGTCGCCCTGCTCGCGCCGTCGCCGTGGGATCTGGCGCGCGGCCTGGCGGCCGGCTGGCTGATCCTCGCCGTCTGGGCGCTCTTCGGCGCGCTGCTCGGCGTCCTGTCGCGCGGGACGGCCCTGGCGATCGGGGTCGGCATCCTTTACGGGCTGGTGATCGAGGGGATCGTCGCCGGCTTCGGGGAGAGCATCGGCCTCCTCCACGACCTCTCCCGCGCCTTCCTGCGCACCAACGCGTACTCCCTGATCGTGCCCCTGCAGACCGGCTCCGGCCCGGCATCGGCCGGTGGACCGGGAGCCTTCAGCGGTCCGTACCTCGACGCCTCCGTCGCGCTCCTGGTCATCCTGGCCTACCTGGTCATCTTCGGCGGCCTCTCGGCCCTCCTGCTGGCGCGGCGCGACGTGAGCTAGCGGGCGGCCGGGCCGTGCCCCGGCGGTGAGCAGTTCGTGACATCTCCTCGACCGGGTCTGTGATCTTCGCGGGCTAGCCCGGACGCGTGGCCGGGTGGCCGGTCGGCGCTGGCTGGAGAGGGTGGTGCGTGGCCATGGCGTTCGAGACCGAGATCCTGCGGTACGGCGTGCCGCTCGTGGCCGGCCTGATCCTGGTCAACGAGATGGGCCTGCCCACGGGCGTCCCGCTCGAGCTGGTCGTGCTCCTCTGCGGCGCACTCGCCGTCCACTCCCTCGTTGGGCTGCTGGCGGCGCTGGGCGCACTGGTCGCGGGCGACGTGCTCGGCACGACGGCGATCTACCTGCTGGCGCGGCTGGGCGGCGGCCGGCTCCTCGGCCACGGGCTGCGCCGGTTCACCCGCCACGGCGAGGCGACGCTCGTCCGCTGGCGCGCGCGGCTCGGCGGCCACGACCGGCAGGTGGTGTTCGCCGGCCGTTGCCTCCCGCTGGTGCGCATGTACGTCTCCATCGGCGCCGGGCTGCTCGGCGTTGCTCCGGGCGACTTTCTCGCCGGAGCCGCCCCGGGAGCGGTCGTCTGGGCCGGAACCCCGCTCGCGCTGGGCTTCCTGTTCCGGGCGGGCGTCGACCGCGTGGTCGACGAGTACGCGCACCTGACCCCCTACCTGCTGCTCGTCGTGCCCGCCGCGACGATCGTCGCGGCGGGCTGCTGGCTTCGCCACCAGATAGGCACGACCGCGCCGGTGCCCGTGCCGGTCCCGAGCCGGCCCCGCGCGGGTGGACGTTGACGACGGCCCGGCGGGTCGCGCCGTGGGGCGCGTCACCCCGCCGGTTGCGTAGATCCATAATGGAGGCATGGAGGATGACCGCGATCGAAGCGCGCCGCACCGACACCAGGCTCGCCCTCTTCGGGGCGCTGCTCGTGGGGGAGGCGCTCGCCTGCCTGTTCTTCGCGACGGCCCACCTGGGCCACCCGCTGTCGCTCGGGTTCGCCACCGTCAGCGAGCCGCGGCTGTTGCCGGCGACGGTCGTCGAGGCGCTCTGCGGCGTGGTGCTGGGACTCTCCGGCGGTGCCCTGCTGGCGGGCCGCGCCCGGGTACTGGGCTACGCGCTGGCGGCGCAGATCTTCTCGCTGTGCGGCTTCCTGCTGGGGCTCTTCGCCACGCTGCACGGCAACGGGAGCGACCCGATCAACGACGACTTCCACCGGGTGATGCTGCCCCTCTTCGCGCTGGGCATCCTTGTTACCGTTGCCGCCGTCCGTCGCGGGCGGCGCGCCGGGATCGTCTGAGCGCATGCGCGTGGGCTTGGCGTTGCGGCGGCCGGTGAGCGTGGATCGAGTCGCGCCCGAGAGGGCGTCGCGGAGGAGTGAGGTCGTCGGCGGGGAGCACTTCGACGCCGTCGTCGTCGGGTCCGGCTTTGGCGGGGCCGTCACCGCCTATCGCCTGGCCGAGGCAGGGCTGTCGGTCTGCGTGCTGGAGCGCGGTCGGCCCTACCCGCCCGGCTCGTTCCCGCGCTCGCCGATCGAGCTCGGCTCCGGCTTCTGGAGCCCGGCCGAGCATGCCTACGGCCTGTTCGACCTGCGGTCCTTCCGCGACCGGCTGGTGACACTGACCGCGAGCGGCCTCGGCGGTGGCTCGCTGATCTACGCGGCCGTACTCCTGCGCAAGGACGAGCGCTGGTTCGTCCAGGACGACGGCGCTCCCGGCGGCGAGCGCTGGCCGCTGACCCGGGCCGACCTCGACCCGCACTACGCGCGCGTCGAGCGCATGCTCAGCGCCCGTCCCTACCCGCTCGCGAGCGGCCCGCCCTACCGCGACACTCCCAAGACCCTCCAGCTGCGCCTCGCTGCCGACGAGCTCGGCCTCGAGTGGCAGCTGCCGAACCTCGGCATCACCTTCGCCGTGCCGGGGCACGAGCCGGCGGTCGGGGCGCCGCTCGAGCCGGACGACAACCTGCACGGGGCGGAGCGCCGGACCTGCCGTCTCTGCGGCGAGTGCAACCTCGGCTGCAACGCCGGGAGCAAGAACAGCCTTGACCTGACCTACCTCAGCGCGGCCCGGCGGCACGGTGCCGAGATCCGCACCCTGGCCGAGGCGCGCCGGGTCGCGCCGCGCCCCGGCGGCGGCTACGTCGTGCGCTACGCCGACCATGCGCGGGCCGGCGGCGGGGTACCGCCCGTCCGCGAGGTCACGGCCGACACCCTCGTGCTGGCGGCCGGCACCCTCGGCACGACCGAGCTACTGCTGCGCAGCCGGCCGGCGCTCCCCCGGCTCAGCCCGATGCTGGGCCGGCGCTTCTCGGCCAACGGGGACCGGCTGGCTTTTGCCGTGCGGGCGCGAGACGGCGCACGGCGCACCCGCGAGTTCCGCCCGTCATTCGGGCCGGTCATCACCGGCGCGCTCCGCGTGCCGGACGGGCGCGACGGGGCCGGCGACGGCGCTCGTGGGTTCTACGTGGAGGACGCGGGCTATCCCGCCTTCCTGGCGGGCTGGGCGG